>NZ_JAGIOS010000003.1:936309-1248412 GCF_017876815.1 Sinorhizobium meliloti | reverse complement strand
GGCACAGGGCGCTGCCCCTCCTGCCGAGTCGGAGATTACCCCCGGCTGGGCGCGCGGAACGGGATGATTGTGGTGATCGACTGCCACAGCGGCGGTCGCCGCCAGCGCTGCACCGAAAAGAAGCGTGTTCCTTGTCGTCATTTCTTCTTGAACCCGTCGAGACCGAAAAGCGGACGCATCCAGATGCCGACGAATGAATGGCCGGCCCGCGATCGCGTAACTTTTGGAAAATTCTTTCTGTTCAGCGGGATCCGCACGAATGAGATTCTGCTCTCAGCGCCACTTTGTCCGATCTCTGGACCGGCCCGGCGACAACAAAGGCCCAGCGCCCTGTGCGTTGCGCGCCGCGCGCCTCGTCCCGGCACCTGCATACCGGCGTCAAAGCGGACCTTTCCTAATCCCGCTCTCGTCGCGCCGCTATACGGTCGGCAGATCGGGCTGGTAGAGCACCACGCGATTGCGGCCCGCTTGTTTGGCCAGGTAGAGTGCCGCGTCGGCCTGGTTCTGAAGCTTCTCCGGCGCAACGATCTCTTCACCCGGCGCCTGCGCCGCTACGCCAATGCTGAGGGTGACGTAAGGCGCTACACGGGATGCGGGGTTCGGGAGGGAGGCGGCTTCGACGCTTGCCCTGATACGTTCAGCCGTCGCCACCGCAGCTTCTTCATTGGCGCCCGGAAGCACTACGAGAAATTCCTCACCGCCGTAGCGGGCTACATGGTCGCGGTTTCGCCTGACGCTGCTCTGAATTATCCCGGCAACTTTCACCAGGCATCGGTCACCCTCGGCGTGACCAAGACGATCGTTCAGGCTCTTGAAGTCATCGATATCGCACATCAGCATGGCGGTACCCGGCCGCCGCTCCGCGCCTGAGCTCCAGAGACGATTGAGCGTCTCCATCATCCAGCGCCTGTTGGCGATCCCGGTCAGGGGATCAGTTTTGGCGAGGCGCTCGAGGCGGGCATTGGCGTCGGCAAGCTCCGCCACCCGCCGCATGTCGCGAAGCTCGAGAAGGAAGGTCTTCTGGGCGAGGATCGTTATCGTACGTCGGGCAACGACGGTCGCGATAATCCCGCTGGCGAAAAACAGCGTCCCAGCCACCGCACTGCCCCTCTCCAGGCCCGGATTCTGCAACTGAAAGATCAGGTAAAGGCCGAGCGCGAAAGAGGCGACGGTCATCGTCCAGGCCAGAGGAATTGCGAAAATGATGATGGCCGTGATGGCGACGAACAGCATGATGTTCAAGTGCCGTTCATAGAACTCGCCGCCCGCGCTCACGCCAACCAGCGCAACCGACAGGAGGATGAGGAACAAGCCTGCAAGCAAAGACACTCTTTGCAGCCAGACGCCGCGCGGCTTTCGCCAGATGAAGGCGGTGGCCAGAGCCGCGGGCGGGAGAAGGCAGGCCGGCGGAAGCATGGACAGCGCGACCGCCTTCGGCAGCAAGATCGCGTTGAGACCCAACGTCAGTACGTCCAGCAAGGTCACCCATATCATCCACGCGCGAATGATCTTGGCCGTCCGCGACCACGAACGCTCCTGGAACAGGCGACCGAGCTCACCCCTGAGACGGATGTCACGCGTGCGGCCCGCGAGAAGGCGCTCCACTTCGGCCGTGACAGCCGGGCTGCGCGGCTGATACCGCACCTGCGGGGAGGCGCTCATGCGACTGGCAGCAACTGCACTTTCCTGAAGTTCCATCCTTGCCCATCTAGGGGAGCACCTCCTGCTGGCAAGATCACCGGCGGATGAACTCGCGAGTTGCATTTCATATGGCAAATCGTGGCAGTGGTCGCCGCGAGCATTGGAAGACGTGGCGGCTACGGTGCGAGGCCGCGATTAAGGCGCGCTCAGGCATTGCCCGCCGTTGTCTCGAAGTCGAATAGCTTTTGAGTGACGAGCGCCGCGGCACCCCGGGCCCAGGAATCGTCCTCCCAATCGAGTAGAACAGGCGGTGCTTGACGGAATGCAAAGCGTTCAAGGGTCGCTCGCAAGGGTCCGAAGAGCGCGTCGCCGTAGGCGACTGCTTCGCCGCCGACCACGATTACCTCCGGATCGATGACGTTCATCAGACCGGCGAGGTGCCGGCCCAAAGTTTCACCCGCTTCACGCATGACCGAATGAGCGGCCTTGTCGCCGGCGGCGATGGCGGCGACCATTTCGGCTCGTCCGTCCGTCTCCGGTCGGCCGCTGCGTTCGTGCCAGGTTTTAAGCATCGCCGGCTCTGAGAAGTAGGACATAAGGCAGCCGCGCTTGCCGCATTCGCAGGGTCTGCCGCCCTCCAAATGCGGGAAATGGCCGAACTTGCCGGCCGCGCCGTGCGCACCGCGATAAAGCTTACCATCCAGCACCAAAGAACAGGCTACCCCTACCCCGATCGCAAGCACACCCATGGTCTGGTAATGCCGTCCGAGGCCGAAAAGCTGCTGGGCGATCGCATAGGCATTGGTGTCGTCTTCCAGCCAAACGGGAACCCCGATCCGGCTCGCCACGAGATCGCCCAGTGGTACATTGTCCCAACCGTACCGATTGCTCCGGATACAAACCGCCCGCTGGTTGTCGATGACCCCGGGCATAGCGATGCCAATCCCGGCGAGCCGGGCGGCCGGCCGGTTGGCGAGTGCAACCAGCTTCGGCGCCGCTGCGGCGAGGGCCTCGGCAATCGTATCGGGATCATGCGCCGGCAGCGGCAGCCGCAGTGAAGCGAGCGGTGTCGTCTCTAAATCAGTTACTACGCATTCGACGCTGCCTGCCATCAACTTGAAGCCCAGCGCTACGCCGCCCGCATAATCGATTGCGACCGGAATCGGACGCCGGCCCTGTGCGCCGGCTACGGATTGACCTTCGATGAGCAATCCTTCCTCGATGAGGTCGCTCACCACGAAGGTCACGGCCGCGGGACTCAGGCCCGTGGCGGCGGCTATTTCGGCACGACTCTTTGCGCCCTCGCGCCGGAGCAGGTTCAGGATAAGCCGGCGGTTCATCGCACGCGTGGTGCTCTGGTCACCCTTGGTTCTCACGTCGCCCATATTATTTTATTTTGTAAATTAAATATTGCCTCGTACTCCCGACTATGCATAACTGAGCGCGCCGATCAACCGGGCATCACCCGCGATCGGCCGAAATGCAGAAATCCCTACAGTGAATGCAGGCGACGCATTGCGTCGCCGGCGCGGGGATCCTTTTTGCCGGCGGCCAGCCCTGGGAGGAGACGGGGCGAGCGCCTTGATCGAGCCATTCCAGGGAGGATTATCGAGTGACTTTCAATTGGATTGAGCGCGGCCTGTCCCGACGTACGTTCCTCAAGGCACCGCCGGTGTTTCCACCGCCTTGAGCGGGTTTCCAATGTAAGGCCATCCATTCAAACCAAACCAAAGTAGGTACGATATGAACGAACCGACCAGGATCCGCTGGGGCATTCTCGGCCCCGGCACCATCGCGAAGGACTTCTTCGCCGGCGCGCTGCAATGCGCCAACGGAAAGGTCGTCGCGATCGGCGCCCGCAATCCGGCAAAGTCCGGCCTTGCGGAGGATTTCCCGGGCGCGCGCATCGTCGATGGCTACGATGCACTGATCGACGACCCGGAAATCGATGCGGTCTACATCGCAACGGTCCATCCGCTTCACGCGGAATGGGCGATCAAGGCCGCCGAAAAGGGCAAGCACGTGCTCTGCGAGAAGCCGATGGGTCTGTCGACAGCGCAGGCGGACGCCATGTTCGAGGCCGCCCGCAAGGCGGGCACCTTCATGGCCGAAGCCTACATGTATCGGCTTCACCCGCTGACCGCCAGGATCGTCGAGCTCGTGAAGAACGGCATGGTCGGCGACGTGCGCAAGATCCAGTCGAGCTTCGGTTTTGCCAAGCTGCCCTTCGATGAGGGGCAGCGCCTCTTCTCCAATGAAATGGCGGGCGGCGGCATACTGGACGTGGGCGGCTACACCACCTCCATGGCACGCCTTATTGCGGGCATCGGCACGTCATCGGGCGTGATGGAGCCGACCGAGGTGACGGCTCTCGGCCATCTTGGCCGGACGGGCGTCGACGAGTGGACCTCTGCTCTCCTCTCCTTCCCGAATGGCATCATCGCCGAGCTTTCCTGCTCGGTGTCTCTCGAGCAGGAAAACGTGCTGCGGATCCTCGGCACAAAAGGCCGCATCGAGGTCGATCAATTCTGGTTCGCGGGCGGTAAGCAGGGAGGCACCAGCATCATCCGCATTGTCCACGCCGACGGCCGCCAGGAGGAAGTCCCGCTCGTCGAGCCGCGCCATCTCTACAGCTTCGAGGTCGAGGCCGCCGGCGACGCGATCCGGGCGGGTCGCACGGAGTTCGCATATCCGGGCATGAGCCGGGCCGATACACTCGGAAATCTGCGTGTGATGGACAAGTGGCGTGCGGCGATCGGTCTGGAATACGAAGGCGAGAAACACACCATGCGGACCCGGACGGTGCGCGGCGACAAGCTTGGCCGCAAGACGAGTCTCGTGCGGAGCGGCCGCATCGACGGCCTGCAGAAGGAGATCTCGCTTGCTGCGCTCGGCCTCATGGAGTTTTCGACCTTCTCATCCGCCGCCATCGTACTCGATGCCTTTTTCGAGGCGGGCGGCAATCTGGTCGATACGGCGTTTCTCTACGGCAATGGCGTGCAGGACCGGCTCGTCGGCGAGTGGATGCGCAGCCGCGGCGTTCGCCAGGAAACGGTCGTCATCGCCAAGGGCGCGCACAGTCCGCTGTGCTATCCGGACGTGATCGGCAAGCAACTGACGACCAGTCTCGAGCGAATGGGCACGGATTATGTCGACATCTATTTCATGCACCGCGACAATCCGGACATCCCCGTCGGCGAATTCGTCGACGCCATGGACGCGGAGGTGGCGGCCGGCCGCATCCGCGGCCCGATTGGCGGTTCGAACTGGACACGCGAACGCTTCGAAGAGGCAATCGCCTACGCCGAGCGTGCGGGCAAGACGAAACCGAGCGTGCTTTCCAACAATTTCTCGCTGGCCGAGATGGTCCAGCCGGTCTGGGCTGGCTGCATCTCGTCCTCGGACGACGCCTGGATGCGCTGGCTGGAGGAAAATGACGTCACCAATTTCGCTTGGTCGAGCCAGGCGCGCGGCTTCTTCACCGACCGTGCAGGCCGCGGCAAGCTGGACGATATGGAACTCGCCCGCTCCTGGTATTCCGAAGGCAACTTCGCTCGGCGAGACCGGGCGATCGCACTCGGGCGCAAGCTCGGCAAAGACCCCATTCAAATAGCGCTCGCCTATGTTCTGGCGCAGAAAGGCCGTGTCATCCCGCTGATCGGCCCGTGCTTGCTCGCCGAGCTCAACCACAGCCTGGATGCTTTCTCGGTTACGCTCTCCCCGGGTGACGTGCAGTGGCTGCGCGATGGTGACCCGGGCGAGTCGAGCGCGGCTTGATCCAAACGAATCTGCGCCCAATTCCGGCGCCGGCTGCGCGTGGGAGGTCTGCTTTGCACCACAGGAGTCTTCATATCAGTTGAACAGCTTGGTACGCTTCCTTGCCATATTCCAAGAATATCGAGCCCAGCATGAGAGCGGACAGACAGCAGATTGACCAGGCACTGGCAGCGACAGAAACCATCCGCAGCATTCTTCGGGAGGCGGTTCTTGCGGTTTATCTGCATGGATCGGCAGTTTCGGGTGGCTTGCGACCGCAGAGTGACGTCGACCTCCTCGCCATCGTCGACTGCCCCCTGGCCGACGAACAGCGTCGCGATCTTCTGGCGGCTTTGCTGCGGATTTCCGGTCGTCATCCGCGTGCGGTCGGAACTCCCCGATGCATCGAACTGATGGTGTTTCTGCGGGCAGATATTGCCACACCGAATTTTCCTGTTCGGGCTGAATTCATCTATGGCGAATGGTTGCGGGAGGCCTTTGAATCCGAAGAACTCCCGGTTCCCATATCCGATCCGGAAAATACGCTGGTGCTGGCCCAGGCCCGACAAGAGGCCGTTCCACTGTTCGGCCCCGATGCAAAGGAGCTTCTGCCCTCGATTCCGCCGGAACAAGTTCGCCGCGCCATGCGCGATGCACTCCCCTTATTGATCGACAGTCTACAGGGGGACGAGCGGAACGTCTTGCTGACGCTTGCGCGCATGTGGCGTACATCAACCACCGGCGACTTCGTCACCAAGGATGCTGCAGCGACATGGGCGGCAGACCAGATGCCTGATCAGGAGGCTGGCACGCTGATCCATGCGCGTGAGGCCTATCTGGGCAAGGTCAGGGACGACTGGGAAAATCGGCAGGCTGCTTCCGAGCGGACGGCAACATTTCTGCGCCAGCGGGTATTAGAACTCCTATGAAGCTTGGGTCGGAAGCTGCCAAGAAGCTTCTTCCGCTTTATGGTATCAGGGTGTCGGAATCTCGTTTAGCCGGCCGTCTTCAAGACGGACAAGCTATGGAGAGCAGCATGACTATTACCATTACCGCCTTTGAGCGGTCGCCCGATGGCGGCCAGGGCATGGCGCGTGACATGCGCGTTCGCTGGGCGCTCGAAGAAGTGGGCCAGCCCTACGGCGTTCGCCTTCTTTCGTTCAAGGCGATGAAGGAACCCGCGCATCTCGCGCTCCATCCTTTCGGGCAGATTCCTACCTATCAAGAAGGCGATCTCGCTTTGTTCGAGTCAGGGGCCATCGTGTTCCATATCGCGGAGCGCCATGCGGGCCTGCTGCCGGACGATCCGAATGCCCGGGCGCGCGCGATCACGTGGATGTTCGCCGCGCTCAACACCGTGGAGCCGCCGATCGTTGATCGCGAGGTCGCCGAGTACCTGGAAGACGAGACCTGGTATGAGCAGCGCCTGCCCTTCATCGACGAACGCATCCGCGAGCGGCTGGGCGAACTTTCCGGCCGACTTGGCAACGCCGACTGGCTCGACGGGGCGTTCAGCGCCGGTGACCTCCTAATGGTGACGGTGCTGCGCAGATTGGAGGGCTCGGGCATACTTGAGGAATATCCGAACCTCTCGGCCTATGTGGCCCGCGGCAAAGCGCGGCCCGCATACAAGCGCGCTTTCGTCGCTCAACTGGCGGTTTTCACCGCCGCACCGACCGCCTGACGAAAGTCCGCGCTCGCCCAGTGCCTTACGCGGCGTGCTTGCAGCCGTGCGCCTGGAGCTTGACGGTTGGCCAAGCGGCGTCGGCCGATTACTTACAAGCGGTACTGCGGGCTAGTCCCCGGGGAAACTTTCTTCACTTGCCCTGCAGACCACGGGTCCGGTCGCGCAGACTGGTGAAGTAATCCGCGTGGGCAGGGACGGTCCGTGCCGACGAGGCTCCGGCGCCTGCGCAGTACGAGGCGTTCCTGGTCTCGATGTATCAATTCCCGGATATACTCACTGCTAGTCCCACAGTCTCGTCCGGCGACTTGCTCATCTGCGAGGCTCTTTAGCTGGTCCGGCAGGGAAATGTTTATCGTGCCCATGCGACAAGACCATAGGGTTTGGCAGGAATTGGCAAGAACTCGCGAGCACAACGCGGCAAATGCGCATGCGAACGCCCCACTTTCCAACGGCCGCTCGGGCTTGTATGTTCCCCCTCCGTTCTTAAGGCCGCGGCCGGACATCAAAGAGCTTATCGAGGTACGTGAATGGCGACGGCGACCCATCTGGAGAAACTGAACGAGAGACAGCGCTGCGCAGTCGAATATGGCATCGGAGCAGAAGAAGGCGCCCAAGCAGGCCCGCTGTTGATCATCGCAGGAGCGGGCTCCGGGAAGACCAACACCTTGGCCCATCGCGTTGCTCACCTGATCGTCAACGGGGCCGACCCCCGCCGCATTCTCCTGATGACCTTCTCGCGGAGGGCCGCGGCTGAGATGTCGCGCCGCGTCGAGCGTATCTGCGCACAGGTGCTCGGCCGCAGTTCCGGAATGATGACGGACGCCCTTTCATGGGCGGGGACCTTTCACGGTATCGGCGCACGGTTGCTGAGAATCTATGCCGAACAGATCGGACTGAATGCGGAGTTCACCATTCACGACCGCGAGGATAGCGCCGACTTGATCAACCTGATACGCCACGAACTCGGCTTCTCGAAGACGGAAAGTCGGTTTCCGACCAAGGGCACCTGTCTGGCGATCTATTCGCGGACAGTGAACGCGGAAATGCGACTGAATGAAGTGCTCCGCACTTGGTACCCGTGGGTAGCTGGCTGGGAACAACAGTTGCAGGAGCTGTTTGCCGGCTACGTCGAGGCCAAGCAGGCGCAGAACGTCCTCGACTACGATGACCTGCTTCTCTATTGGGCGCAGATGGTCAGCGATGCCTCCCTCGCCGACGATATCGGCAACCGGTTCGACTATGTCCTCGTCGATGAATATCAGGATACCAACAAGCTCCAATCTTCGGTGCTGCTGGCCCTGAAGCCCGACGGGCGCGGCTTGACGGTCGTTGGCGACGACGCGCAGTCGATCTACTCGTTCCGCGCGGCGACGGTCCGCAACATTCTCGACTTTCCGAAGCAATTCGCGCCGGCGGCCGAGATCGTCACGCTCGACCGCAACTACCGTTCGACCCAGCCGATCCTCGCAGCCGCCAACGGGGTTATCGACCTGGCGCGGGAACGCTTCACCAAGAACCTCTGGACGGACCGCGAGTCGGCTGAACGTCCCAAGCTGCTGACGGTGAAGGACGAGGCCGATCAGGCGAACTGCATCGTCGAGCAGGTGCTTGCCAATCGTGAATCCGGGATGCTCCTGAAACAGCAGGCCGTCCTGTTCCGCACCTCGAGCCACAGCGGCCCCCTTGAGGTGGAACTGACCCGCCGCAACATCCCCTTCGTAAAGTTCGGAGGCCTGAAGTTCCTCGACAGCGCCCACGTGAAGGACATGCTGGCCGTGCTGCGCTTTGCACAGAACCCACGTGACCGCGTCGCGGGCTTCCGGCTCCTGCAGATGCTGCCGGGAGTCGGCCCGCAGACCGCGGGCAAGATCCTGGACACGATTGCGGCCGATCCCGAGCCGTTGATGGCGCTTGGCGAAGTCCCAGCTCCGCCGAGGAGCGGCACGGACTGGATGTCCTTGGTCGAGTTGCTGCAGGCCCTGCGCAAACCCGGTTCCGCATGGCCGACGGAAATAGAGATGGCACGGATGTGGTACGAGCCGCATCTCGAGCGAATACACGAGGATGCCGAAACGCGCCGGGCCGACCTCGTGCAACTCGAGCAGATCGCCGCAGGCTATCCGAGCCGCGAGCGCTTCCTCACGGAGTTGACGCTCGATCCGCCGGACGCGACGAGCGACCAGGCTGGCGTGCCTTTACTCGACGAAGACTATCTTATCCTGTCGACCATCCATTCGGCCAAGGGGCAGGAATGGCGCTCCGTCTTCATGCTCAACGTGGTCGACGGTTGCATTCCGTCAGACCTGGCGACAGGCACCAGCCACGAACTGGAGGAGGAGCGGCGACTTCTCTATGTCGGTATGACACGCGCCAAGGACCAACTGACGCTGATGGTGCCGCAACGCTTCTTCACCGGCGGTCAGCACGCGCAGGGTGACCGCCATGTCTACGCAAGCCGCACACGCTTCATCCCCGCGACATTGCTTCAGTTCTTCGAGAGTGCAAACTGGTCAGTCGCCAGCCCCAATGTTTCCGAGCGTAGCGCAAAGCAGATCCGCATCGATGTCGCAGCCCGGATGCGCACCATGTGGCGGTAGAGTTCAGCAATGCGTGGTTGGTCACCGCAGTGGCTGTCCTCTGACGGCGCTTCGAAGGGGGTGCCCGTTAGAGCTAAGGGGAAATGCTCAGCGGACCGCGCTGACTTCCCGGGAAGCATTATCCTTTACACCCGCTATTGCCTACACCGTCAGCCTCGGCAACGGCAACACACAGGGATGGGCCCGATAGACCGAAACTCCCAATCCGCAATATGTCCTGCTATGGTGGCTGTACCAGCGTCGTCGAGTCGAGTTGGTGCGTTTGAAGGTAGGCGCCGATCATACTGCGGCAAGCACAGGGCGAGGTTGATAAGTGCCAGGGATTGTGTTGGTCTGTCTGCTTTCCGCCGCACTCATCATCGTAACGAGCGCCACTCATTTTGAAATCATGACCGGCGTAGCGATCCTGCGTCGACGCAAAGTGCTTTCAAAACGAGCTGAAATGGTCGTTTTCCTCGGGTCAGCCTTTGTGGCTCACCTCTTCGGCGTAGGCCTTTACGCTCTGGCTTTTGCCTGGATGCATTATCATCCTGAGTTCGGTTCTCTTGCGGGGCTGGCAGGCTCAAACGCCACAGACTTCTTCTATTTCTCGCTGACCTGTTACAGCACGATGGGATTTGGCGATGTCTACGCGACAGGTGACATGCGAATTCTCGCCGGCCTGGAGGGGCTGAATGGGCTCGTTCTGATTGCCTGGTCGGCGTCTTTTACCTTCATCGCCGTCGAGCGCATCTGGCGCGACGACCCGAAGTAACAGACCAGAGCCCAACGAATGAGAGGCTGCACATGAACGCCTCAGACGTCCCGTAGATTTGTTGGAGTGCGACGAGAGCCAAATCCACGGTTCTCCGCGCGGCAGTGCCCCGCCCTGTTTTGCCGCAATTGGGAAACCGCTGCTCATTTTTTGGAATTGCTCTGGGCTGCAGAGAATTTACGCGTTTCCGGGAATTGGCGATGTGGTCGGCTGCACGAGCTCCTCAATCCTCGTCGCCGACGAAGCGGTAACCGACGCCGGGTTCGGTGCGGACGATCTTCGGATTGCCGGGATCGCGTTCGATCTTGCCACGCAGCTGACCGATGAAAACTCTCAGGTAATGCAGGTCCTCCCCGTGGGCGAGGCCCCAGACGGAGGTAAGCAGCGTCCTGTGGGTAACCACGCGACCCGCGTGATGTGCGAGCATAACGAGAAGGTCGTATTCCTTTGGCGTCAGCCGGAGCGCCGCGCCGTCGCGCGTCACGACGCGTTTGACCATGTCGATCGAAAGGCCGTCCGCTGACAGCTGCGCCTGGCCTCCTGCCATCTGGATGCGATGGCGCAGCGCCGCGCGGATACGCGCCGTCAGTTCGCCGATCCCGAAGGGTTTCTCGATGTAGTCGTCGGCGCCGAGGTCGAGGGCAGCGATCTTCTCGCTTTCACGGTCACGCGCCGAAAGGATGATGATCGGGACTTGGGACCAGGCGCGGATATTGGCCACCACATCCTTGCCGTCCATGTCGGGAAGGCCGAGATCCAGGATCACGACGTCCGGCGCCGCCGTCACAGCCGCCTTGAGTGCTTGCGCGCCGTTTGCCGCCTCTGTCACCTCGTAGCCGGCGGCTGCGAGCGCCGGGCGCAAGAAGCGCTGGATCTGCGGCTCGTCGTCCACGACGAGGATACGCTCGGCGGTCATCCGCGCTCCTTCTCCGTGATACCGGTTTCAGCCACCGGGAACCGCATGGAAATGCGCGTGCCGCGGCGCTTCATCGCCGGGCTCTCCGCCTTTATCCGCCCGTCCATCGCCTCGACGAAGCCCTTGCTGATGGAAAGGCCAAGCCCGGTGCCGAGCGAACGGCCGTCCGGCTTTCCCTTGCGGAAGAATTTGTCGAACACATGGTCGAGGTCGGCCGGGGCGATGCCTTTACCGAGGTCGGTCACCGAGAGCACGATCTCATCTTCTTCCCGCCGCCCATAGACGCTGACCGGCTCGTCACCCCCAAACCTATCGGCGTTGTCGAGCAGGTTGAAGATCACTTGACCAAGCAACACGCTATCGCCGCGGATCAACGGCAAGTCCGGAGCGATGCTCGTTTCGAAGACGCGGCCGGGGAAGTACTTCCGCGCACGCTCCACAGCCGAATGGACCACATCGGCGACATCGACCCAATCGCGCTTGGCGTTTACCGTTCCGGCTTCGATGCGGGTCATGTCGAGCAGGTTGGCAACGAAGCGGGTGAGTCTGCCGCTCTCCTCCTCGATCGACTTGAGCAGATCGTCCCGGCTCTCCTCCGACATCCGCTCGCCGAGTTGCCGCAAACTTGTCACAGCTCCGGTGATCGTCGCGAGCGGTGTTCTGAGGTCGTGGGATATGGACGAAAGCAGCGCCGCGAGGAACTTCTCGCCCTCGAGCTGCGCAGCCTGGTCGAGGATCTCGCGCGAGAGACGTGCTCTGTCGACGGCGATCGCGGTCTGGTCCAGGATCGCGGCAAGCGCTCGCTCCTCGTTTATTTCCAGCGGCTTGTCTTCCTGGAGGAAACCAAAGACGCCGACGACTCCATGCGGGCTCATCAGCGGCCTGAACTGGAAGGGACTGTTCGGCAGCGTGCCGGTACCGTTGCCGGCAGCCTCCTTCTTCTCGAAAGCCCAGCGCCCCGCCATCGTGTCGGTAAGGCCGAGCTCCGTATCCGGCGGCCAGGCCGCCATCAAGCGGACATCTCCGTCTTCCGGCAACAGCAGCGCCGCGTTGCGCCGAAGGGTCGCGTGGATTTGCGTGACGGCCGCCCATAGCACGTCCTCGGCATTTGCCGTACCGGACAGCTTGCGGGAAAAATCGTAAAGCGCCTGCGTCGCGGCGGCCCGCCGCCTCGCTGTCTTCGCCTGCTCGCGAATGCGGGAGGCGAGCCCCCCGGCAAGCATCGCCGCCGCGAGGAACACGAAGAGGGCAAAGACTTCGTGCGGTTCGGCAACCGTAAAAGTGCCGACCGGTTCGATGAAGCAGAAATTATAGGCGAGAACCGAAATGAGTGCGGCAGCGATCGCAGCGACATAGCCCGCGTAAGTCGCCGAGACGAGCACAGCCAGAAGAAAGAGAAGCGAGATATTCTGCAGGACGACGAATTGTTCGATCAGCAGGCCAAGTGCTGTCGCGGCTACAGCCGTACCGGCCGCGATGGCAACCCCCCGCCCCCACCCATCCGGAAGCGCGCTGCTGCGTCTGGCCGCCGGTTTTACGGCGGGTGCACTCCCGTCAGTGACGAGGTGGATGGCGATACCGGCCGCCCGCGCGGCAAGTGCGTCCGGCAAGGAGCGGCGGAAGAGGCGTAGCGGGAAATAGTGGCGGCGCGTGCCGATGACGATTTGCGTTGCATGTTCCCGCCTTGCGAGCTTCAGAATTTCTTCCACGAAGTCGTTGCCGATGATACGGCGCGTCTCGGCGCCCAATTGCTCGGCGAGCCGGAAAGTCTCGTCGAGCTGTCGCATCGCACCGCTGCTCTCCGCCTCCGCACGCTCGACGGAAACCACGAGCCAGTCGGCATTCAGGCCCGAAGCGAGCCGGCTTGCCGTCCTCACCACCTTCTCGGATAGAGGGTCGGGACCGATGCAGACGAGAAGCCGTTCGGCGGCGCCCCAGGGACCCTCGATCGCGTTCTGCCTGAGATAGTCGACCATCTGGTCGTCGACCCGGTCGGCCGTCCGGCGAAGCGCGAGTTCGCGCAGCGCTGTCAGATTGCCCAGGCGGAAGAAGCGATCGGCGGCGCGCTTGGCGTTGTCGGGCAGATAGACCTTGCCCTCCTTCAACCGCTCGATCAGTTCGGCCGGCGGCAGGTCCACCAGCAGGACATCGTCAGCGCGATTGAGAACCGTATCGGGGACGCGCTCGCGCACCGGCACGCCGGCAATATGCGCAACCACGTCCGAGAGGCTTTCCAGGTGCTGGATGTTGAGTGCCGTCCACACGTCTATGCCGGCATCGACCAGCTCCTCTATATCCTGGTAGCGTTTGGGGTGGCGGCTTTCGCCGAAATTGGTATGGGCTAGCTCGTCGACCAGGATGACGCGCGGGCGCCGAGCCAACGCCGCGTCGAGGTCGAATTCGTGGAGCGTCCGTCCGTTGTGCAGCACCTGGCGACGCGGCAGGACTTCGAGCCCCTCGAGCAGGGCAGCGGTCTCGCCGCGTCCATGCGTTTCGACGAGCCCGATGACGATATCGCCGCCTTCTTCCTTGAGGCGCCGCGCACGCGTCAGCATCGCAAAGGTCTTGCCGACACCGGGTGCGGCACCAAGAAAGACGGTGAGTTTGCCTCTCTTGCCCTGTTCGGCGAGCGCCAGCAGGGCGTCCGGATCGGGGCGGCTCTTCAGGTCGCGGTCATTGTGGGGCATGCAACGTCTCGAGCTTGATCAGGTCCTCGGCGCGTCCAAGGCAAGGTTCAGTTCTAGCACATTGACGCGCGGCTCGCCTATGAGCCCGAACAGACGGCCCTGCGTTGCCCTGTCAACGAGCGCGTATACACCCGCTTCCGGAAGGCCGCGCGCTTTCGCCACCCGAGCGATCTGAGCCCGGGCGAATTCGGGCGAGATATGCGGGTCGAGACCCGATCCGGAAGCCATGCCGGCGTCGGCGGGGATCTCATCCCCCATGCCCGCGGCGCGAAGCCTCTCAATGTCGGCCCTGACACGCTCCTTCAGCTTGCCGGACGTCGTCCCGAGATTGGAACCGCTCGAAGCGCCGGCATTGTAGGGCTCGGGGCCGGTCGCCGAAGGACGCGGCCAGAAATATTTCTCCGAGGCGAAATTCTGGCCGATGAGGTGCGATCCGACGAGGACGCTGCCTTTGCGGACGAGGCTGCCATTCGCCTCTGCCGGCATCAACGCCTGCGCCACGCCGGTAATCAGAAGCGGGTAGCCGAGCCCGGTAATGAGGGTGAGTGCGAAGGTCAGGACGAGTGCGGGACGGAGTTGGTTGAGCATGATCACACCAGGTTGAGGTTCGAGACGGCAAGGTCGATCAGCTTGATCCCTGCGAAGGGCAGGACCAGGCCGCCGAGGCCGTAGACGAGGAGATTGCCGCGAAGCAGGGCTGCCGCGCCGACGGGACGGTACCTGACGCCCTTCAATGCCAGCGGAATGAGCGCCACGATGATCAGCGCGTTGAAGATGACGGCCGACAGGATAGCCGACTGCGGTGACGCCAGCCCCATTACGTTGAGCACGCCGAGCGCCGGATAGGTGGTGACGAAGAGCGCCGGGATGATGGCGAAGTATTTCGCCACGTCGTTGGCGATCGAGAAGGTCGTGAGAGACCCGCGCGTCATCAGCAATTGCTTGCCGATCTCGACGATCTCGATCAGCTTGGTCGGGCTCGAGTCGAGGTCCACCATGTTGGCCGCTTCGCGGGCGGCTTGCGTCCCGGTCTGCATGGCGACGCCCACATCCGCCTGGGCGAGCGCCGGCGCATCGTTGGTGCCGTCGCCGCACATGGCGATCAGCCGGCCGCCCTTCTGTTCCTTGCGGATATAGGCGAGCTTGTCTTCCGGCGTCGCTTCGGCGAGGAAATCGTCGACGCCGGCCTCCGAGGCGATTGCCGCGGCAGTGATCGGGTTGTCACCGGTCACCATTACCGTGCGGATCCCCATGGCGCGCAATTCGGAGAAGCGCTCCTTGATTCCGGGTTTCACGATGTCCTTCAGGTGGATCACGCCGAGCAGCCGGTTGCCGTCGGCGACGGCGAGCGGCGTGCCGCCGGTTCGGGCGACCCGGTCGACCGCCTGCCGGAATTCCTGGGGGGTATTGCTGTCGGACAGGCCGGCAAATCTCAGAACCGAGTCGACCGCGCCCTTGCGCAGCCGACGGCCGCCGTGATCGACGCCGGACAACCGGGTTTCAGCGGCAAAGGGCACGATCGCATCTATCCCGGCCTCGGACGCCCGGCGCCCGAACTCGCCGGTGGCGAGCGCCACGATGGAGCGGCCCTCCGGCGTCTCGTCGGCAAGGCTTGCGAGGAGCGCCGCATCGGCGAGCTCCTCCACGGTTACGCCCGGCACGGGCAGGAAATCGCTTGCCATGCGGTTGCCGAAGGTGATCGTCCCGGTCTTGTCGAGGAGCAGCGTGTCAACGTCCCCCGCAGCCTCGACGGCGCGGCCGGAGGTGGCGATCACGTTGAAGCGAACCAGCCGGTCCATGCCGGCGATGCCGATCGCCGAAAGCAATCCGCCGATGGTCGTCGGGATCAGCGTGACAAGCAGGGCGGAAAGCACGGTCACGGAAAGCACGGTCGCCGAATAGGCGGCAAGCCCCCAGAGCGTCACCACGGCAATCAGGAAGATCAGCGTCAATCCGGAAAGCAGGATCGACAGCGCGATCTCGTTCGGCGTCTTCTGCCGCTGCGCCCCCTCGATGAGCGCGATCATGCGATCGACGAAGGTCGAACCCGGGGCGGTTGTGATGCGGACTTTGATCCAATCCGAAAGCACCTCGGTACCGCCGGTGACGGCGGAGCGATCGCCGCCCGCCTCGCGGATCACCGGGGCCGATTCGCCTGTTATCGCGCTCTCGTTGACCGAGGCGATCCCTTCGACGACCTCGCCGTCGCCCGGGATCAATTCGCCGGCCTCTAAGAGGACGAGATCCCCGACCTTCAGCATGGTGGCGGGGGTTTCCTTGGTCTCCCGACCCTCGGGGGCGACAAGCTTGCGGGCGCTGAGCTCCGATTTGGTACGGCGGAGGAAGTCGGCCTGCGCCTTGCCGCGCCCCTCGGCAACGGCTTCGGCGAAGGTGGCGAAGAGAACGGTAAACCATAGCCAGGCGGCGATCTGGCCCGAGAAGAGCAGGCTGCCGCCGTCGGTTGCCACATCGAGAACGAAGAAGAGGGTCACCAACGCCGCCACGGCTTCGGTGACGAAGATCACCGGATTGCGCACGAGCTGGCGCGGATCAAGCTTGACGAAAGCGGCTCTCGCTGCCGGGAAGAGTATCTTCGGGTCGAAGAGGTTCGGGGTCTTGGGTTTGTTTGACATGCCTGGTTCCTTCAGAAGGTCTGGCCGGAGAGCATGGCGAAATGCTCGACGATCGGACCGAGCGCGAGCGCCGGCAAGAACTGCAGCCCGCCGAGAATGAGGATGATACCGATCAGGAGACCGACGAAGAGGGGCGTATCGGTCGGGAACGTACCCTTGGATGCCGAGGCGCGCGTCTTGGCGGCGATCGAGCCGGCGATGGCAAGCACCGGCACGGCATAAGCGAAGCGGCCGAGCAGCATCGCAAAGCCAAGTGTCGTATTGTACCAGAGCGTGTTGCCCGAAAGCCCGCCGAAGGCAGAGCCGTTGTTGCCGGCGGCCGACGTATAGGCGTAGAGGATTTCCGAGAGCCCGTGCGGCCCGGGCGTACCGATGCTGGCGACGGCCGAGGGCGTGACGGCTGAAATGGCCGTGAAGCCGAGGATTGCAGCCGGCAGAATGAGCACGGCGAGCATCGCGTATTTCATCTCGCGCGCTTCGATCTTCTTGCCGAGCAGCTCAGGAGTGCGGCCGACCATAAGACCAGCGACGAAAACCGCGAGGATCGCGAAGACAATCATGCCGTAGAGGCCCGAGCCGACGCCGCCGGGCAGGACCTCGCCGAGCTGCATGAGGAACATCGGAACGAGACCGCCGAGGCCGGTGAACGAGCCGTGCATGCCGTTGACGCCGCCATCCGAAAGCCCGGTCGTAACCGTCGTGTAAAGCGCAGTCATCGCCTGGCCGAAGCGGACTTCCTTGCCTTCCATGTTGCCGAGAGCCGGGTCGAGACCGAGCTGCGACAGGACCGGATTTCCCCCCGCTTCGGCCCAATAGACGACCCCGACACCGATGATCAGAAATGCATAGGTGACGGCGATGAAGGCCCAGCCCTGCCGCCGGTTGCCGACGAGTTGCCCGAATGTGTAGAGCAGCGCCGCCGAAACCGACAGCATCGCGAAGATATTGAGATAATTGGAAAGCGCAGTCGGATTTTCGAACGGATGTGCGGCATTCACGTTGAAGAAGCCGCCCCCGTTGGTACCGAGCTGCTTTATCGCTTCCTGGCTGGCAACCGGGCCCAGAGCGATGGTCTGCTTCACCCCCTCGAGGGTCGTGGCCTCCACCGAGGCGCGGAACGTCTGCGGCAGGCCCATCGCCACGAAGGCGACCGCCACCAGCACGGCAAGCGGCAGGAGGACGTAGAGTGTCGAACGGGTGAGATCGACCCAGAAGTTGCCGATCGTCGGCACGGCTGAGCGGGCGAAGGAGCGGGTAACGGCAAGCGCGATCGAAATGCCGGTGGCGGCCGAAACGAAGTTCTGCACGGTCAGCCCCATCATTTGGCTGAAGTGACTGAGCGTCGTCTCCCCGCCGTAATTCTGCCAATTGGTGTTGGTGACGAAACTGACGGCGGTGTTGAAGGCGAGGTCCGGTGGCACGTTGCCGAAGCCCAGCGGGTTCAAGGGCAACCATGTCTGAAGTCTCAGGAACGCGTAAAGCAGCGCAAAGCCCGCAATGCTGAAAGCGAGCATGGAGAGCGTGTAGGCGAGCCAGCCCTGCTCCCGTGCCGGATCGATGCCGGCGGCACCATAAAGACCACGCTCCACCGGTCGGAGAATCGGCGAAAGGACATTGCGTTCGCCGGAAAGAACCGCAGCCATGTAAAGCCCCAGCGGCTTAACGACGACGAGAACGGCGAGAAAAAGGAGGCTGATCTGCAGCCATCCGATGACAGACATGAGAAGTCTCCGTGGGGTGAAGGAGCGCTCGAGCAATTCCAGGAAAAACGCGCAGCGGTTTTCCGTGCGGAGTTGCGGCAAAATGAAAGGTTGGAGCGTTTCCGCGGTTCTGAGAAAAGCGGAAATGCTCTAGAAGCGTTCCGGCCGGACAAGCGTCACGATCAGATAGACCGCGAGCGCGACGGCGACGACGAGCCCGATCAAAGCCTCGGCCATCGGACCCTCCTAAAGCCGGCTCAGGGCGCGCGCATAAAGCGCGAGCGCGGCAAGGCCGCCAATACCGGCGGCAAGGAAAAGAAAATCGGACATGGGCACTCTCCAGATTGATCCAAGATCCGGATGATGCGCCCGCGCCGCGTCAATTATCGATTGGGATGGTTTGGCGACCACATAAAGAAAAGATAAGGAATTCGGGCGAGCGTGGGACCTTCTCGACGCTGCGCCGGAAGCGCCGGTTATCGCCACCGCCGTATATGCTCGATCAAAGCTCGCATCTTTGGCGCCATGTTGCGGCGGTGAGGGAAATAAAGAAAGAAACCGGGGAATGGGGGCAGGAAATCCTGCAGCAGCGGGACGAGTTCACCGGTTTCTACGAACGGGCGGAACGTTTCTTCCGTTGCAAAGGTGATCCCGGCCCCGCAGAGGGCTGAGCGGAGCATGAAGCGCAGGTCATTGGTGGTAATCTGGGGCTCGACCGCCACGTCGAAGGGAACACCATTCTCCTCGAATTCCCACCTGTAGGGCGCGACATTCGGCGCTCGCCGCCAGCCTATGCAGCGATGATGGACCAGCTCACGCGGGTGCGCCGGCGTGCCGTGGACTGCGATATAGGCGGGGGCAGCAACGGCCAGCTCGCGCTGATCGCCCGTCAGCGGCACCGCGATCATGTCCTGCTCGATCACCTCGCCAAGCCTGACGCCCGCGTCGAAACCAGCGGCCACGATATCGAACTCCTCGTCCGTGACGGTGACGTCTATCGTCACCTTGGGATGGGCCTGAGCAAAGGAAGCGATGAGCGGACCGGAAAGGAATTGCTCGGCGATCGAGGTGACGCCGATCCGCAAGAGACCGCGGGGTTCATCACCCGCTACCCGATCGAAGCGCCGTCGCAATATCCGACAAGGGCTGCGACAGAGCCTCGCGCAGACGCTCCCCCGCTTCGGTCAGGCGAACTGAACGCGTCGTGCGGGTGACGAGCGTCGTACCAAAGGCATCTTCGAGCCGCCGCATTCCTTGGCTGACAGCCGAGCGGGTCACACCGAGGCGATCGGCGGCAGCACGGAAGTTGTCCTCCTCGGCGACAGCCAGGAAGAGCGGCAGAAGGTTCATGTCTAACATTGTAGAGTGCTGCTAACCATTGAGTTCAGTGAGCGATGGGTACCCGCGACAGTCATCAAAGTCCATCTTCTCCGTGCAACTCAAAGGACGGAGTACACCATGGACAAGGTCATTCTGATCACTGGCGCCTCCAGCGGCATCGGCGAGGGCATCGCTCGAGAGCTTGGCGCCGCCGGTGGGAAAATATTGTTGGGTGCACGCCGCCAGGCCCGTATCGAGGCCATTGCCACGGAGATTCGAGACGCAGGAGGTACCGCCCTGGCGCAGGTGCTGGACGTGACCGACCGTCACTCCATGGCAGCCTTTGCGCAGGCCGCGGTCGACACTTGGGGACGCATCGACGTCCTGGTGAACAATGCCGGCGTCATGCCGCTCTCGCCGCTTGCCGCAGTTAAGGTGGACGAGTGGGAGCGCATGATCGACGTGAACATCAAGGGCGTGCTTTGGGGCATCGGGGCCGTATTGCCAATCATGGAGGCACAGCGTAGCGGGCAGATCATCAATATCGGCTCGATCGGAGCGCTGTCGGTCGTACCCACAGCCGCGGTATATTGCGCAACGAAGTTCGCAGTCCGCGCGATCTCTGACGGACTGCGCCAGGAGAGTACCAATATCCGCGTCACCTGCGTCAATCCCGGCGTCGTCGAAAGCGAACTTGCTGGAACCATCACCCACGAGGAGACCATGGCGGCGATGGACACCTATCGCGCCATCGCGCTTCAGCCTGCCGACATCGCCCGTGCGGTCCGGCAGGTGATCGAGGCCCCGCAGAGCGTGGACACCACCGAGATCACGATCAGACCGACCGCATCGGGCAATTGACCCGGCGCGAACCGATCTCGGGGCTTTTTCCCGCGTCCCGACGAAAGGAATATTCCATGATCTTTTCCTTAATGACAGATCGCCTCGCCGGCGGCGGCCGCAAGCTGCTGATCGCCTCGGCGGTTGGGGCCAGCATGGGACCGGCGCATGCCGATACCATCGCGCCAACGGCCGATATCGAGGCGCAGAATATAACCACCGTGCGCGCGGCATTCGATAAGTGGCGAGCAGACGGCAACATCTTTGCAGAGCTTCTCGCGCCAGATGTCGTCTGGACAATCCACGGTTCCGCTCCCGTGGCCGGCACTTACCGTGGCGTCGAGGATTTCGTCGAGCGGGCCTCGGCTCCCCTGATCAGCCGTCTCGCAACCCCTCTGGTGCCAAGGGTGCATCATATCTGGGCCGATGGAGACACGGTCATCGTCCGGTTCGACGGATCGGCAACCACGACTTCGGGAGCGCCTTACAGAAATAAGTTCGTCTGGATATTCCTGATGAAGAACGGAGCGGTGGTCGAGGCCGAAGCTTTTCTCGATCTCGCCGCCTATCACGCGGTTGTCGACAACAACGAGCCGCGTTCCCAATGACCGCTGGTCGGGGCCGGAACCGAAATGTCTGTTTCGGCCCTGCGCAGCCGCAGCATAATCCCGCAATCACCGATCACGAGGAGATCGCCGTGCAGCGTACCTTTGCGACCTTGATGACCGCCGCACTCCTATGCCAATCCGTAAAAGCCGAGGAAGCCGAAATGCAGGCCAATCACCCCTATGTCGGCCTTTGGGTCACAGAAGACAGTTACATCCGCCATGAGCTCCTGCCGAATGGTCGCTATATCGAGGCCCGCGGTACGCGTGAGCGCGCCTATGAGGGACGCTACCAAGTGATGGGCACGCATATCGATTATTGGGACGATACCGGCTTTACCGCGGATGGAGATTTTATCGACGGCGTTCTGCATCACGCCGGTATGATCTTCTCTCGCGGGCGCCGGACGGGGAAACCATGAGCACTGCAGGATGTTGAGAATTCAGGCGTATCCCACCCAGCCCCTGAAGGTCATAGCCGCATAGAACAAGCGAACATCCGAGAAGCCCGCCTTGCGAAGCACCGCCTCGTCCTCCTCTGGCGAGAGAACCGATAACTTCGTGGCGATCGCCTGTCTTGCACTTTCAGCTTCGCCGGAGGCTGTTCCGCCGAACGCGACGTGACGGGCGATCCAGGTCGAGCGCTCGGGTTCCGATTGCGGGAAACTAATGTGCGCGACGACGAACGGAGCGCCCGGCACCAAACGGCGACGAATCTGTTCGAGTGTGTCGAGACGTTGAGCGCGACCAACAAAGTGGAGCGTGAGCAGGCAGACAGCCGCGTCGAACGGCCCCTCCGGTGCGGCGCCTATGTAGCCCTGCTGCAGATGGACACGCGGCAAATGGGGTCCCACCGTCTGTTCTGCGACACGAAGCATGTCCGCCGACGGGTCAATGCCGCAAAAACTCCAATCTGAATTCTCGTCGGCGAGAGCTTTGAGCTCCATACCGCCGCCGGCGCCGAGCACCAAAACTCGCGCTTGCACCGGCGCACGTTCCGCGACCAACATCGACGTCATGCGATGGAGAGCGGCCAACCCAGGTACTTTCCTCGACGTCCCTTCGACGTACGAACTGGCATGCGCCGCGGTAAAAGCTGGACCATTGACGCTGGGAAATCTCATTCTGCGGTCACTCTCACTCATGTAACAACCTATGTTACATGATGCCCATTTCGTCAAGTCGCGTCTTCTAGGAAGGCGCCTGCTTCAATGCCGCCATTCATGAACTCCGTTCATAGGCCTTATCGGGATCGGGACGGTAGTCACACGCGCTACCCGCCCTAACTCACTTGTGAACGCGCCTGCCGGATCATTTCTCGGGCTTGGTTGTTGCGCGTTCGCGGCTCACGGCCGCTTGGTCCCAATGCATGTCGCCAGAGGTGTGCAGCGGTTTTTGCGACTACGGCATGCACAACAAGACCTAAAGCGCGGCGTATAAATCCTAGGGATGCGACGCGCTTTAGACCTTTCGTCATCAAGACATGGAGTTGGATATGCAAAGTCCTGGCGCACTTGAAATCTCGCGGCGCGACCTGCTCGCCGCCTCGGCCGCTACCGTGACAGTGGTGAGCGCACACTCGCTCGGTCACGCGCAGACCAATGCCTCCACCGCACCCCAGAGCACGAAGGTCACATTCACGGTGAACGACGAACGCCGGGAGCTTCAGCTCGATAACCGAACGACGCTTCTCGACGCGCTGCGCGAGCATCTGCATTTGACGG
Organism: Sinorhizobium meliloti; assembly: GCF_017876815.1. NCBI lineage: Bacteria > Pseudomonadati > Pseudomonadota > Alphaproteobacteria > Hyphomicrobiales > Rhizobiaceae > Ensifer > Ensifer meliloti. The sequence continues at coordinate 1,225,552 of NZ_JAGIOS010000003.1, read as the reverse complement.
GTACCAAGAAGGGGTGCGACCACGGTCAGTGCGGAGCGTGCACGGTTCTCATTGAAGGCCGCCGCGTCAACGCGTGCCTGACGCTCGCCATCATGCACGAGGGCGACAGCATCACCACGCTCGAAGGCTTGGGGCAGCCGGAGAACCTCCATCCGATGCAGGCCGCCTTTGTCAAACACGACGGGTTCCAGTGTGGCTACTGCACGCCCGGCCAGATCTGTTCCTCCGTTGCAATGCTCAATGAAATCAAGGCCAATATTCCAAGCCATGTGACCGTGGATCTCACGGCGCCGGCCGAAATCACGCCCGCCGAGATCCGCGAGCGCATGAGCGGCAATATCTGTCGTTGCGGCGCCTATTCGAACATCGTCGAAGCCATCACAGAAGTCGCTGGGAGGAAGGCATGAAAGCTTTCAGTTACGAGCGCGTCTCGTCGATCGAAGCGGCGGCGCGGGCCGCGGCCGCCACAGATGGCGCGAAATTCATCGCCGGCGGCACCAATCTCCTGGATCTGATGAAGCTGGAGATCGAGACGCCGACACATCTCGTAGATGTCAACGGACTGGGTCTGGACAGGATCGAAGCTACGCGGGAAGGGGGTCTGCGTATCGGCGCCCTGGTCCGCAATACGGATCTTGCCGCCGACGAACGGGTCCGCCGTGATTACGCTCTTCTGTCGCGCGCCCTGCTCGCGGGGGCATCGGGACAGTTGCGCAACAGGGCGACGACCGCGGGCAATCTGCTTCAACGCACCCGCTGTCCGTATTTCTACGATACCAACCAGCCGTGCAATAAGAGGCAACCGGGCAGCGGCTGTTCGGCTCTCGCCGGCTTCAGCCGCCAGCTTGCGGTGGTTGGCGTCAGCGATGCCTGCATTGCCAGCCACCCGAGCGACATGGCGGTCGCCATGCGCGCCCTCGACGCCGTCGTGGAGACCGTGCGAGCCGACGGCACGACGCGCAGCATCCCGATGGGAGATCTTCATCGCCTGCCCGGTGACACGCCGCATATCGAACATGTCCTTGAGCGAGGCGAGTTGATCACCGCGGTCGTCCTGCCGAAGCCGGCTGGCGGCAAGCAGATCTATCGCAAAGTTCGTGACCGGGCCTCCTACGCCTTTGCGCTCGTCTCCGTCGGCGCCGTCGTGCAGCCGGATGGGACTGGCCGCGTCGCCGTTGGCGGTATCGCGCCGAAACCATGGCGTGACGAGGCGGCCGAAAAGGAGCTGGCGAACGGAGCAAAGGCGGTGGCCGCAATGCTTCTTGCCGGTGCCCGCCCGACGGAACAGAACGCCTTCAAGCTCACGCTTGTCGAACGCGCGCTGCGCGCGGTTCTTGTCGAAGCGAAGGGATGAGATGATGAGATTCGACACACCAGCAACGACGAACCCGATTGATCAGGGCAAGGTAATCGGCAAGCCCATCACCCGCATCGACGGTCCGCTCAAGACCACCGGCAAAGCAATTTATGCCTATGAGTGGCATGATCCGAATACCCGCTATGCCTATGGCTATATCGTCGGTTCGGCAATCGCCAAGGGCCGGATCAGGTCGATGGATGTCGCGGCCGCGAGGAATGCTCCCGGCGTGATAGCGGTCGTCACCTCCGATGGCGTGGGGGAACTGAAGAAGGGCAAATATAACACCGCCAAGCTCTTCGGCGGCACCGAAATTCAGCACTACCACCAGGCGATCGCCGTCGTGGTCGCCGAAACATTCGAGGAGGCCCGCGCCGCCGCCGCGCTCGTCAAGGTCGATTATGCCGAGGAAAAAGGCGCCTTCGATCTGGCCGCGGCGAAGGACAGCGCTGTCGAGCCGGAAGGCGGCGGAGACTCCGGGGCGGGCGACTTTGATGCCGCCTTCGAAGCAGCCCCCGTCAAGTTAGACCAGATCTATACCACCCCGGACCAGTCGCATGCCATGATGGAGCCGCACGCTTCCATCGCCGCGTGGAACGGCGACGACCTGACGGTCTGGACATCGAGCCAGATGATCGACTGGTGGCGGACTGACCTCGCGACGACGCTTGGGATCGACAAGGACAAGGTGCATCTCATGTCGCCGTTCATTGGTGGAGGCTTCGGGGTGAAGCTGTTCCTGCGCGCGGATGCGGTGTTGGCGGCGCTTGCCGCGCGTGAAGCAAAGCGCCCCGTAAAGGTCGCCCTCCCCCGCCCCTTCCTGATGAACAACACCACACATCGCCCGGCGACGATCCAGAGGATCAGAATCGGTGCAGGGCGCGACGGCAAGATCACGGCGATCGCGCATGAAAGCTGGTCCGGGGACCTTCCGGGCGGTGGTCCCGAAGTGGCCGTCCAGCAGACTCGCCTGCTTTATGCCGGCGAGAACCGGATGACAGCCATGCGGCTTGCGACACTCGATCTTCCAGAAGGAAACGCGATGCGCGCTCCCGGCGAGGCGCCCGGCATGATGGCGCTGGAGATCGCCATCGACGAAATGGCCGAAAGGTTGGGTCTCGATCCCGTCGAATTCCGGATCATCAACGACACCCAGGTCGACCCGGAGAAGCCCGAACGGCCCTTCTCGCACCGCAATCTCGTCGGCTGCCTGCGCACCGGCGCGGAGCGCTTCGGCTGGCGAGACCGGAGCAAGCAACCTGGCGCTCGGCGCGAAGGAAACTGGCTGATCGGCATGGGAGTGGCCGCGGCCTTCCGCAACAATCTTGTGCTGAACTCCGGCGCCCGCGTCCGGCTCGACCGCGAGGGCATCGTCACCGTCGAGACCGATATGACCGATATCGGCACGGGCAGTTACACGATCATCGCCCAGACGGCGGCCGAAATGCTTGGTGTCCCGATCGAGAAGGTCGCCGTAAGCCTGGGAGATTCGCGCTTCCCTGTTTCCTCGGGTTCGGGCGGGCAGTTCGGAGGAAACTGCTCCACCGCCGGCGTATACGCGGCCTGCGCCAAGCTGCGGGAAGCCGTGGCGCAGAAGCTCGGTTTCAACAGCGCCGACGACCTGATCTTCGCAGAAGGTGAAGTCCGGTCGGGAGACCGGCGCATGCCGCTCGCGCAAGCTGCCGGCGATGAGGGGCTCGTGGCGGAGGACCAGATAGAATTTGGTGACCTCACCAAGACCCATCAGCAATCCACCTTCGGCGCTCATTTCGTCGAGGTCGCGGTCGATGTCGCAACAGGAGAGACACGGATCCGGCGAATGCTGGCGGTCTGCGCCGCCGGCCGGATCCTCAATCCGATCACCGCACGCAGCCAGGTGATCGGTGCGATGACAATGGGCGTCGGCGGCGCCCTGTCGGAGGAGCTCGTCGTCGACAAGGAGCGCGGCTTCTTCGTCAATCACGATCTCGCCGCTTACGAGGTGCCAGTGCACGCCGACATTCCGCATCAGGAGGTCGTCTTCCTCAACGAGACCGACCCGATGTCCTCGCCGATGAAGGCCAAGGGTATCGCCGAGCTCGGGATCTGCGGTGTCGCGGCAGCTGTCGCGAACGCTATCTACAATGCGACCGCCATAAGGGTACGGCAGTATCCCATCACGCTCGACAAGCTGATCAACGAGCTTCCGGAAATCAGCTAAAACAGCGATAGGCCGAGGACGCGTGGTGCTCGTCTCCACACGCCCTCGGCAACTCCTTTGGAGTGGCGGTCGTCCACATCTATTTCGAGCAACTTTACGGCTAAGAAGGCGATGGAGGTTCGGGTAGAATAGACAGCGCTATAGCGAGAGGAAATGAATGCCGGTGGGCGGAGAGCCAGAGGAAGGTGACAGGAGCGGTGGGGCACTTGCCCCCACCCCCGGCGGCCGCGTTCGCAAAATCATCCATATCGACATGGACGCATTTTATGCTTCGGTTGAGCAGCGCGACAATCCGGAGCTTCGAGGCAAACCGGTCGCAGTCGGTTATCCGGAGGCGCGCGGGGTGGTGGCGGCCGCAAGCTACGAGGCGCGCAAGTTCGGCGTTCACTCGGCTATGCCCTCGGTGACGGCCAAGCGCAAATGTCCGGACCTGATCTTCGTTCCGCACCGCTTCGACGTCTACCGGGCCGTCTCGCGGCAAATCCAGGCGATCTTCGCCGAATACACGCCGTTGATCGAACCATTGTCGCTGGACGAGGCCTACCTCGACGTCACCGAGAACTTGAAGGGACTGAGGCTCGCAACCGAGATCGCCGAAGAGATTCGCACCAGGATCAAGGCCGAGACGCACCTCACGGCATCCGCCGGCGTCTCCTACAACAAGTTCCTTGCGAAGATGGCGTCGGATCAGCGCAAGCCCGATGGGTTGTTCGTCATCACGCCGAAGCGCGGTCCAGAATTCGTGCAGGCGCTTCCTGTCAAAAAGTTTCACGGCGTCGGACCGGCAACGGCCGAGAAGATGAAAAGGCTTGGGATCGAAACCGGCGCCGATCTCAAATCCCGTGATCTCGCCTTCCTTCAGCAGCATTTCGGCAAGTCGGGGCCGTATTTCTACTGGATCGCCCGCGGCATTGACGAGCGTGAGGTCAAGCCCGACCGCATCCGAAAATCGATCGGCGCCGAGGATACGTTTCGGGAGGATGTTCATGATCTTGAAACGGCCCGCGCGGGCCTCAAGCCTCTGATCGACAAGGTCTGGCACTATTGTGAAGCCAGCGGCATTCGCGGCAAGACCATGACACTGAAGGTGAAGTGGGCAGATTTCACGCAGATCACCAGAAGCAAGACCATCGTCGCGCCGATAGCGAGCGTCGCAGAAATGCGCGAAATCGCGGAGCTGCTCCTGTCACCAATCTTTCCAGTCCCAAAAGGCATTCGGTTGCTCGGGGTCACGCTCTCGTCTCTCGATACGGTGGACGATCGGAGCGAGCCGCAGCTCGCCCTGGCGCTGTGACGCAGTCTTCGGGCTGACCAGAAACGAAAAAGCCTACCGCGGGAGGAGGTGCGGCAGGCTTTTCCAAAAGAACCGATCAGCATTCCGGGAGGAGGAGTAGCGCTGATCCCGCAAGCGAACTCGGGAGGAGGAAAGGTCGCTCGCATATCGAAGCTCTGCGGGAGGAGGTGCATCGCTTCGATGAATTGACTATACAACAGTCTCGCTCCGATCGTAGAGCGGAATTCGCAACCCAGCCATGCAGCATGCGCGAGGCGAAGCTCGTGGCCGAGAGCGTTTTCGGCGGTCTGCCGCTGCAAAGTAAAAATAAAATCCTGAATGACCAAGCAGGAAACTTTATCGGCATCCGTGAGAAAAATACCAAGAATATGGGAAGTCGTCACTCTAGTAAAATCCGGAGACGTTGAAAAAATTCGCGTTGATTTTCTGGCTTCTCATCAGGAATACCTTGATAAATCTTGGTTTCGCCATATTTATGCCCCAACGATTAACCGTACTCATTGACGGGCGTGGCTCTAACGTCCTACCATCAACTCTCCGATAATCGATCTACTCCTCAAAGGCGCAAACCTTCTCTGCTGCTGAAGTACTAAGGTATGGCGGCACTTATTCGTGCTGCCGTGGAGTCAAACAAGCTCCGCGGGTCGTGATCGAATGTTGCGAAGGTCGCTTCAGAAGGAAGCGAGCGGTCCGGACGGAATACCGTTACGACACTTTTCCTGGAAGTGCTCTGACCGTTCTGGGTCCCAGACAACTCACAGGGAGGAAACAAAAGTCATGAAATCTTATGTTGAAAGCTTCGGATACCAATTCAATCCAGTCGACTTCGCGATCAGGTCGACGCCAGCAGTCTGCATTGGAATGATTGTCTTTATTACCCTTTACGACGTGTTCTGGTAAGCGGACCGTGGCGGAGTGAGTCCGCATCTCCAGCGACCTGAAACCGCACGCACTTTCCCTCATCCCCGCTGCAGCCTCAGCCGCGCCTGAAATAGGTAGGAACGGTCGGTGAACATGGCGGAATGATACCCCGCCAATAACCCCTCCGCGGCAGCGACGGCATGGTATAATGCCGGCTCGTTACAACGCCTCGAACATCGTTACCCAGGTTCAACCATCGGTGCAGGAACTGCTGCATCGGTGGCTCGTTCTCACTTTGTGTAGAGTGGAGTACGTTCGAATGACTAGATGGAATTATCAGGAACCGGAACATCACGTCTCAACGGGACTGCCCGTAAGCATTCTGCTGCTGTCGGTCCTCGGAATATCAGCCTACCTGCTGGTCGGGAACTCGTTGACTGGTGGCGAGCACGTCGGCTCGAAAGTCTATCTGCCTGTCGCGCAAACACAGGATCGTTGAGGAAAGACTTTTCGAGAGGTCGCCCGGACAGGTGAGAGCCATCGGTTGCCGCCGAAAAGGCAGGCACCGGTTTCGTCAGGCTTATCCATGAATTACTGCTCATGTAGTCAGTTGGCGTTCCCACCGAATCGGAGGTGCTGGAACAACGAGGTCTCCGAGAGAGTTTCTCGGTGCAACGAACATGGTAAATTTTCATGCGTCTCGTCATCTTAGTTATAGTCGCCTCGATTATCAGCATACTTGCTTTCAAGTACGTCAATAATTCCTTGGGGAATGCACCCATAGCGGCCACAGCCGAACAACTGTCTGAAGGCTAACGGACTGTCGCGGTCTCAAATACAGACACCCGAGGGTTTTCGGGAGATTTTGTTGCCGATATATGCGAAAGTCGCATTGCGTCACGCAAGCAGGGCGGCGGCAACATGTCTCAATCCAGGATTTGCAAGGGATGCTGGGAGCAGATGCGTATTCCCGTGCCCCTGCGCGGGCCGGCTTCCATTCCCTTCCGCGCCTTTGGCATCCGCCCGAGCCGGATGAACCCGAATACCTGCACGATCTGTGAACTAATGTTCACGCGCGTGATGAAAGCCCGCAAGATCACTGTTGACGTCTCCGTCCTTTTTGCAGATCTGCGAGGCTACACGGCGCTTTCGCAATCGCTCTCGGCCGATATTGTTTCGTCGCTGCTGGATGATTTCTACGATGAATGTGCCGCGGCGATTTGGGAGTTCGACGGCCTTCTTAACAAGACGGTCGGGGACGCGATCATGGCAATCTTCAACTTTCCGATCCCCCACCAGGATCACGCTGAGCGCGCTGTGCTCGCGGCGCGGGAGATCCAGCGCCGATGCCAATTGCGCCGTGAGTTTCGCTTGGCGGAAGGTGCCGGCCTGGACGGAAGTGAGCTCGGGGTTGGCATCGGCATCGACACCGGTGAGGCCAGCTTCGGAGAGTTCGGCCGATCGCACCGCGACCTGACTGCTATCGGTACGGTTGTGAATACTGCCGCTCGGGCCCAATCCGCCGCCGAGGCGGGGCGAATCCTCGTGACCAGGGCCGTTTGCGAGCGCGCGCAGAGCCAAACGGCGGCAAGCGAGGGCCGAGAATACCGCCTCAAGGGCTTTGAGAAGCCGATTGAGCTTTATGCCATCTGAGAAACCGGTGTTCAGAGAAACCCGGTAAGTTCGAGCGTCTGATAGCCTGCCAAAAGCGTGATCAAAGATCCGACGAGCCGCAGAAGCGTTTTCTCTTGCAGTGCCTTGACCACCCATCCTGCAAAAGGCGCCGCCAGCACGCCGCCCGTAATCAGCCCGCCTATGGATGTAAGATGATCGCGGAAATCGCCAGCCTGTTCCCAGTGACCGGTTAGAACCGTGGCCAGGAAGCTCAGAGACACTGAAAGTGCGATCAGAAACTCGCTCGCATTGACGGTCCCGATGACGAAGCGCGGCTGTCCACCGGCGCCGAGCAGACCGGTGGTCGCAACGGGTCCCCATCCGCCGCCACCAGCGGCATCCAGGAACCCCGCGGTTGCGCCGAGCGGTGCCACGATCCTCAGCTTGACCGGGTTTGTGGGAATGCGATGAAAGGAGCGGTAAAGCAGCCAGGCTCCAATCACTGCAAGATAGGCCGTGACGAAAGGCTTGACCTGATCTCCGTCAAACGAGGTCACCACGAAGGCACCCAGCATGCCACCGGCGATGCCAAAGGGAATGAGCCGCCAGAACAGCTTCCAATCGATGTTGCGGTGATAGAGATGGGCCGATCCGGAAGCGGCAGTGGTGAACAATTCCGCCGCATGGGCTGACGCCGACGCCTGGGCAGGCGGCACGCCGAAGGCAAGAAGCACCGTCGAGCAGATGACGCCGTAGGCCATGCCTAGAGCACCATCGATCACCTGAGCGAGAAAGCCGACCAACGCGAACAGGATAAATTCTTCCATGAACAGCTCCGGGTTGACGGCTCGACCACCCCGCACAAGGAAGCCTCACATGTGCCTTGGCACACGGAGGCTTCCTTGGGCACTTCTGTCTTGATGCTCCTTCGCAAGTTGGAAACGAACGCACGTCGGGCTTGTTCCGCGAAGGCAATACGACACCTGTCGCGCTCACCCGGCAGATATGAAACTTCTGCGAGATAACCCAGCATGTGTTCCGTTGCCGCTTTTCTACTCATTCGCGCTGCTTGACAAAACTTTGTACAAAATAAAGATTCTACCAATCGGTAAAAAGGGGAACACCATCCATGACAAGAGATTTGATGATGAGCCGGCGCAATGTGCTTGCGTCGGGCCTGGTGCTTGGCGTGAGCGCCCTGGCGCCGGCCGTCCGCGCCAGCGCGCCGATCAAGGTTGCTGGTGTCCACGCCTCCCCGGTCGAGAACGCCTGGAACTCGGTCCTGCACAAGGCGCTGCAGGATGCGGCCGCCGAAGGCGTGATCGAGTATGTCTTCTCCGAAGGCATTTCGGGCACGGACTATCCCCGCGCGATGCGCGAATATGCCGAGCAGGGTGCAAAGCTCATCATCGGCGAAGCCTATGCCGTTGAAAAACAGGCCCGCGAAGTCGCCGCCGACTATCCGGAGACCGCCTTCGTTCTCGGCTCGAGCGGCAAGGAATCGGGCGACAACTTCGGCGTTTTCGGCACCTGGAACCACGACGGCGCCTATCTCGCCGGCATGCTCGCCGGCAAGATGACGAAGTCGAACGTCGTCGGCTCCGTCGGCGCCATGCCGATCCCGGAAGTCAACATGCTGATCAATGCCTTCGCTGCGGGCGTGAAGGCCGTCAATCCCGATGCCAAGCACCTCGTCACCTTCATCGGTACCTTCTTCGACCCGCCGAAGGCGCGCGAAGCCGGCCTCGCTCAGATCGACGCCGGTGCCGACATCCTCTTCGGCGAGCGCATCGGCACCGCGGACGCAGCGAAGGAACGCGGGCTCAAATCCGTGGGTTCGCTGATCGACTACACGCCGCGCTATCCCGACACGGTCTTTGCCAACGCGCTCTGGGGCTTCCGCCCGATCCTCAATGCCGCGATTGCCGACGTGTCCGCCGGCAAGCCGGTCGGCAAGGACTACACCGCCTTCGGCCTGCTCAAGGAGGGCGGCAGCGACGTTGCCTATGTCAAGGGCGTCGCCCCGGCGGATGCCGAAGCGGCCATGGAAGCCAAGCGTGCCGAGATCAAGTCCGGCGCCTTCGAGGTTCCACGCATCACTGACGAGCCTAAGTAACCGGCTTGTCTATGGCAGGTGATGCAACTTCTCTCGGTGAGGCGATCCGAATGGGCCGCCTCACCGCTTCCGAAGCGATGGAAGCATCCCTTGCGGCGACTGGCCGATGGGCAGAAATCGGTGCGATCGTCCATCTCGACCCTACGCTCGGACGAACGGCGGCCGGGAATGCGGACGCCCGCTTGCGCCACCAGCCGGGCGGCGGGGGGATTCCACCATTTCTCGGCGTCCCGAGCCTTGCCAAGGACCTGGGCGGCCCCTTCGCCGGCCTGCCGGTTGCGGCCGGATCGAACATGCTCGGGCGCCGTGCCGCCGTCGCGGAAGACAGCGATCTGGCAGAGCGGCTGCGCGGAGCAGGCCTTTGCTTCTTCGGACTGACTACCGTGCCGGAAATGGGCCTTTCGCTCGCAAGCGAACCGGCGGCCGGCCCCATCTGCCGCAACCCCCTCGATAAGAGCCGGACGCCCGGCGGCTCCTCCGGCGGGGCGGCGGCTGCCGTTGCCGCGGGCATCGTGGCGATCGCCCATGCAACCGACGCCGGCGGGTCGATTCGCGTCCCCGCGGCATGTTGCGGTCTCCTCGGCCTCAAGGCGAGCCGGGGTGCGATGGCGGCTGGACCATCCTTCGGCAATCATCTCGGCGGCATCGCCAGTGAACTGGCGCTGTGCCGCTCCGTCCGCGACCTGGCGGCGATCTTCAACGCGGCAGCCGGACGCGCCAGAGGGCCGTTTGCCGATCCGTGGTTCGCCCCCTCCCCGTCCGGCCCCTTACGTGTCGGCCTTCTTCTCGAGACCGGCGACCAATACCCGACCGAACCGGCGCGCAGCGAGGCTGTCGAAGAGGCCGCGCGCGCACTGGAGGCGGATGGCCACAGCGTCGTTAAGATGTATTGGGATGCGTTTGCCGCATGCGTTGCGACGAGCGGCCGGGCTCTGCGCGACATCATTGCCGTCAACCTTGCCAATTTCGTCGTTTCCGCCGGTCTCGATGCCGGGCGCGCCGAACGGCTGACGCAGGCTTTCATCAACCATGGATCGCAACTCGAGGCGACCGCGCTCTGGGCGACACTTGACGACGCCGTCCATGCGAGCCACGCGGTCTGGTCGCTTTTCGACCGGGTAGACTGTATCCTGACGCCCATGCTTGCGTCGGCACCCCTTCCGATCGGATCCTTTCCTTTCGACCACGACGATATCGACCTTCAGATTCGCCGCATGACCGCGTTTGCGCCACTCGCCACACTCGCCAATGCGACCGGTTTTCCGGCCCTCACGCTCCCCTTCGGCGCGGATGACGCCGGATTGCCGCTGCCGGTGCAGATTCTGGCGCCCATGGGCGGCGACCGCCTCCTCATCGAGCTTGCGGCACGCCTGGAAAGAGAGGGCCGCTGGCAGCACCGTTTCGCGGTCGCGGGAATTCCGGAATGAGCGAAGCCATTCTCGACATTTGCAGCGTCAGCAAGCGCTTCGGTGACAATCTCGCCAATGACGACATCTCGCTGAGCCTCGGAAAGGGCGAGGTCGTCGCCCTCCTCGGCGAAAACGGCGCCGGCAAGACCACGCTGATGAGCATCCTGTTCGGCCATTATGTGCCGGACAGCGGCAAGGTACTGGTCGAGGGACGGGAACTGCCTCCGGGCAAGCCACGCGCGGCGATCCGCGCCGGCATCGGCATGGTGCATCAGCATTTCTCGCTCGCCCCCAACCTTACGGTGCTGGAAAACGTTATGGCCGGCACCGAACGCCTCTGGCACCTCCGATCCGGCACCAGCGCGGCACGGCGGAAGCTGCACCACATTTGCCAGCGGTTCGGCCTGACGGTGGAGCCGGACGCGCGCGTCGGCGACCTCTCGGTCGGCGAGCAGCAGCGCGTCGAGATCCTGAAGGCGCTCTACAACGACGCACATATCCTGGTGCTCGACGAGCCGACGGCGGTGCTGACGAATCTGGAGGCCGAGCGGCTGTTCTCGACACTGAAGGACATGGCGCGCGAGGGGCTTTCGCTGATCTTCATTTCACACAAGCTGGACGAGGTCATGGCCGCGGCCGACAGGATCGTCGTGCTGCGCGGCGGCCGCAAGGTGGCCGAGCGTCTTGCGAAAGAGACGAACAAGGCCGAGCTTGCCGAACTGATGGTCGGCCGCAAGGTTGCCCGGCCGGTGCGCGATCCCTCGACGCCCGGCGAGGTGGTGCTTGATGTCGCGGATGTGAGCGTCAGCATCGACGGCGTCGAACGGCTGAAGTCCATCGATTTCAGCCTCCGCGCGGGCGAGATTCTCGGCATTATCGGAGTTTCCGGCAACGGCCAGACGACGCTGGCGCATCTCCTGTCGGGTACGGCGCGGCGCGACAAGGGCGAACTCCTGCTGTTCGGGGAGCCGATCGGCGACCTCACGGTTGATGGCGCCGTCCGAGCGGGGATCGGCCGCATTCCGGAAGATCGCAACAAGGAAGGCGCTATCGGCGAAATGGCCATTTGGGAAAACGCCGTTCTCGAGCGCCTGCCGCGATTTTCGCGCTACGGCCTCGTCGATCGGCCGTCCGGCCAGGCATTCGCCGGCCAGATCATCGATGCCTTCGACGTGCGCGGCGGACGGCCGACGACGCGCACGCGGCTGCTCTCGGGCGGCAACATGCAGAAACTCATCCTCGGGCGCAATCTGATCGACCGACCGCGCATCCTGCTCGCGGCGCAGCCGGCGCGGGGGCTCGACGAAGGGGCTGTCGCCGCGGTGCACGAGCGGCTGCTCGAAGCGCGGCGTGCGGGAACCGCGGTGCTCCTCATCTCCGAGGATCTGGAAGAAGTCATGGCGCTCGCCGACCGCATTCAGGCCATCGTCAACGGGCGGCTTTCGCCTCCGATCGCCGCCGACAGCGCCAGTGCCACGAAACTCGGCCTGATGATGGCCGGCGAATGGAATGAAGAGCACGAGGTTCCGCATGCGTTTTGAACGACGCGAACATCGTTCGCTCGCCCTGGTGATCGCGACACCCGTGCTTGCGATCCTCTGCGCGCTGGCGCTCGCCGGCCTGCTCATCGCTATCGCCGGTGCCCCGGTCATGGAAGCCTATTGGCGCATTCTCGTCGGCGCCTTCGGCTCGCGGCTTTCGGCGACCGAAACCTTGACCCGCGCCAGCCCGCTCATCCTGACGGGCCTTGCCGCGGCGGTCGCGTTTCGCGCGAGGCTCTGGAACATCGGCGCCGAGGGTCAGTTCTATCTCGGAGCGATTGCCGTCGCCGCCGCCAGTTCGCACCTTTTCGGCGGCCTCCCCTCGCCCCTCCAGATTCCGCTGCTTCTCGTCGTCGGCGCGGCAGCCGGCATCGTCCTGCTGCTCGTGCCGCTTTGGCTGAGGCTGCGCTTTTCGGTCGACGAGGTCGTCACCACGCTTCTCCTCAATTTCGTCGCCGTGCTCTTCGTCTCCATGCTGATCGACGGACCACTCAAGGACCCGATGGGCTTCGGATGGCCGCAGTCCCAACCGGTTGCCGACGCAGCGGTCCTGCCAAAGCTTTTCGCCCGATCCCGCCTCCATATCGGACTGATGATCGCACTCGTCCTGGCCGTTGCAGTCCATCTCGTTCAGTCGCGCACGGTGTTCGGCATGCAGTCGCGCGCAGCCGGCCTCAATCCGGCCGGGGCGGTGTTCGCAGGCGTGCCGCTCGGCCGCACCCTGGTGACGGTGGCCTGCATTTCAGGCGGGCTCGCCGGCCTTGCGGGGGCTATCGAAGTCATGGGCGTGCAGGGCTATGTGACGACGGACCTGTCGCCGGGTTACGGCTATTCCGGCATCGTCGTCGCCATGCTCGCCAATCTTCATCCGCTGGGCGTGGTGCTTGCCGCCCTGTTCACGGCCGTCATGTTCGTCGGGGCCGACGGGATGAGCCGCAGCATGGGTATTCCCTCTTACATAGCCGATGTCACAGTCGCCCTGTCGCTGATCAGCATGCTGACCGGTGTCTTCTTCACCCAGTACAGGATTCGCCGATGAACGCCGTCACTGACATTTTCGCTTCCGCAGGCCTCTGGGCGGCCGTCCTGCGCATCGCCACGCCGCTGATCCTCGGCACGCTCGGCGCGCTCCTGTGCGAGCGCTCGGGCGTCCTGAATCTCGGCATCGAAGGCATCATGACCTTCGGCGCGATGATCGGCTGGCTTACGGTCTATAACGGCGCTGACCTGTGGACGGGCATTCTCGTCGCGGGCCTCTCTGGCGGGATCTTCGGCCTCTTGCATGCGGGCCTGACGGTGACGCTCGGGTTGTCCCAGCACGTGTCCGGTCTCGGGGTGACGCTTTTCGCCTCGAGCTTCAGCTACTACGTCTTCCGTCTGCTGGTACCGGTCGCGGGCACACCGCCGACGATCGAGCCGTTCCAGCCGATCGACGTCCCGGCGCTTTCATCCCTCCCCTTTCTAGGCCCGGCGCTCTTCACACAGACGCCGCCGACCTATGTGGCGATCCTGCTGGCGCTGGTACTCGGCTACGTGCTTTTCCGAACGCCGCTCGGCCTGGCGATCCGCATGACTGGCGAAAATCCGCACGCCGCCGAGGCGCAGGGCATCAACCCGATGGCGATCCGCTTTGGTTCCGTCATCGTCGGGAGCGCGCTGATGGGCATCGGCGGCGCCTTCCTGACGCTCTCCGCCTTCAACAGCTTCTTTCCTACCATGGTGCAGGGGCGGGGCTGGATCTGCATAGCGCTCGTCGTCTTCGCCTCCTGGCGGCCGGGCCGCGCCCTCGTCGGAGCGCTCCTGTTTGCACTGTTCGACGGCTTCCAGCTGCGCCTGCAGACGCGGCTGAGCGGCGTCGTCCCCTATCAGATCTTCCTGATGATCCCCTATCTGCTGTCGATCGCAGCGCTGGCGCTCATGGCCCGTCGCGCCCGCGTTCCGCAGGCCCTGATGCAACCATACCGGCGCGGCGAGCGCTAAAGAAAACCCGAGGACTGACCCATGTTCGACCTGATCATCCGCAATGCGAACCTGCCGGACGGCCGGCAGGGCTTTGATATCGGCCTTGCCGGCGGCAAGATCGCCGCCATCGAGAAGTCGATAACTGCGACCCCCGGCGAGGAGATCGACGCGGCCGGCCGCCTGGTCAGCCCGCCCTTCTGCGATCCGCATTTCCACATGGATGCGACGCTGTCGCTCGGTTTGCCGCGCATGAACATCTCCGGCACGCTGCTCGAGGGCATCTCGCTCTGGGGCGAGTTGCGGCCGCTGCTGACGAAGGAAGCCCTCGTCGAACGAGCGCTTCGTTATTGCGACCTCGCCGTCACCCAGGGCCTTCTCTACATTCGCAGCCATGTGGACACGTCCGATCCGCGCCTCGTGACGGCAGAAGCGCTGCTCGAGGTCAAGGAACAGGTCGCACCCTATATCGAATTGCAGCTCGTCGCCTTCCCGCAGGACGGATATTTCCGCGCGCCCGGCGGCGTCGCCTCCCTCGAGCGTGCGCTTGACATGGGCATCGGCATCGTTGGCGGCATTCCTCATTTCGAGCGGACGATGGAAGACGGCGCCCGCTCCGTCGAGGCACTGTGCCGGCTCGCCGCCGACCGCGGCCTCCCGGTCGACATGCATTGTGATGAAACCGACGATCCGATGTCGCGCCACATCGAGACGCTGGCGGCCGAGACGGTGCGCTTCGGCCTCAAGGGGCGCGTGGCTGGTTCGCATCTCACCTCGATGCATTCGATGGACAACTACTACGTCTCGAAGCTCATCCCGCTGATGGCCGAGGCGGAGATCAACGTGATCCCCAATCCACTGATCAACATCATGCTGCAGGGCCGCCACGACACCTATCCCAAACGGCGCGGCATGACGCGGGTGCGGGAGCTGATGGCGGCCGACCTGAACGTCTCCTTCGGGCATGACTGCGTCATGGACCCCTGGTACTCGATGGGCTCGGGCGACATGCTGGAGGTCGCCCATATGGCGATCCACGTCGCGCAAATGGCCGGCATCGAGGACAAGTGCAAGATCTTCGACGCGATCACCGTCAATTCGGCAAAGACCATGGGGCTTCAGGGCTACGGCCTCGACATTGGCTGCAAGGCAGATCTCGTCGTGCTGCAGGCGGCGGATGTCACCGAGGCATTGCGGCTGAAGCCGAACCGGCTGTTCGTCATCAAGGCGGGCAAGGTTATCGCCAGAACCGCGCCGCGCGTCGGCGAGCTTTTCCTCTCCGGGCGTCCTGCCTCGATCGACATGGGACGCGACTACGTTCCCCCGGTGTTGCAGCGCTGATCCCAAACCGCTGGAGCGGACCACAGAACTGTTGAGAAAAAGGGGTCCGGTGACGCGAAGTTCCATATAGTCGTGACAATGGGAGACCAGTCAGATGCGCATCAATGAAGACCTGACGAAACCCGTAATCGTCCATTCGGCTAAACTCGACTGGGTTCCGAGCCCCGCCGCAGGGGTGGATCGCCGCATGCTCTACCGTGTCGGCGGCGAAGTTGCGCGCGCAACTTCGATCGTACGCTATGCGCCGGGCAGCGCCTTCCCACGCCACGTCCATAGCGGCGGCGAGGAGATCCTCGTGCTCGAGGGGACGTTTGAGGACGAGCACGGCGACTATCCTGCGGGCAGCTATTTTCGCAATCCGCCCGGCACCTCGCATGTACCTGCCTCGAAGAATGGGTGCACGATTTTTGTGCGGCTCTGGCAATATCGTGAGGGCGACGGCACGCAAATCGTTCGCCACCCTGGAGAGGGTGAACCAGCGCCGTTGCGCGAGGGGGTCGAGGCAGCGCGGGCCCTGTTTGACGACGGGAAAGAGCGCGTGTCGGTAGAAAACTGGCTGCCGGGTTCAGCCGTCAGCGTCGAGAATCGCCGTGGGCTCGAGTTCTTCGTCCTCTCCGGCGGCCTCGCAGTCGGGGGCGAGCAACTGGAGCCGCAGAGTTGGGGCAGGTTGCCCGCAGGAGAGGCGCTCGAAGCGATCACCGGACCCGAAGGCGCTGAGATCTGGATCAAGGATGCACCGCTGCAGCATCCCGACGTACTGCAGCTACCCTGAACGCTAGGCAGGGCCGGACGGAAAAGCGCTGCACGGTTTCCCTCTTAGCGCGTCTGATAAGACGCGCGGCGCTGTAGAGCGCGGGCCGCCGTTGCTGTTCGTCGAGCACCCGCAGTGTTCCATCAAGATTTTTGGTGAAACCGATAAGCAAAGTGCAATTGGTTGAGCGAAGTCTGCATGTTATGGGCAGCTATGACCGTGAATGTTTCGCCGACCGTCATGTTCCTGCTGATCTCATTCGGCACCATCCTCGGAATCGCGGGGACTGACTTGGTGCTGCCTGCAATTCCGGCGATGCCCACCGCACTCGGCGGGACTGCGGCATTGGCGCAGATGGTCCTCGCAGCCTATGCCGGAGGCACGCTCGTGGGATTGCTTACCTTCGGCGAACTTGGGGCGAGGTACTCTCGCCCCAAGCTGTTGGTCTGGTCGCTGGGCCTGTTTGCCGTCACGTCTCTTCTGTCTGCCTACGCGCCGACGTTGGAATGGCTCGTCATCTTGCGTTTCGCGCAAGCCGCGTTCGGCTCGGGCCCGGCGGTTTTCGCGCCGGGCTTTATTCACGGGCTTTACCCTGGGGACAAAGCGCCTTCCATGTTCGGCAGGCTGGGCTCCATCGAGTCCTTGACGCCGGCTCTTGCCCCCATCGCCGGAGCCTATCTTATGACGTTGGGCGGCTGGCAGACTTCTTTCCTCATGCTGGCCGGACTTGCAATTCTCTGCGCCGTCGGCAGCTGGGCTTACCGTCAATCACTTCCAGACCGGCTCGAGGCTCTTGAGGTCCATCAAAGCTATATGTCGATCATCCGCAATGGCGATTTTCTTCGGCACGGCTTAAGCCAGGCGCTTTCCCTCGGCAGTATTCTCATCTTTGTATTCGGCGCCCCCGCAGTGATGACAGGGGCATTGGGCATGACCATCGGAGACTTCATTCTCCTTCAAGTTTTCGGCATTGCCCTCTTTATTCTTGCGTCGAACGCGTCCAATGGACTTGCCCGAAGATTTGGTACCGAACGTATGATCATGATTGGTACAGGAGGTCTGGTTCTCGGCTTCTTCCTGATTCTTCTCTACACATCCCTTGGCGGACGCAGTTTGTCCGTGCTCGTGCCCCTGTGGATGACCGCCAACGGCGCGTTCGGCATCCGGGGACCAATCGGTTTCCACCAGGCAATCCTTGCCTCAAGAGGCGATCATTCACGCGGCGCCGCATTGGTCGTTGCCGCTATACTTGGGATCACTGCCGGAGGTACGGCCGCCGCGGCGCCTTTCATCAACATAGGCTGGTGGCCGCTAGCCTTGGCGAGTAGCCTCGCTGCGCTACTGGCTTTGCTGTGTCTTACGCTGATCGGCAGCACGGCGGAGGAAGCTGAAGACTGTTAGAGCGCTTCACGACCATCCGGGGGAGGCCAGGACATGGCTCAAGCCACGTCCTGGCCTCGCCAATCACACCAGATCGAAGCGGTCGGCGTTCATGACCTTGGTCCAGGCCGCAACGAAGTCCTTCACGAACTTCTCCCTGGCATCGGACTGCGCGTACACCTCCGCAAAGGCGCGCAGCTGCGAATGCGAGCCGAAGATCAGGTCGACTCGGGTGCCGGTCCACCTGGCAGCGCCCGTCTTGCGGTCGCGGCCTTCGTATACGCCTTCTTCGCCTTCGATAGGTGACCATTGCGTGCCCATATCGAGCAGGTTGGCGAAGAAGTCGTTCGTCAGCGCCTCAGGGCGGGACGTGAACACGCCATGCTTGGGCTCGCCCGCCTTCAGCACGCGCAGGCCGCCGACGAGAACGGTCATTTCCGGTGCGGTCAGCGTCAGCAGCTGAGCCCTATCCACCAAAGCCTCTTCCGGCTTCATGAATTGCTGACGGGTGGTGCTCACATAGTTGCGGAAACCGTCGGCACGAGGTTCCAGCGCCGCGAAAGATGCGGCGTCGGTCTGTGCCTCCGTGGCATCCATGCGACCCGGTGTGAACGGCACGGAAATGTCGTGGCCGCCGGCCTTGGCCGCCTTCTCGACAGCGGCGCCACCTGCAAGCACGATAAGGTCGGCAAGCGAGATCTTCTTGCCGCCGGTCTGGGCGGCGTTGAAGTCCCTCTGGATGCCTTCAAGCACAGAGAGAACCCTGGCGAGCTGAGTCGGCTGGTTGACCTCCCAGTCTTTCTGCGGCGCCAGACGGATGCGCGCACCATTGGCGCCGCCGCGCTTGTCGGAGCCGCGGAAGGTCGAGGCGGAAGCCCAAGCGGTCGAGACAAGTTCCTGCACCGACAGGCCGGAAGCGAGGATCTTCGCCTTGAGGCCGGCGATGTCCGTCTCGTCGACCAGCCTGTGGTCGACAGCCGGGATCACGTCTTGCCAGATCAGGTCCTCGGCCGGGACTTCAGGGCCGAGATAGCGAACCTTCGGCCCCATGTCGCGGTGGGTCAGCTTGAACCAGGCGCGGGCGAAGGCGTCGGCGAACTGATCCGGATTTTCGAGGAAGCGGCGCGAAATCTTCTCGTAAGCGGGATCGAAGCGCAGCGACAGATCCGTGGTCAGCATGGTCGGAACATGCTTCCTGGAGGCATCATAGGCATCCGGGATGGTGGCCTCGGCGTTCTTCGCCTTCCATTGATGCGCGCCGGCGGGGCTCTTGGTCAGTTCCCACTCGTGGTTGAACAGGTTTTCGAAGAAGTGGTTGCTCCAACGGGTCGGCGTCTGCGACCAGGTCACTTCCGGCCCGCCCGTGATTGCATCCTTGCCGACGCCCGTGCCGAAGGTGCTCTTCCAGCCAAGACCCTGATCTTCGATCGCGCCGCCTTCCGGGTCTGCACCGATGAACGAGGGATCGCCGGCGCCATGCGTCTTGCCGAAAGTGTGGCCGCCGGCGATCAGCGCCACCGTCTCTTCGTCGTTCATAGCCATGCGCGCGAAGGTCTCGCGGATATCGTGGGCAGCGGCAACCGGGTCGGGATTGCCGTTCGGGCCTTCCGGGTTAACATAGATGAGGCCCATCTGCACGGCGGCAAGCGGCTCGCTCAGTTGCCGTTCGCCGCTGTAGCGCTCGTCGCCCAGCCAGGTGCCTTCCGGTCCCCAGAACAGTTCCTCGGGTTCCCATACGTCCACCCGGCCCCCGGCAAAACCGAAGGTCTTGAAGCCCATGGATTCGAGCGCGACATTGCCGGTCAGAATCAATAGATCCGCCCAGGAAATCCGGTTGCCGTATTTCTGTTTGATCGGCCACAGCAAACGTCGGGCCTTGTCGAGATTGGCGTTGTCCGGCCAGCTGTTGAGCGGCGCGAAACGCTGCTGACCCTGGCCGGCGCCGCCACGGCCGTCCGTAATGCGGTAGGTGCCAGCGCTGTGCCAGGCCATGCGGATGAAGAGCCCGCCATAGTGGCCGAAGTCGGCCGGCCACCAGTCCTGCGAATCCGTCATCAGTGCATGCAGATCCCGCTTCAGCGCATCGAGGTCGAGCTTCTTGAACTCCTCGGCGTAGTTGAACGTATTGCCCAACGGATCGGAAAGGCCGGAATGCCGGTGCAGAACCTGGACGTCCAACTGATCCGGCCACCAGTCGCGGTTCGATCTGCCTCTCGGTGCCGTATGTGCGACGGGACACTTGCCCGCACTATCGCTCTTCTGATCCATGATAATCTCCTCTTCCTCGATTGGGCGCGTCTAAAGCAGCCTGCCCGCTAAGTCGATTGAGCTGCATCAATTGGGCCGGCGCATGCTCCCCATGATTTGGCGCAATTTTACCCTATTGGTCAAACAGCTTGTTCCCTGATCGGGCCGATGAAGGCGCGCAATTTGGCGGGCATGTGGCGGCGTTGCGAAAAAAAGGCTGAGCCCGGGATAAGCAGGGCACCACTCTTCCACCACCGGATTAAGGCGCCCGGCAGCCATATGCGCAGCGAGCGAATACTCGCCGATATAAGCGAGTGCGGCGCCCGAATGCGCGGCCGCCAGGATAAGGCCCGTCGCGTCAGCGTCAGATTGCCGGCAACTTGAACACGTGCGCTTCACCCCGGCGCTCGAACTCCCAGCGATACATTCTGCCGTTCGCCATGCGCATCTCGATACAGCGATGCTGCACCAGATCGAGCGGGACGATTGGCTTGGAACGCCCCTTGAAATATTCAGGCGATCCGACAACCAGGGAACGGGGTCGGGTGATCGGAATGGCCACCATATCGGGCGAAATCGCTCAGGAAGTCGTACCCCGGCATCGAGGCCCTTCTCCGACACGACCTCAAGCTCGACCTCCGGATAGCGGCGGACGTATTCGAGTAGCAGCGGCTCCAGCAGCATGCGTGCAACTCCCGGCGCCATGTTGAGCCGAAGCCTTCCCGAGGCCGACTCGAATGCTCGCCGATATGCTCGATCGCATTCTCGATTGTTGCAAGTCCGGTGCGATCTCAGAGAGGAATTGTTCTCCCGCAGCAGAGAGCACGACGCTGCGCGTGGTGCGGTTGAAGAGCCTGACCGCCAAGCGCTCTTCTAGCGCTACTATTGCATGGCTCAATGCCGATGATGACATGCCGAGCTGGCGGGCGGCAGCGCGAAAGCCGCCATGCCGGGCAACCGCGGCAACCGCTTCCAATTCGCTCAAGCTTGCCCTCATTGCGCGATGTAGCTCATCAGCGTGTCCGATTTTGTCCGACTAGCCGCAACAGATAATGCATTCCATCTTTGTGGTGAAGCCATAACAGGAGAGAGTCGATGCGTATAATCGACAGAGTCTACATCGACGGCAGCTTCGTCGAACCGCACGGCGAGCAATGGGCTCCGCTCTTCAATCCGGCGACCGAGGAACAGATTGGAAAGGTGCGCCTAGCGGATGAGGAAGACGCAAACCGCGCCGTTGCAGCGGCCAGGCGTGCATTTCCCGCATTCTCCAATACGTCGAAGGAAGAGCGGATCACCATGCTGAAGCGCTTGCATGCGGCCGTCTCTGAGCGCGCGGGCGATCTCGTAGAGGCCATGCGGGTGGAATACGCAGCGCCGCCGAGTTTCATCGACTTTGCAGCGCGGCGAGCCGGAAACGTGTTCCTCGATATGGCGGAAATATTGGAGAGCTACGATTTCCGGCGACGCATCGGCCGTGCCGACGTGGAGATGCGTCCTTCGGGGGTGGCGGTGGCGATCACACCATGGAATAGCAATTATAGCTTCATCTGCGGAAAGCTGTCGGCAGCGATCGCGTCGGGCAGCACGATGGTCATCAAACCTTCCGAGATGAGCGCCATCCAAACGCAGGTCATCACGGAATGCCTGCATGAAGCGGATCTCTCAAAGGGGGTGTTCAACATCGTCACTGGCTACGGCAATGTCGTGGGTGCAGCGCTCACCGCAAACCGGGATGTTTCAAAGATCACATTCACGGGCTCTACCGTCACGGGCCGCGCCATCGCCCAGATGGCGGCGACGACAATGAAGCGGGTCACCATGGAGCTTGGCGGCAAGAGTCCCAGCATCATCCTGGACGATGCCGATCTCCAAGTTGCGGTTCCTCAGGTTCTGGCTGCCGGCTTCCTCAATAGCGGACAGGCCTGCATTGCCGGGAGCCGCAGCCTTGTTCCTGAATATCGTCGCGACGAGATCGAGGCACGCCTGAAAGAGGAGGTAAAGGTGTTCACGCTCGGTGATCCCGGTGATAGCGAGGTGCGGATCGGGCCGATGGTGAGCCAGAAGCAATGGGACCGCGTGCAAGGCTACCTGCGTCTCGGACAGGAAGAGGGTGCAACTCTCCTGATCGGAGGCGAAGGGCGTCCCGAAGGCCTCGAACGAGGTTGGTTCGTTCGTCCAACTATCTTCTCCGGCGTCCGCAACGACATGCGCATCGCCCGCGAGGAGATCTTCGGCCCGGTGCTCTGCGTCCTTTCTTATCGCGACGAGGAAGAAGCGATCGCGATCGCCAACGATACCGACTACGGCCTGCAGGCCAATGTCTTCTCTTCCGACCTCGAACGGGCAAAGCGCGCTGCTGATCGCATCGAGGCAGGTCGCGTAATCATCAATGGCGCACCGCACGAGCCGCTTGCACCCTTTGGGGGCTTCAAGCAATCCGGCTTCGGCCGCGAGTTCGGCGTCTTCGGCCTGGAAGCCTTCCTCGAGCCCCGTGCGGTAATCTCCTGAGGAATAACCGGCAGTTCATTCTTGACAGATCGTTCCATTATTCTTAAATAGGCTTTATGGCGCGGATCAAGGAATTTGACAGGGACGAGGCATTGGACGCTGCGATCGGTGTGTTTCGCGAACATGGTTTTGAGGGCACCTCGACGGAGATGCTGGTACGGGCGATGAAAATTGGCCGCCAGAGCCTGTACGACACCTTCGGTGACAAGTGGAAGCTCTACTGCCTCGCGGTGGAACGCTATTCGGCGAGTGAGACGAGTGCTCATATCGCCTTGCTGCGCGGCAAACCGCGTGCACTGGAGGGTATCCGCTTGGTGATGGAGCGCGTTGTGGACAATGCAAGCCAAGCTTGTCTCGGCGTGAACTCGATCTGCGAGTTCGGTCAAAGCCGGCCGGACCTGGCGGCACTGCATCACGCCGCCGATCGTCGGCTCAAGACCGTCGTCGTTGAACGCATCAGAGAAGCTCAGGCTGCAGGTGACTTAGCCGTTTCATTGCCCGCTGAGGCGGTGGCCGATTTCCTCGTTGCCAATATCGCCGGTATCAGGATAGCCGCACGTGGTGGAGCCGGTCGGGAACATCTGCAGTCCCTCAGCCGGTTGGCGCTTCGCGCAGTCACCTAGCAGGCAAAAAACCGTGCCCCTTTCTGGAATGAGTAGTCAAAAAAGGATATATGCATGAAAGCCGTTGTGATGAAAGACGTTGGTGGTACCGGCGTGATGGAGTTCGTCGATCGCCCTGAGCCCGTCGCAAGGCCGGGACATGTCGTGGTCGAGGTCGCCGTGGCCGGCGTGAACTTCATGGATATCGGCGTGCGCCAAGGTATGGCCTGGACCGACATCCCTAACCCGAAGGTTCTGGGTGTCGAAGGCGCTGGTCGAGTGCTCGCCGTCGGCGACGGAGCGGGCGAGTTTGCAATCGGCGATCGCGTCGCCTGGGTCTATGCTCCCGGAAGTTATGCTCAGCGCCAGTCGATACCGGCAGCCTCCCTCGTGAAAATTCCCGATACCCTGGACGACCGAACGGCCGCATCCATTATGATGCAGGGGCTCACAGCCAGTCACTTCGCGACGGATTTTTATCCAGTGCAGCCGGGCGACATCGCCCTTGTTCATGCGGCGGCCGGCGGGGTCGGCCTGCTGCTGACACAGATTATAAGGCTAAGGGGTGGCCGAGTAATCGGACGCGTATCGTCCGAAGACAAAGTCGCGATCGCCAGAAAGGCTGGCGCCGAGCACGTCATCGTCGATACCGACGGAAGGTTTGCCGACGAAGTCCTGCGCTTGACTGGCGGCGAGGGCGTGAACGTCGTTTACGATGGCTCCGGTCCCAAGACCTTCAAGGGGTCGATCGAAGCGCTTCGCCGGTCCGGTACCTTCTGCTGGTACGGACCAGTGCTCGGCGGGCCTGGACCGCTCGAGATCATGAACCGCCGAAGAGCATCAAGATCGGCTACGCAACGTTCATGGACCACATCCACACGCACGAACTCCTTCTCGATCGCACCAAGCAGCTTTTCGACTGGATCGAGGACGGATCGATCACGGTGACGATCGGCGAAACCTATCGCCTTGCCGACGCCGCCGGCGCCCATGCCGCGATGGCAAGCCGTGCAACCACCGGAAAACTGCTTTTGATCCCGTAAGGAGCAACGCATGAACTATATCTCGGAGCGCCAACCGACACGGGCATGACCGCAGCCATGGTCGTTTAACGTGATGGAATGCCTCTGAAGAGGGTCGGTTAGCCGGTGGAATTGCCGCACTCGACCGCGGGGTTCATGGCCGGCGCCAGCCCCATCACAGACGAGGCGCTGTGCTTTGAGTGTGCCCTGAATTGGGTGCCCATCGATTATCTCGATCGGCATCAGCCCCAGGAGGTCGAAAGCTCCAGACGCGTGCCTATCCCGATGTTTGCAAGGAATGTCTCGTCGTGGCTGACGACGACGAGTGCGCCGTCATAGGCGAGCAGCCCAGCTTCGACCGCCTCGATGGAGTCGATATCCAGATGGTTGGTCGGCTCGTCGAGAATGAGCAGCGATGGGGGATCGGAACCGCCGAGTGCGCAGGCAAGGCCGGCGCGCAGCACCTGCCCGCCGCTCAACGTCTCCACCCTTTGCAAGGCCGCATCCGCGCGGAAGCGAAAGCTGGCCAAGGCCGCCCGGCAGGCGTTGTCGCTGGCACCGGGATTGAGCCGCTTGAAATTATCGAGGATCGTCTCGCCGCGCTCCAGAATACTGACGCTCTGGTCCAGCAGAGAGAAGGGAACATTTACGGAAACGGTTCCGTTAAAGGGTCGCAATTCTCCGGTGACTACCTTCAGAAGACTCGTTTTGCCCGCCCCGTTGGGGCCGGTGACCGAAAGGCGCCGCGGGCCGACAAGCGAGAAGGATAGATCCCGAATGACCGGACGGGCGGGATCGTAGCCCGCCGTAACGCGGTCAAACGCGAGGACTTGCCGGCCGGCGGGAAGATCGGTTCGCGGAAGACGGATAGAGAACGGCTGCAGCACCTCGATCCGCGCTTTGGCCGCTGTGACGGCGTCGAGCGCGGCTGCGCGCTGTCGCTCGGCGAGTTCCACACCCTTGCCCCGGCTTTCTTCCGCATTGCTCTTGCGCCGGCCCATTAGAATCCGCGGCATGTCGCCCTTTGCCGCTTTTCGGGTACCAGACGCGCCACGCTTGTCCAGCCGCTCTGCCAAGGCACGTGCCTTGCGGTCGATTTCGTCGGCGGTCTTCTGTGCATGTGCGAGGCTTTGTTGCGCCGCTTCCAGCTCAACCGCCCTCGCCGCCTGATAGGAACTCCAGCCCCCGCCGTAGCGCTTTGTCCCGACCGAGCTCAGTTCGATAATCGCGTCCATTTCTTCGAGCAGTTCACGATCGTGGCTAACGACAATTGCCCCGCTGCGCCAGCCGGAAAGAAGGTCGATAACCGCCCGTCTGCCGTCACGATCCAGATTGTTGGTCGGCTCGTCGAGAAGGAGGAAGTCCGGCTCGGAGAATATTGCCGCCGCGAGCACCGCCCGCGTGCGCTGGCCCCCGGAGAGCTGCTTCAGGAGCGTATCCGCCCGCGCCTCCAGTCCAAGCCGGACAAGGGCGGAAACTATCCGCTCTTCCACTGTCCAATCCGCAGTTTCGAGTTCTTCAAGACTCGCTTCGCCTTTTTCGGCGCGCCGTAACACCGCAACCGCCTGCGTCACACCGAACACATCGGCGATGGTTTCATCGGCGCCGGCCCGAAGTATCTGCCTCGCCAGCGCGACACGTCCCTGGATGGCAACCGTGCCGGAGGAAGGCCTTAATGTACCGGCAAGAATGTTGAGCACGCTCGTTTTTCCTATGCCGTTTCTTCCAACCAGCCCCGTCCGCTCCGGACCAAACGCCAGGTCGAGATCGGTAAAAACATGCCCCCCGTCGGGTTTCGACCAGGAGAGAGCGGAGAGAGTGATGGAGGGCATGGCGAACCTGTTGCAATGTTAATAACAGCACGGTATCGTGCTGTTATCAGCAATCAGCGGTGCGGGCAATGGCGTTGTCCATCCCGCCCATCGGCCGGCGTCGGACATCCATGATTAGAGTTCGCAGACGTGGCGGCGGACGTCCCACTCGGGAAGAGGCCGAGGCTCTGACCAGTCGTCTTCTGGATAGCGCCCGCTCGACCTTTGCCCGCAAGGGGATTGCGAACGCCTCCATGGAAGAGATTGCCGCGGAGCTCGGAATCTCGAAACACACGCTTTATCGGCGATATCCCAACAGGCAGGCGCTTCTGGAAGCCGTGGTCGAACGTGACCTCGTGCGCTTCCGCAAGACGCTTGCCGAAGCAGCGGGACAAGGTGATGCACCTCTCGCAGCGTTGCGCGATGTGGCTTTCAGGTATTTCCGCTTCGGCACGGACCGTGATTATTCCGCTTTCTATCTGTCGGTTACCGCCGAGGCCGTGTTTTCGCTGCCATTGCGGGAAAGGTTGGCGGTATGGTCGAGTGCTGCACTGGAACCCATTGTGCAGGCGATCATATCGGCTCAGGCCGCCGGCCTGGTCGTGCCGGGACCTGCCATAGAGATTTGCCACGTCCTCATCGATTTGCTGGAAGGCGCAAATAACCGTGTCCGTCTCGGCCTGTCCGAAAGTCCGGACGCCGCCGACAGTCTTCGCCTGTTCGAAAGCCGCTGGGCCATCTTCCAGACTGCAATGAGGCCCGGATCCAATCGACCGCTGGACGTGTGAAGGATCCGCTGGTCTCGCAGCCGATCCCTCATCGAATTGGCGGCCTTCCCCTGCCTTAAAGTGGCAGCACAGACGCCGCGAGGAGGCCGGCCAGCGCCGATGGTTCCGCGGAAAATATGTCATAGACGCAAGGCGCTGCAACAACGGCGAATGTCAGTATGCCGACTATGAGGCGCTTCATAGAAACCTCCTTGGATCAAGAACGCGGTCAGGCGAGAGTCAGATCGACCTCGATGTTCCCCCGCGTTGCCTTTGAATAGGGGCAGGTCTGATGCGCTTCGGCGATGAGCGATCGCGCAAGGTCCGCGTCGATGCCGGGGAGGCTGACGGCAAGCCGGGCTTGAAGAAAAAAGCCGCCTTCCGATTTGGCGAGATCGACTTCAGCATCGACTGCCGTTTCGGCCGGGAGCGACAACTTGTGCTTCGCCGCGGCTAGACCTAGTGCGCCGATAAAACAGGCTGACCAGCCGGCGGCGAAGAGCTGCTCGGGATTGGTTCCGGCTTTGCCGCTGCCCGGCGGCGAAAGCCTGACCTCCAGTTGGGCATCGTCGCTGCGGGCGAACCCTTCACGGCCACCGGTCGTGTGAGTCTTGCCGGTGTAGAGAACCTTTTTCTGTGTTGTCATCAGACACTCCGTTCGTTGCGTCGCACGATCGCGACATTTGACGACGTGTGTTGTGCCTGGGCGGCGTATCCGGGATGTTTGCGAAACCGCCGAAATTGTACCCGGATGTAGGCATCTCACTGGAAGGTAGCCAAGGAGGCCGCGCTGATCTCAAAGCAAGGCCACCGACGAAATTGGAGCACGCTCAGACGCTCACGGGTTGCCGCTGACGATTTCGCCTGAGTGGAGTCGCTCGGCACCCGCGGGTCGGCAATATGCTCGTGCCATTGCGTCCCCAGCGTTACTCCCCTAGAAGGCCGGGATCACAACACCCCCCGCCTGTCGAAGCCATTCGCCCTGAGCAACGCCATCAGCATCGGGCCGAGCGAGAATTTCCCTTGCCGCGCTTTGCCGGTCAGATCGCGCAGATACCCGCCAGCAGAGTTGATATGCCCTGCCCTCTCCAGGATGCAGGCAACGGCGACCCCGGCGTTTTCTGGTCCCATGACCTCGCAGGCCTCCTGATAGGCCGAGGGGTAAACGCCAAGCATAGATCGTACCGTAACCGCAGCGATCATAAGGTCGCGCCAACTTCTCACCGCACCGTCAGGACCGTAGTTCATGATTTCCGGGCAGGCTTTCAGTACCATTCCCAGCGGAAAGGCCCTTTTTGCCTCGTGAGCCGGTTCACCGGCCTGGCCGTCTGACCGCTCATTCCGAGGGCAACGTTCAAGTTCAATAATAGATTCGGGTTTTGATTCCTGTTTGTGCCGCTCAGTTTGATCGGGATTGCCGCTCATCTCTTGGAGTTTTATGCGCGTTTGCAATTGGTTAGCCACCTGTTCGCGCAGCGTTTCGAACGCCTCTACCAAAGCGGTGAGATCAGCGATATCGGGCGTCCTCGGTATAGCCTGGACGAGGCTTCGGAAATCTTCCTGCAGAGACGTCCAGTCGCCGGGCAGTTCTTCGAGCACCACGTCTATCAACTTGGCGATGTCTCTGCGGCAGAGCGTCAGTCGCTCGCGTAGCCGCTGCAGCTCGATCCGATCAGCCTCGGCTTCGGCCGCGAGTCGCTCTATTTCGCCGGAGCGGGCCAAAAGCGGTGCGAGCGAAAAGCCGAATGCTGTGCCGATCGCTCCATCGCGAGTCTTGCGTGCATAGCGCTTGCCGTTCGGACTGTCCTTGCGAGCGACCAGGCCTGCATCGACGAGGGCGGCCAGATGCCTTCTGAGCGTAGCCTCGGCCATCCCATGAGCTCTCAGTGACAGCTGAACGTTCGAGGGAAAGACGACCAGACTGGTCTCTCCGCTTAGCGTGTTCTCCGGATAGAAGCTCAACAGCGCGTTCAGAACGGCCAGCGTCCGATCGCTGATGCCGAGCCGGCGTTTGGCCGCACAAAGCGAGCGAAACAGTTTCCACTTGTCGACCGACTTTCCAGGTTCGATGTCGCGGGAGATGAACTGGCCTGCCAACAAGGCAAGCGTCATCGACCGCCGCCCAAAGGGCGTCGTCACACTTCCACTTTCCATTTCCTTCACCTTCGATTAGGCAAAAGAAAGCAGCTCACCAAAAACGGTGCCAAGGACTCTTGACTGTGATTCGTGGAAATGCGATTCTCGATCTTGCTACAAATCTGAGGAAGGCTTCCACGGCTTGTTCGTTGGGGGCCTTTTTCTTTTGCGGGTTAGTCTCCTTGTTTCGAATTCTGCTTTTGCATGAACTGGTCGTGCAGGCTTTCGATCTGACCTGCAATGAAATCGACAAAGCCTGAAGGCACAGACTTGTTGAATGTCAGCTTCGCAGCCGACTTGCCGTGTTGGATCTGGCCAAGCACGAGGCCATGAGAGATCAGATCGGTTGTGGAAGACGCTGCAGCCTTTACATCCGCCTTGGTAAGCGCTTCAAAAACCGCAGCGAAGCGTAGCTCGCTGGAAGAGGCTTGAATCTGGTCTTGCTCCAGAACCAACTGCGCCACCTTCGCGGGCTCCCGGTGAGCCGCCCAGCGCACTTCGAACTCGATCCACCTGCGCCGTCCGATTTCAGGAGCCGGACCAATCTGCATCAGGATCTCGCGCGGCAATGCTGCCGCTATCCGGATCATTTCGGAGATATGCGACCTGCCGGTGCTCAGGGACTTGCAGATCACGTCGCGGCGATAGCCGGCAGCCTCCTGCGATTGCGCAAAAAGGCATCGTTCGATGAAGGACAGGTCCTTGCGGTTGCTGTTCTCTTCCCCTTGGAGAACGATCGCATCTTCGTCGCTAAGTTCCCGGGCGATTGCCTTGAACTTGATGCCGAGGAGTTTGGCAGCGGCAAGCCGGCGCCGGCCAAATACGATCTGAAACGGCCTTGCGGCCCCTCGAACCGGGCGGACCAAGCCAGGAGTACTCTGTCCATGCTCGCGCATCGACTCGAGCAAATCCGCAATACCGGCTTCGCTGTAGCCGGAATCAAAGCGATCCCGGATGGCCGATTCCATGATCTCGTCTGGATCGATCTCGACGATCTGGCCACCATCCTTGAGAAGGCGTTCGGCAAGTTCGCTGCGTTCCTGCATCTGACGGACGCCGGCTGCAACTTTGAGAAGATGTGGCGATGTCGACCGCTGCATCCCGCCCTTCTCTGCAGAATTTTCCAGCTGTCCCAGGACATTGGCAAAAAGGCCCTTGGAATCCTTGCGGCTCATTCTCTCCCCCATGCCTTCCAGAAGAGGCCCTCGAGTTCAGCATTGGCAGCATTGATCGACTCGATGGCGCGGTCGTAGGTTTTCGGCGCCGAAAATCGGGACCTCTGAACCTCGTAAAGGCTCTGCTTCCACGTCAGAGCATCGGCCACCGCGGTCGACTTGATGACGGAGTTGAGGAGCAGATCCTCGCCGAACACCTGTCTCATCAGCGCGGACATATTCGCTTGCGGATGATCGTTCGGCTCGAACTTTGTGATCAGGAACTTGGCGAAGTCCCATTGAGCGGCGGTCCCCACCTCATTCAGGATCTGCATGTACGACCCGGCAAGCTCCAAAAACTTTGCGGTCGAGTCCACATCCAGCATATGTGCCGGAACCGGGATGATGACCCCAGTCGCGGCGGTCAGCGACGAAAGTGTCAGGAAGTTCAGCGACGGAGCCGAGTCCATAAGGACGAAGTCGTAGTCATCGGCGACCTGCTCCAGAGCTTGAGAAACGCGAAGCAAGAAACCGGTTCCTGCTGACCGCCGCATCTCGAGTGCGACGGCCGTCTCGAACTCGGTCAGTTCGAGGCCGGCACAGATGACGTCGAAACCAACGATGTGGGTCTTGTGGATGATGGATTTCGTCGGGACGGGATCGTCGAAACGAATGGCTGAGAAAAGTGTATCACCGCCACGGTAATCGAATTCCGGCAGGCTACCATGGAGCGCGGTGAGAGATGCTTGGGGGTCGAGATCGACCGCCAGCACGCGATAGCCCTTGAGTGCCAGATAGTGACCGAGATGGATTGTGGTAGAGGTCTTGCTGGAGCCGCCCTTGAAGTTGGTGACCGCAACGATCTGGCATTGCTCATCGCCTGTCCGGCGGGGATTCATCCATTTCTTCCGGCCGTTTGCCGCAAGAGCCATACGTAGTTCAAGAACCTGCTCGAGCGTGTAGAAGCGCCGGCCGTTGGCGATTTCGGGCTCAGGGCCCTGTTCCTTGGCGGCAACCTGGCGGATATAGGCCTCGGTTACGCCCAGCAGGGTGGCAACTTCGGTAGAGGTGAACTTGCGCATTGTGCGACGCGCGTTCGGGGGGAACTGCGCCATGCTCAAGTTGTTCAGTGCCATTTCGAGCTTACTGGAAAAATTCTCCATGAAAGCGAGGCTGCTTAGGTGTCGCGTCATCGAAAGAATCCCTGTGATCGTTTCCGTCACTTAAGCAGTGAAGTGGTTAACCGCTTGCTAATCGCCACGTAACTACTCGAAAACACGCAAATTCGAAAAATTTCCGCAACTAAGACGTACTCCGATTCGGCTATGGCCATCAATGCGCGCTGTGGATGACGCACGGAGCCGGTGGGAAGGCGCCAGTGCATGCCGGTCCTCGACCCTCCCCGCGTCTTTTTGGACGAAGATGTGCGCAGACGTCGCTGGGCCGAGACGCAATAGTGGTTCACTGCGGAAATGGTTGGCCGTTGCTTTGAATGGAGATCTGCCGAACTCTTCGCAGAGTTCCCCGCGGGGAACTCTCGAAGCGACGGACGCTGGCGCGCAGTACCGACTGCTCGCCAAGGCGAGACATATGTGCCGTATTGGGAACAGCTCGGCATCTCGGTGCTCGCCTGCGCTCCGGCCTGCCTCAATCTCGTGGGCCATGACCGAGCAACGACTGCATCGGATGATTCTCCGCCGGAAAGCCGGCGGCGTTCTGGCGCGAACAGGTTGCCGGAGATACACAATGCATAGGCCGCGCCTCGAGACTAGAGTAGCGGTGAAGGTTGCGTAGATTTCGCAATCGGCAGGACCTGTTCCCGTAATATGATTTCGTCCAGACGATTGCCTCAGACAAGAGTGAAGCCAAGCGTTCCCCGCGGGGAACTTGGCGGCGTGCCAACCGTAGCTCCGTTGATGCGATCATCTACGGCGGGTGTGAGATGCCGCTAGAGGACGAAATGTCGGGCCCGGTTGCTTCGGTGAAAGGCAAACTTCCTGTTGAGGCGGGAAAGTGCGGCCGCATTAAAGGACACGCTGGTTGCACGAGTGTCGGTATCCTTTGGACGGACTATCGTGTCGAGCGGCTGACGATGTCTTGCGATAGGAACTTCTTTTAAGCCGGTCGCCGCGGCACTACCGCCCTGCTCGACCGCCGCGGTGGAACTCGACGGTTCACTTGGCGTTCTCTCACGGTCTTGCCGAGGCTTCATTCGCCGTCGCGCAAAACGTCGTGCACGACTGTGTTCCCCGCGGGGAACACTACTCGCGGCCAGGTGGCGATCCAATAGACGGTGATCGACTTTGCCGCGGGTCTGACTTTCCCGGCGCTTCAGGTGCGGCCGAATGCCAAGCTTCAACTGTTCCCCGCGGGGAACTTTGGAGGAGATCTCGACAACGCCGCAAGACGAGAGTCACGCTCGGCGCCGATTGGCCCGGCAGCCGGCTTTTGCTGTAGAAGCCTTCCCGTGAAGGATTGCCTCTAATCGGCCCCCGAAGAACCCCATGCCTTTGCGAAGGACGCTGGTCGCTCGGACCGCTGACAGAGGAGGGCAGGGCGTCATGGGTGGTCAGGCCGCACGGCTGGGTGCGTGTATCCGTGGCGGCGAACCGGCGGTGAACCTACTTTGATCATTCCAATCGTAGCTTGTCTCTCAAGTCGCTCGGCGAGCTAGAGCAGGGCCAGACATATGCCTTCGGCTTTCGGCTTTCGGCTTTCGAGCTAAACAGCGAGACAGCGGCAGATCCGACTGCGGCGATGCGCAATGGTCACGCTGACAGCTCCAAAAGCCGTGGCATTAGTGGCCGAGAAATTACAGTTTGCGGGAGCCGGCCGACTTAAGGTAAGGTTTGTGATGCTGGTCGGACGGGCATGACGAGTGTTTTCTGAGGCTGCTATAAGTTATTGAAGAAAAACACATTTTACGGCCTTATGGAAGCTATCGTGCTGATAACTTCCGCCACTCCTGAGCGCGGCAACCCACCACTCGGCTAGGACCGGAACTGGTCCCACGGTTCCAATGTTCCCCGCGGGGAACACTCTCCGAATTCCCCGCGGGGAACATTATTCGGCAACTGACGCGCAACACAGGCGCGTCCTCTCTCTGGATGCCCGCCTCCGCTCGCTGCGGCGGCTTTCTTTGACGATATCACTCCACCTTGACTTGCTGGTGTCGAGGCATAGACTCCATTGTTGCTGACACGAGATGGAGGCTGTTCCCATGAATGTAGACCTCTCACGGCGCAGCTTTTTGAAGCTGGCTGGAGCAGGGGCTGCGGCAACGTCACTCGGTGCGATGGGGTTTGGTGAGGCTGAGGCGGCGGTCGTCGCGCATGTCCGGCCTCACAAGCTGACGACGACCACCGAAACGCGCAACACCTGTCCCTACTGTTCCGTCGCCTGTGGCGTCATCATCTATTCGAAGGGCGACCTCCGCAAGGGTGAGGCTGCCGACATCATTCACATCGAAGGCGATGCGGATCATCCGACCAACCGCGGTACGCTCTGTCCCAAGGGGGCGGCGCTCAAGGACTTCGTGAAGTCCCCGACCCGTCTCCAGTATCCGATGCACCGCAAGCCGGGCTCGGATAAGTTCGAGCGTATCTCCTGGGAGGATGCTTTCGACCGCATCGCACGGTTGATGAAGGATGACCGCGACGCCAATTTCGTCGCGGCGAATGCCGCAGGCGTTCCGGTCAATCGCTGGACGACGGTCGGCATGCTCGCCGCGTCGGCGACCACCAATGAAACGGCTTGGGCGACCTTCAAATTCGCCAAGGCTCTGGGAATAGTCGGTTTCGATAATCAGGCGCGCGTCTGACACGGCCCTACGGTGTCCAGTTTGGGCCCAACATTTGGCCGTGGAGCGATGACCAACTCCTGGACCGACATCAAAAATACCGACCTCGTAGTCGTCATGGGCGGCAATGCGGCCGAAGCGCATCCCTGCGGCTTCAAATGGGTGACCGAGGCGAAGGCCACGCGGGGCGCGAAGCTGATCGTGGTCGATCCGCGCTATACCCGCACCGCGTCCGTATCCGACTATTACGCTCCCATCCGTCAGGGAACCGACATCGCCTTCCTCAACGGGGTGATGAAGTATTGCATCGACAACGACAAGGTGCAGTGGGACTATATGAAGGCGTTCACCAACGCCTCCTATCTCGTCAAGGACGGCTTCGGCTACCAGGACGGCCTCTTCACGGGCTACGACGCGGAAAAGCGCGACTATGACAAGTCGACGTGGGACTATGTCCTCGGCGACGACGGCTTCGTCGTGACTGACCCGGCGCTCCAGCACCCGCGTTGTGTCTGGAATCTGCTGAAGGCGCACCTCGCCCCCTATACGCCGGAAATGGTGGAACGGATCTGCGGCACGCCCAAGGACAAGTTCCTCAAGGTTGCCGAGATGATCTCGGAATGCTCGTCTCCGACAAAGACGATGACGTCGATGTATGCGCTCGGCTGGACCCAGCATTCCAGCGGTTCGCAAAACATCCGCGCCATGGCCATGCTGCAGCTCATCCTCGGCAATATCGGCGTGCGCGGCGGCGGCATGAACGCGCTTCGCGGCCACTCCAACATCCAGGGACTGACTGACCTCGGTCTAATGTCGCATCTGCTCACGGGGTATCTGACGATGCCGACGGAAAAGGACGTGGATTTCACGACCTATATGTCGACACGCCAGTTCAAACCATTGCGTCCAGGGCAGACAAGTTACTGGCAGAACTACAGGAAGTTCATGGTCTCCTTCCAGAAGGCCATGTGGGGGGATGCCGCCCGGATCGACAACGACTGGGCCTTCAATTACCTCTCCAAGCTCGACGTGCCGGCCTATGATGTGCTTCGCGTGTTCGAGCTGATGTATGCCGGCAAGGTCAATGGCTACATCTGCCAGGGCTTCAACCCACTTCTTGCCTTCCCGAACCGGGACAAGAACACCAAGGCGCTGTCGAACCTGAAGTGGCTCGTCACGATGGACCCGCTCGACACAGAGACCGCACGGTTCTGGGAAAACCATGGCGACTTCAACCCTGTCGATACCGCATCCATCCAGACCGAGGTGTTCCAGCTGCCCACGACCTGCTTTGCGGAGGAAGAGGGCTCGCTGACAAACTCGGGCCGATGGTTGCAGTGGCACTGGGCAGGTGGAACACCCCCCGGCGAAGCAAAGCACGACACTTACATCGTCGCCCAGATATTCCTCAGGATGAAGGAGATGTATCGCAACGAGGGTGGCGCGTTCCCCGATCCGATCCTGAACTTGTCATGGGACTATGCCGATCCGAACGAACCTACGCCGGAGGAGCTGGCGAAGGAAATCAACGGTCGGGCACTGACGGACCTCATGGATCCTGCCAACCCGATGAAGGTGCAGGTCGCGGCCGGCAAGCAGATCCTGAACTTCTCGCAACTCAGGGACGACGGTTCGACCATGTGCGGTTGCTGGATCTATTCCGGCAACTTCAACGAGCAGGGCAACAATATGGCCCGCCGCGACAACCACGATCCGGACGACACTGGCGCTTATCTCGGCTGGTCATTCGCCTGGCCGCTTAATCGCCGCACGCTCTACAATCGTGCTTCGGCCGATTTGCAGGGCAAGCCGTGGGATCCCTCACGTAAGCTGCTCGAGTGGGATGGCACGAAGTGGGCGGGCTACGATGTGCCCGATATTGCTCCTACGGCAAAGCCGGACGAAATCGGCCCGTTCATCATGAACCAGGAGGGGACTGCACGCCTGTTTTCACGCGGTTTGATGCGGGACGGGCCGTTCCCGGCCCATATGGAGCCTTTCGAATCCCCCGTCGCCAACGTCTTCAATCCGAAGATGCGGGGCAACCCGGTCAGCCGCGTCTTTCAGACGGACGTGGCGCAGATGGGGCTGTCGGACGAGTTCCCTTACGCGGCTACTTCCTACCGGCTGACGGAACACTTCCACTACTGGACCAAGCATAACCGCGTGAATTCCGCGCTTCAGCCGGAATTCTTCGTCGAGATCTCCGAGGAACTGGCAGAGGAGAAGAATATCGAAAACGGCGGCTGGGTCCGGGTGTGGTCGAAGCGTGGTTCGGTCAAGGCGAAGGCGGTGGTGACCAAGCGCATCCGGCCGCTGATGTGCGACGGCAAGCCGGTCCATGTGGTGGGCATTCCGCTTCACTGGGGGTTCACCGGCTCGGCGAAAAAGGGCCTCGGCCCCAACTCGCTCGCGCCTTTCGTCGGTGACGCCAATATCGAAACGCCGGAATACAAAGCATTCCTGGTCAATATCGAATCATCGACGGCGCCCGAGGAGGCTAGAGTATGATGGACAGTCCTCGCACCGCCGTCAGCAATCCGCCGGTCCAGCCGATGGAAAGCAACCTTACCGAGCGGGATCTCGTACGCCGCTCGGCAACCACCGAGCTGCCGCCGCCCGAGCGGCAGCTCACGCCCGTCGCCAAGCTGATCGACGTCTCAAAGTGCATCGGCTGCAAGGCCTGCCAGTCTGCGTGCGTCGAGTGGAACGATACGCATCCGGGGATCGGCGAAAACGTCGGCTACTATACCAACCCCCATGACCTCACCGAGGACATGTTCACGCTCATGCGCTTTACCGAGTGGGTCAATCCCGAGACCGACAATCTCGAATGGCTCATCCGCAAGGACGGCTGCATGCACTGCGCCGATCCGGGGTGCCTGAAAGCCTGCCCGGCGCCGGGCGCAATCGTCCAGTATTCGAACGGCATCGTGGATTTCGTTCACGAGAACTGCATTGGCTGCGGCTATTGCATAAAGGGCTGTCCCTTCAACATTCCGCGCATCTCGAAAGTCGATCACCGCGCCTACAAATGCACCCTCTGTTCCGATCGGGTCGCCGTCGGCCAGGGACCGGCCTGTGCCAAGGCCTGTCCGACCCACGCGATCGTGTTCGGCACGAAGGAGGATATGAAGAAGCATGCGGAACACCGCATCGCCGATCTCAAATCCCGCGGTTATACGAATGCAGGCCTTTACGATCCGCCGGGCGTAGGCGGCACGCATGTGATGTATGTGCTGCATCACAACGACAAGCCGCACATCTACTCCGATCTGCCCGACGATCCGAAGATTTCCGCCGTGGTCCAGGCATGGAAGGGTGTGACCAAATACACAGGTCTCGCCGCAATGGGTCTCGTGGCCGCCGGGGCAATTCTCCACGGCGTCTTCGGCCGGGCCAATCGTGTGCAGCCGGAAGACGAAGAGAGTGCGGAAAGGCTCGTCGATAGCGCCGGAGCCGCAGGGAGGACGCCTGATGACAAAGGCCAGCGATCTTGAACCGGAAGATGCCATCCATCGCGGACCGCCGGTCACAGTCGACCGCTATGGGCCGGGCAAGCGCGTTAATCATTGGATCACGGCCTCCAGCCTGATCCTGCTGGCGCTTTCCGGCCTTGCAATGTTCCACCCGTCCCTGTTTTTCCTGACCGGCCTGTTCGGTGGGGGGCAGAACACGCGCATGCTGCACCCGTGGATCGGCGTGGTGCTTTTCTTCAGTTTCTACATTTTCTTCTTCCAGCTCTGGAAGGCCAACCTCTTCACCAGAGCGGACATGGGCTGGTTCACGGGCATTCGCGACGTGATCGGCGGGCACGAGGACCGCTTGCCGGAAATGGGCAAGTACAATGCCGGCCAGAAGGTGATCTTCTGGGCAATGGCCTTGCTGATCGTCGCGTTGATCATAACCGGCGTCATCATCTGGGATCAGTACTTCTACAGCTATACGTCGATCGAGACGAAGCGCTTTGCGGTGCTCGCCCATGCCGTGGCGGCGGTGCTGATCATCTGCGTCTTCATCGTTCATGTCTATGCGGCCTTCTGGACCCGCGGGACGTTCCGCGCGATGACGAAGGGCTCGGTCACCGGTGGCTGGGCGTGGCGGCACCATCGCAAGTGGCTCAAGGAACTGGCTGGACGCGGCCGGATCGATCCTGCAGAATAACCGGAAACGAGCTGTGGCCGGTCGGCCCGCGAGGTGAAATGTCCGTATCCCCTGTACAGCCCGATCCATCGGTGATCGGCGGCGTTCCCAAGGCACCGTTTGTCCTGAAGCCGAATTTGGCACGCCTCTTCAACGATCGCGCCAGTCGCTTCGAGGCACTCGCCCAAGGCAGCCACCTCGCTCCCTATCTCAATTTCCTGGCGGGGATCACGCGAATCCAGAGCGAGCTCGTATCCGCATTGCCGCCGCCGGAGCCGGTCCCGGCCGATCGGGTTGAGCGTGCGCGTGCGAATGCCATGCCCCCCATCGATCGCGCAGCGATGGGGGGGTCGCCGGATTGCCGCGAAGTGTTGCAGCAATTTTTTGAGAAGGCTGAAGCCCTGGAGAAGCCGGCTGCCGCCGCAGAAGCGCTTGCACAGGTCCGGACGGCGGATGAGGAAATGCTGACCTGGATGATCGGCAACGTCATGGCTGACGACCTGCCCGTCGAGAGCCTCGCTCACCACCTTTACGTTGCTGCCGCAATGCAAATCCAGGCGGCGCGCCTCGCTGCCGGTCTCGACGGCAGCAGGCTCGTGCCGATCCGGGTAGGGGTCTGTCCCGCCTGCGGCGGCAGGCCGGTCGCATCCATGGTCATCGGCTTTCATGGTGCCGAGGGCGCGCGCTATGCCTCATGTTCCTGCTGCGCCACGATGTGGAATGAGGTTCGGGTCAAATGTCTCGCCTGCGGTTCCACGAAGGGCATCGGCTACCAGGCCGTCGAGACGGGAGACGAAGAGGCGACGGTCAAGGCGGAAGTCTGCGACACCTGCAACAGCTGGATGAAGATCCTCTACCAGAACAAGAACCCTTCGCTCGACGTCGTCGCCGATGATGTTGCGAGCCTCGGGCTCGACCTGTTGATGAAGGACACGGAATACAAGCGGGCGGGCTTTGACCCGTTCCTGATGGGCTATTGATCCAATGTCGGGACCTGTCGATCTTCGTGCCTTGCCCTCCGTCGACCAGATGCTGAACGCGGCGGCCGTGTCGCCGCTTGTGGAGCAGCATGGCCGCGCCGTGGTGACGGACGAACTGCGCAAAGTACTGGGCGAAGTCCGCCTTGCCGTGCGGAGCGGTGGGGCGCTGCCAGGCAAGGATGGCATTGTTGCCGCTCTGCTGAGCCGGCTCGATGACCGCAGCCGCTCGAACCTTCGCCCGCTGTTCAATCTGACGGGGACGGTGCTTCATACCAATCTCGGCCGGGCGCTGCTTGCGCAGGAGGCGGTCGATGCCGCCGTCGATGCAATGCGCGAAGCGGCCGCGCTTGAATTCGATCTCGATTCCGGTGGGCGCGGCGAACGCGACAGCCATTTGCGGGAACTGCTGTGCGAGCTGACGGGAGCGGAGGATGCCACCGTCGTCAACAACAATGCCGCGGCTGTCCTGATCGCTCTCAACTCGGTCGGTGCCGGGCGTCAGGCGATCGTTTCGCGGGGTGAATTGATCGAGATCGGCGGCGCTTTCCGCATGCCGGACATCATGGAGCGCGCCGGCGTCGATCTGGTCGAAGTGGGCACGACCAACCGCACCCACGCGAAGGACTACGTCAAGGCGATCGGGCCTGAGACGGCTTTGATCCTCAAGGTCCATACGTCGAATTACAGGATCGAGGGCTTCACCGCGGAGGTCCCGGGTGCCGAGCTTGCGGCAATCGCCCATGAAAGAGGTGTGGTGCTTCTCAACGATCTCGGTTCGGGCAGCCTGGTCGACCTGTCGCGTTATGGTCTCGGCAGGGAGCCGACGGTGCGAGAGGCAGTCGCCGAAGGAGCCGATCTGGTCACCTTTTCCGGCGACAAGCTGCTGGGCGGTCCGCAGGCGGGTTTCATCGTCGGGCGCAGGGACCTGATCGCCGAGATCAACCGCAATCCGCTGAAGCGGGCGCTGCGTGTCGACAAGATCCGTATCGCGGCGACGGCTGCTACCTTGAAGCTCTATCGCGATCCGGATCGGCTGGCTTCGCGCCTGCCGACACTTTTCATGCTGTCCCGCGTGCAAGCGGAAGTGCGGGCACAGGCGGAGCGGCTCGCGCCGCAGGTCGGCGCGATGCTGGCGCCGAGCGGTTACGCTGTCGAGGTCTGCAGCTGTTCGAGCCAGATAGGCTCCGGGGCGCTTCCCGTAGACACGATCCCGAGCGCCGGCCTGAGGATCGTTGGGTCGAGCGGGAGCGCACTCGAAGCGCTCGCAGCTCTGTTCCGGTCTCTGTCCCGCCCGATCCTGGGGCGCCTGCGGGATGGTGCGCTGGTTCTGGACCTGCGCTGTCTGTCCGATGAGGCGGAATTCCTCAAAACCCTGTCCGAGGGTAGCGGCGATGCGGTGGCTTGAACGCCTTCGAGGCAATAAGCCCCAGACGGCGCCTGTGGCCGATCCGATGGCCGAGGCCCTGGCACGCGCCCAAGCCGGCGACTACGGGTCGGCGCTGCGCATCTGGGAGCCTCTGGCGCGTGCCGGCGTCGCGCGGGCGCAGAACAATATCGGCGCCTGCTTCGCAGAAGGGCTCGGGGTGCCGGAGAATCGAGAACTGGCGTGCAAATGGCTGCGCCTGGCGGCCGAAGCCGGGGATCCCGTCGGGCAACGCAACTATGCCGCCCTGCACATGCAAGGGCTCGCCGGCACCGATGCCGACTACGGCATCGCAGCCGAATATTATCGACGCGCCGCTGAAAAGGGCGACGCGCCGGCCCAGGACATGTTGAGCTGGCTGCTGCTGGAAGGCGAGATCATGACGGCCGACCCGCTCGAGGCGCGACGCTGGGCGGAATGTGCCGCCGAGGCCGGCATCGCGTCCTCGATGACGCGGCTCGGCATGCTCCACCACAACGCACTCGGTGTCGAACGCGATGCGCAAAAGGCCGTCTACTGGTGGCTGAAGGCTGCAGAGAGGGGCGACGCAGACGCCCAGGCCATGCTGGGAGCGGCCTGCCATATGGGGGCGGGCACGATACGCAATGGTGTGACTGCCTTGGTCTGGCTGATCCGGGCGACGGAAGGCGGCAGCACCCTGGCAAAGCCCTTCATGGGACCGGTTCGTGACAGCCTTTCGCCGGCGGAGATCCAGGAAGCGGAACGTCGGGCGCAAGAGCCGCTTTCAAGGCGGGCGCCATGATCGTCGGCACGGCCGGGCATATCGATCATGGCAAGACGACGCTCGTCAAGGCACTGACCGGTGTCGACACCGATCGCCTCAAGGAAGAAAAGGCGCGCGGCATCACCATCGATCTCGGCTTTGCCTATGCCCGGTTTGCAAAGGACGCAGTTACCGGATTTGTCGACGTCCCCGGTCACGAGCGCTTCATTCATACCATGCTCGCCGGCGCGGGCGGCATCGACTATGCCATGCTGGTCGTTGCGGCAGACGATGGCATCAAACCCCAGACGCTCGAACATCTCGCGATCCTCGATCTGCTCGGCGTCAGCCGCGGACTGGTCGCGATCACAAAAGCAGACCTTGCCGATCCTGACCGCCTCGAGAGCCTGACGGATGAAATAGGAGCGGTGCTTTCGTCGACGAGCCTCCGCGATGCGGAGATACTTCCCGTCTCTGCGGCGGCGGGGCAGGGGATTGAATTGTTGAAGGCACGCCTGGCGGCTGCCGAGCGTGCGACCGTGGCATCGACTGCCGGTGGCCGTTTCCGGCTCGCCGTCGATCGAAGCTTCACGCTCTCGGGCGCCGGAACCGTGGTCACTGGAACCGTGCTTTCAGGGTCCGTCGGCGTGGGCGACCAGGTGACGGTCTCGCCAGCGGGTCGCGCTGCGCGCGTACGTTCCATACATGCTCAGAACCAGAGGGCCGAGCGCGGCTTTGCCGGGCAACGCTGTGCACTCAACCTTGCGGGCGAGGGGATCTCGAAGAACGCAATCACCCGAGGCGACATGGTGGTCGATCCCCATCTGCACGCGCCGAGCGACAGGCTCGACGCGGATCTTTCTGTGCTTGAAAGTGAGACGAAGCCGATCGGGGAATGGTTTTCGGCCCGCTTTCACCACGCGAGCGCCGAGACCGGTGTTCGTATCGTGCCGCTCGAGGGACCGCTGTTGCCGGGCGAGCGGCGGCGGGTTCAACTCGTGCTCGACCGTCCGATCGCGGCTGCTGTCGGCGACCGGTTCATACTGCGCGACGTTTCAGCCCGGCGCACGATCGGTGGAGGACGGCTCCTGGATCTGCGGGCGCCCCTGCGCAAGCGGCGCTCTCCCCAGCGGCTGAGCTTCTTGAAAGCCGCATCTCTGTCCCATGCTGGCGAAGCGCTTGCGGCATTGCTGGATGTTCCGCCATTTCTTGTCGATCTTGACGTCTTTGCACGCGACCGGGCCCTGTCCGAGCCGGAACTGCAGAACGCGCTCATGTTTGCCTCGGCCGAACTCATCGAGGGCCTGGCGGTGCGCCATGCGCTGTCGAAGCGCCAGCGAGTCGCATTTTCCGACGAGGTCCAGCGCGTATTGAGCGCCTTTCATGTGGAGAACCCCGATCTGCAGGGGATCGGTCGCGAGCGCCTTCGGCTGCAGGTCACGCCACGACTTCCTCCGCCGGCCTTTCTGGTTGCGCTTAGGACCGAACAGACGGGCGGGCGCCTGGTGCTCGAAGGCGCCTTCGTCCGATTGCCGGGTCACGAGGTCCGGTTGAGCGAGAAGGAGGAGGAGCTCTATGCACGAATCCTTCCGCATCTGGAAGGCGAGGAGAGATTCCGTCCGCCTCGAGTCCGCGATTTCGCCGAAACGCTGGGCGTAGACGAGCGAGAGATACGCCGCATCCTCAAACTTTGTGCACGGCTCGGCCGCGTCGACCAGATTCGGCATGACCATTTCTTCACCCGTCAGACGACAGCGGAAATGGTCGCAATCATCAGGCAAGTCGCGGCCAATGCCGAGCGGGGTGAATTTTCCGCAGGTCTCTTCCGCGACCGTGTCAACAACGGTAGAAAGGTGGCGATCGAGATCCTGGAATTCTTCGATCGTCAGGGAGTGACGCTCCGGCATGGCGACGTGCGCCGGGTTAACCCGCACAGGCTCGATCTTTACGAAGGGCACGTTCCTGAGGCAGATGAGGGAAGAGACTCGTCCCCGGTGGGGCGTCCGGACTTCAAATTCTATCGCGCCGGCTCTTGAACATCCCTTTCAATACTTAGAAGGTCTGATCCGTAAAGGCATGTGCGAGGTTGCGTCCCTGCCAGAAGAAATTGGAAGGAGCGAGGGTTCATCAAGGCGAGCTCGCACGTGGCCGGCACGGCCGCCCAGATGAAATCTAAGGAAGGCGGGGCATATGGCAATGCGCAACTTAAGCGCCCATCGACCGAAGTCCCCGGTGCTTTGATGGCTATCTCGAATAGAAAGCATCGCGCAGCCATTGTACCGCCGAGTAGTTGGCCGCCGCGGATGACGGCAGAAATGGCGGCGGGCTGCGTCAGCGAAAAGCACGTCGAGGACTTCCTCGAGCCCGTAGGAACCGCCTATCCGGAGCCATGCGTATTGGAAAGCGCCACGCGGAAATTCTGGTATCGGGAGGACCTGGACCGAGTAATGAATCTCGGAGTGGATGCTGTACCGCGCTTGGGAGAGAAATTCCGAGCGAAGATGGCGGAGAAAACAGCCGCTCGAAACGCTCCGCATGGGGCCGGCGTCAGAAGACCATGAGCCTCACGACCGCATTCATTGCCGAACTGATCAGAGCCGCGAACGAGGTCGAAAGACTTACGCCCTATGAGATCAGCCGGCTGCTGGATCGTTCGGTTGACACGATCCGTGATATGCGCAGGCAGGCTAGCATTGCTGCCAGCCACCGCGCCCGAGACGTTGTGATTGATCTCCAGTTGGCCTCGTCACGCGCCCGTGACCTATCTCCCGCGGAGACCAGAGACGTCATGCTGGACGCGGCCGACATCATCAGAACGCTGAAGATTGAGTTGGATGGAAAGGAATGAGCGGTGCGGCGGTTCTACGAAGGGGTGGAGCGAAATGTGGTTTCCAATCGGTCCTAACAACGACACGATAAAGCGCGGAACGCTTCGTGAATTGGAAACCGCGAGTTGCGCATTCTTGGGCTGTTCTACAACTTGCAAACCGGGCTACGATCGTTCCGGGCATCGTCGTGCTTATGAAAATTGTAGCTCGCTTGGAAGACCTTGGATTGCATACCGCGCCAGCGACGACCCGGGAGGCCGTCTGTACCTGCCAGCCTTGCCCAACTGACACTCTAGCTTCGCCGCCAGGCCCGGTCGGGAGTCTTCACCCGCCAGGAACAACTTAGTTACGAGCAATTCGGCCGTTTCAAAAGATCGAGGATCGTCAACGAGAAGTTTGGCGTTATAGCCGGCTTCGCCCAAAACTGACCTGATGAATTGCAGGTCCGAAGGTGACATGATGGATACGTTGGAAGACATTGCGTGCTCCTTCAAAGGGGGCCAAGGCTTTTAGCCCTTAAGCAGCAGCGCCCGTGACATTTCTACTGAAGGTTGGACCTTGCGCCTTCGGCTTACGGTTGGCAACGCCCTCTAGGTTGTCACAAGATCTAGCCCATCCCGAAAAGAGGGGGCCATCCTCTCGCGGCCTTCTCCCCTTAAAGGACGCATGCTTGCAATTTCCGTCATCGGTCCAGGCCCGATACTCGACTTTTGCGACGAGCACCGGCTCCACGAAGACGGCG
Organism: Sinorhizobium meliloti; assembly: GCF_017876815.1. Classification (NCBI taxonomy): domain Bacteria; kingdom Pseudomonadati; phylum Pseudomonadota; class Alphaproteobacteria; order Hyphomicrobiales; family Rhizobiaceae; genus Ensifer; species Ensifer meliloti. The sequence continues at coordinate 1,180,840 of NZ_JAGIOS010000003.1, read as the reverse complement.
CCTATCCGCCTCAGGGCCAACGCTGGCGTTTTCGTCACCATTCCTTCGAGCAGGTTACGCAGCTCGCGCGACAGTTGGTTCGACCAGCCGGTAATCAGCCGCCGACATAAACCAGAGCTCCGCCCTTCCGGCGGCGAGCACAAGCCGACCGAGATGGCCTGCACAGTCGACGGCTCGAAGCCGATCACCACAAAGCTATTTCGACTTTTGCAGGCGATCTTTCGCCACCACTCGCCCCGGCCGGAACGATGGGCCTTCTCGACATGCTTGGCGATCATGCCTTCGAGGCCGTGCGCGCACGCGGCACGGAGGAAATCTTCGCCCCCGCATCGCCTTCCTCAGAACACCGAACCGCCGCTTCCTGTCTGGCGATGATCGGTTGCAGCAGTCTCCGGCGCTCCCGCAGCGGCAGCCGGCGAACGTCGCGTCGTTGAGATAGAGCAGGTCGAAGGCATAGCAGACGATGGCGCCCGCTTCGAGGATAGACGGCAGACGGCCCAAGGCTCGCTGGAGCATGCTTTTCATCGAGCACGACAGCCTCTCCGTCGATTATGGCCGTCTGCACGGCGAGCCGTCGCGCGTCGTCAGCAATCGACGGGAGCCTGTCGGTCCAGTCGTAGCCGCCGCGCGTGAGAATTCTCACCTAGCCGGGCTCGATGTGCACGGCCAGCCGGTAGCCGGCCCACTTCACCTCGTAGGCCCAGTCCTGCCCGGTCGGCGGCTTATCGACGAGCGTCGCAAGGCAGGGATAGACACGCGCCGGCATGGGATCAGACGGCTCTGAGGATGGCTTCTTTGAAGGTGCTTTGGCCATGAAGCCAATAACGCACGAGATGTTGATCGGATCACTGCTTATCAGCCGTGCCGTGAATTTTCGCGACTCGCAATCGCCATTCTTCGGTCTACAATGCTCGTTGCACTGCCGAATTTACCCGGGGCGCCCTGCGGAGTTTCCGCAATTACGCCCCCAGAGAGGAGATCGGCCAATGACCTCTCAGTTCCATGCAATCGATCCTAGGATTCTCACTCCGAGCGATATCAAATTGCTGCAGAGCCTGTTCGACGAGGAGATCAAAGCCAGAAGAATGACCTATGATTGCCCTGAGGCGACCGTTCTGGCAGCTAGGCTAATAGAGCTTTGTCAAAGGGGCGTCAGGAACAAGGACAGCTTGCGCGAAATGCTCAGAGCGGCGGCCTAGAGAGCCAGGAATTGTCCATTTGCGCCAGAACTGACTGGGAATAATCTGTGCTAGCTCCGGGGCTGCGGATCAGGCGCCACACTGAGGAGCACGGGGTGCGTTGAGCAGCTGGGATACGGCCGTCACCAGTTGTGCGAGAGCGAAGGGCTTTTCGAGCAAGATGCTGTTCGCGACACCCCTTGAGGGCCACTCGAGAGCGCCATGTCCGGTGACGTAGACGACCGGCATATCAGGATCAATCTCACGGGCAACACGTGCGACGCTCCAACCGTCGGGAAGTCCAAAAAACCGAATATCGGTTACCACCCCTGCTATTTCGGAGTCTGCGGACCTCAAAACCTCTATCGCCTTCCCTCCGCTGGCTACCGCCACAACGACGAACCCCGCCTCGGCAAGGGCAGCCTCGTAATCCAAAAGGAGCAGCGCTTCATCATCGGCAAGCAATATTGTCGCCGGTTTCATGTCCGCCTCCTCGCACGATGATGTTTGCTCCGAACGCGCAGATCAGAGCCCGGTTCCGTCTTTTGTTTATAGGAAGAGGTATTTTGTGCGGTGAGCGATGGCGGACTTACCGTTGCCAGATGATGTTGAGTGACAAATGCGGAGGCAGCCCCGCAAAGCGAGTGGCCGAGAGTTCAGATTGCAGAGAGACATCGCGGCGGGTGTGTAGGAACAAACAGAGCTGCAGCGGGCCGACCAGCTGCAGCTCCAATTACACGCCCGACATGTGCTTGCCGGACCTTAGACCAGCTCATCAACGACAAAGGTCTTAGGCAAGCCGCCGAGCGTAGACAAGATTGGAGCTGTCACTTTCGAGTGGCGACCCAGTGGACCCACCCGCGGATGCGCTTCCACGACTTGCGCCACACCCATGCAACGCAGTTGCTGGCCGGCGGCGTCCATCCAAAGATCGCGAGTGAGCGTCTTTCACATTCGAAGATCGGCATTACGCTCGACCTGTACTCGCATGTGATGCCCGGGATACAGGCCCATGCCGCAGCGCAGATTGACGACATGATCAGTCGTGCTGTAGTGGACAGGAGTGATGGCAAAGGGTAGCAAAGCGGCAGCAATCGCTCGCGTTTGCAAAGATTGTCTCCGGTGAAATGGCAACAAATTCGACGCCTGGAAGAGAATCATGCCCGGTGGCATGTCCGGACTTCAAATCCGGGTGGGGCAGCGAGGCTGTCTTGGGTGGGTTCGACTCCCATTCTCTTCCGCCATCAGGAGACCCTTCGTGACCGCCGAAACGCATGGGACCGATTTTGACGACTGGGTGGTCTCGATTTACAGGGACGTCGGCTCGTTCACCATGCTGTTCGTGCTGCTCCGGATCAACGACACCAGTGTCGATCTGCTGCGCTCAGCCTATCTTCACGTTGTCGGGGACGAATTGCGCTGGCCGGACATGGTGCGGCTTTTCCGCGGCGCCGGCGTCGACTGGTCGGGCGCCGTCTTCTACCGGGCTGGCCGCGAAGGCCTAGTGGAGGACGGGGAGGCGAAGTCGAGGCTCGCTTCGCTGGTTTTCAAACTCAACGAGGATCGTTCCCTGATCAGGGAGGGGGATTTGTTCAACGCCGATGGATTGCGGCTAACGATCGAGGAGATCAAGCCGCAGTGATCGATCTTCCTGCGGCTTCGTTTTCGGACGTCGCCTGGCCCTCAGGCTGCTATTTCCCTGGAGGTGATCGAATAGGCGAAGGTCTGCGGATTGAGGCAGTCCAGCTCGCCGCGCGAGGTAACTGCTGCAGGATACATCAGGAACCCCTGTCGCAGCTCTCCTCCGGGCAGAACGAGATCTCGCGCCGTGTTGTAGCCCACCCAGTTCATTTCCCAGTTGCCGTAAGCTTTTTCGCGGAAAGCGCGGACGGCGGGATTATCGAGCGGCAGGTTTTCTTCGAGCACAACCTTGCGGACATCAGCCGGATCGACCGGAACCCAGCCATGAGCGTCGAGATAGACTTCGGCGCGACAGTGCTGCGCTTTGGTGATGTCGCCGGAACGGCCGAGGCTCTTGAAATCGGCGGAATCGGCCACTCGGATGCCGAAGACGTCGCGGGCAGGCAGGCCGGCGGCTCGGGCGAGCGACACGAACAAGCTTGATATGTCTGCGCACTTGCCGCCGAAATAGCCGCTTTCCAGCATGTCCCTGGCGTTGCCGACGCCGCAGCCGTCGATGTTCGCATCGCGGAACGTATTGTCGATCACCCAATCGTAGATCGCCCGAGCGCGATCTTCGGCTCGATCCCGGCCTTCGACAATGCGCATGGCGGTTGTCTTGACGATGCCGTCTACGGGCATGCTGGGAGTGCCGCGCAACTCATGCTGCAGTTCCGCCTCCGTTGCGGCGATCTTGCTTGCCACGCGGCGATCGCGCGTGGCCACGTGTTGAGTAACCTCGATGGCGCGCCGTGGCTCGTCTTGCCACATGACGCGCAGAATGTCGGCGCCGGAGGAGGGGTCTTTCTCCATACGGATGTCGGTGCTGTTCGATACCCAGCGCGGAGCGTCCGCTTTCTGATAGTCACCGGCAGACCGGACTACCGGCAGCCAGAGCTGCGCCGGGCCTTCAGCCGGCTGAAGGTCGATTTTGGTGATAATCTCGAAACGACGCCAGCGGGAACCATTTCCGGCCTCCTCGGCACGGGCTCGCGTGCCGCCTCTTGAAACCCAGGCAGTCGCGATTGCTGCTGTCGCAGCATTCGTCAGAAATCGGCGGCGGTTCAGCATGGCCTCAGCTCCCGTCTGATAGCGGCGTGAAATGCGCTCGCCGACAAAATTACTACCATGCTCGACGCTTGGAAACAGAATTAACGATCGCCACGGCGGTAACCTCAGCAGTCGGTCGGTGTCTGGGCTCCCGGTGCCTGGGTTTTCGGTGGCGGAGTTTCGGCTGCCGCGGCGAGATCGATGCCGCGCGCCGTCGGCGGCTGCCAGGTTGTCGAGCTCGCAGTCCCCCCTTGGGGATTGGTGCCGATATGCGCGCCGCCCGTTCCTCCGGTCCAGCCGGTCGACCCGCTGTTGCCGGGCGCGGTGCCGTCAGCGCTGGCGCGGTCGGGGGGCGTTGCCGGCTCCGCCTTGCCGGCAGCCGCGGCGCAATCGGCTTTCTCATTCGCGTTCTGTGCCGATGCTGGATTGGGGGCGAGGGCGATCAGCAGGCAGAAAGCGGCCAGAACACGTGCGGAAGGCCGGGTCGGTGCGAGGTTGCTCATGGCGATCTCCTTTTCATCGCCACCAACGATGTTCGGGAACGCTTGTTCCCCGAGCAATCGATATCAGGAAATCACGTTGATCTGAGCCGCGCCTGCTTCCGCGGTTCCGACAATGCCCGCAAGCGGGTAACCCGCGAGGCGGATACTCTCGACCAATGCGCCAGCCTTTTCCGGCGCACATGCGACCAGCAGACCGCCCGAGGTCTGCGGGTCGGCAAGCAGCAGTCGCTGCCAGTCCGGGAGGTCGTCGGGAAGCACGACGTCGGCGCCGTAGCTTGCCCAGTTGCGCCCCGACGCACCCGTGATGAAACCCTGTTCGGCAAGCATGTAAGCTTGTGACAAGAAGGGAATCGCGGGAAGGCTCAGGGTGAGGGAAAGCTGAGACGCACGGGCCATCTCAAGTCCGTGTCCGAGGACTCCGAAACCGGTGACATCGGTCATCGCATGGACATCGGGATCGGCGGCGAGGTCCGCGCCGATGCGGTTGAGCAGCGTCGTGGAGCCGATCATTTCCTCGTAACAGCCGGCCGGCAGCGCGTTCTTCTTAATTGCTGCCGAATAGATGCCGACGCCAATCCCCTTGGTCAGGATGAGCGCGTCTCCGGCTTTTACGCCGCCATTGCGGCGAACCTCGCTCGGGTGACAGAGGCCGATGACGGCGAGGCCGTAAATCGGCTCGACGGAATCGATGGAATGGCCGCCGGCGACGGGAATGCCCGCCTCGGCGCAGATCGAAGCGCCGCCCTCGAGAATCTTCGCGATCGTTGTCGAATCGAGCTTGTTGATCGGCATTCCGACGATCGCCAATGCCAGGATCGGCTTTCCACCCATGGCATAAACATCGGAAATAGCATTGGTCGCGGCGATCCGCCCGAAGTCTCGCGGATCGTCGACGATCGGCATGAAGAAATCGGTGGTGGCAATCACGCAGGTGTTGTCGTCCACCTGCCATACGGCGGCATCATCGGCCATGTCGTTGCCGACGAGGAGCTGGGCAAAAGGTCGGGCAGCCGGTTGAGTGGCAAGAAGCTGCTGTAGAACGGAGGGCGCGAGTTTGCAGCCGCAACCGCCACCGTGAGCGAGGTCCGTGAGACGGGGAGCAAGAGTGTTCATCAATCCTCCAGCAGCGTGGTTGAGCTAGCCGCGACTTGTTCACTCACCTGATCGACGCGAGTAACACGGCCGCCGCAGTCAGTCCTGGGATCATGGTCGACGTGACCTTGCGGATGCTGAGGATAGCGCGAGGGACCAGCAGGCCGCCAGCGGTAACCATTGCTTCCGCGTATGATCCGAAGGAGTCTAATAGCTGCGGCGCAGCACGTCCATGGCGCTTCGACTCCGCAAGCGGGCCGCCGACCGGCAACTGGTCCGTGTTGTGTTTACTCCTGCGGACCTGCCGGCTTCGGTAACGGCGAAGAGTGCCGAGGCCGAGGCTGCGGCACGGCGCGAAAGCGCAGAGGATGAACTACCCAGTCAGACGGCAACGGCAGCGGCACGACGCAATCAGTGAGCAGCGTCTGATCTCCGTTGGTGACCTCGAAGACGATCCCGGGCCGCTCCATGCTCTTGCAGTCTGACCAGCGCTCAAAATCGATCCATTCGCTCATGGTTTTTCCACCCCCTCAAAGCAGGAAATCGCTTCCGGAAAGAGCCGAAAGATTCATCACCTTGATCTGGAAATCTGCAAGGCCGTCGCCATTGACGTCACCCGACACTATCCCACTCCTGAAGTTAAGTTCACCTGCTTTGCCGTGGAACGCATTGCTGCCGATAAATAGAAATGCCTGGTCTCCGACGGCATTGCTGTTCGCGTCGATTGAACGCAAATCCATCCGATCGACGCCGGAGGCGAAATCATCGATCACGTCCCTGAAGGCCGGCGCCGATTGCGCCGTCGTCTCGAAGACAAAAGTGTCCGCGCCGCCGCCGCCAATCAGCCGATCGGCGCCGCTACCGCCGATCAGGGTGTCGTTGCCGTCACGCCCATTCAGCATGTCGTTACCTGCAAGGCCGTTCAGGAGGTTTGCGCGATTGTCTCCGCGCAGGGTGTCGTTGAAGGCTGAACCGTAGAGCCGCTCGATTGATACATATGTATCGCCAGCCGCTTCCCCCGTGTTGGAGCCGGGCGAGTAAAGATCGGCAACGATGCCGGCCGTGGCATTGGCATAATTGGCCAGATCCGTGCCATTGCCGCCGTCGAGCCGGTCGGCGCCCGCACCGCCAGCAAGATTGTCGTTCCCATCGCCGCCGATCAGCCTGTCATTGCCGCCGTTACCCCAAAGAGCATTTGCAGCGGCATTGCCGGTGATCGCGTCGTTGCCTGCGCCACCCTTCGCGTTCTCGATGAGCGAGCGCGTGTCGCCCTGATACTGCAGGGCGTTGGCGATATTGCCGATCGCCACCTTCGAACCGTCGTAGTGCAGCTTCGCCAATTGCGCGGCCGAGGTGGTCGTCCATTCGCCCGGGCGGAGATCGACCTTCAGTGCAGTCGCGTAGTTGGAAAAATCGTAGGTGTCCGTTCCGCCGCCGTCCCATACCGTAAGCAGGATCTTGTTGCCGCCAGGGGCACCCTGACCGATACCATTGGTGAACATCTCGCCTGACGTCGGGCTCCAGCGATATGTCGTGTTTCCGCTGTGGGTGGTGAAATCCGCGCCGTACATATGCTGCAAGGCAGCGATATCGTACATCATCAGCGATTGCGCATATCCCCAGGTCTCGTTGGTATAGCCGGTCGTGGTCGAGGCACCGACATAGGAACGGTAACTCATGACCGTGTATTCCATCGAGTCGCGGTTCACGGGCATGACGTTACCCTCATGGGCGTGTTCCAGTCCAAGCGCGTGGCCGGTCTCGTGAAGGAATGTCACATAGGCGTAGTTTCCCTTGACCGGGCGGCTGTAGTGGCCGGATGATTTGTTGAACCACGCGTCGCCGCCTTCCCCCGCGGTCGAGGGGAAATAGGCCCAGGCGGTGCTCGGGGCGTCGGACGAGGCGAGTCGGAGATCGGCGTGCTTGGTCGCACTCTCCGTGATCTCGGTGAATGAGACGTTGGCGACGGAGGAAAACTGATCGAGGGCTGCTCGCGTGGCGGCCTGCTGTGCGGCGTTCAAGACCGCAAAGCCCTTCAGCGGCTCGCTATTGCCGTAACCGGCGCCGTAAAATGAAGCGCTGGTCGGGAAACTGAACGTGAAATCCTTGATCGCCCATTTCCACTCGCCGAGGAGCCCGTCGATATAGGCGTTACCAGTCGTTGCATATGTCGTCGTTGCAGGCATCGTTTTCCCAGGCCATCGGGGTTGAAGTCCGGTCAGTACCCCGCGTCCGATGCGCCGAGGTCTGATCCGCAGGTGCGCTTATAGCTCGTCTCGGTTAACACCTTAATTCGGCCTGATGGTCGGGGGGCTCAGACCAGGTGGCCTAGACCTGTAGGTTGCTCACGCCAGCGAGGTGAGGGGGCATATCGAGCGGCGTGTACCATGCGTCGGCTAGTTGGGAGCCGCCGTGCGTGGCATAGCCTCGCCGAGGAGAAGATGCGTCCGGCCGGCGTGACAGCTACGCCAACCCGTGGCATAGGGGTGCCCGCAACCAGATAGGCCGTCTTCCGCATGATCCGCATCGAAAACATCAGCAAGTCCAACAGTCACCGCATACTCTATATCGAAGCCTCGGCAGCGTTGAACCGCGGCGAAAAGATCGGGCTCGTCGGGCCGAACGGAGCGGGAAAGACGACCCTCTTCCGGATGATTACCGGTCAGGAACTGCCCGACGAGGGACAGGTCTCGGTCGAGAAGGGCATGACGATCGGCTATTTCGATCAGGATGTCGGCGAGATGGCCGGTCGGTCGGCCGTCGCCGAGGTGATGGAAGGGGCAGGCCCGGTCAGCGCCGTGGCGGCGGAGCTGCGCGAGCTCGAGACGGCCATGTCGGATCCGGATCGCATGGATGAAATGGATGCGATCGTCGAACGCTACGGCGAGGTGCAGGCGCGATACGAAGAGCTCGATGGCTATGCGCTCGAGGGACGTGCCCGCGAGGTGCTCGCCGGCCTCAGCTTCAGCCAGGAGATGATGGACGGCGACGTCGCCAAGCTGTCGGGCGGCTGGAAGATGCGCGTGGCGCTCGCCCGCATCCTTCTGATGCGCCCGGACGTCATGCTGCTCGACGAACCGAGCAACCATCTCGATCTCGAAAGCCTGATTTGGCTGGAGGACTTCCTGAAAGGCTATGACGGCGCTCTGCTGATGACGTCGCACGACCGCGAGTTCATGAACCGGATCGTCACCAAGATCATCGAGATCGACGGCGGCGCGCTGACGACCTATTCCGGCGATTATGGCTTCTATGAAGAGCAGCGTGCGCTGAACGAAAGACAACAGCAAGCTCAGTTCGAGCGCCAGCAGGCGATGCTCGCCAAGGAGATCAAGTTCATTGAACGTTTCAAGGCCCGTGCCTCTCACGCCTCGCAGGTTCAGAGCCGGGTGAAGAAGCTCGAAAAGATTGACCGCGTCGAGCCGCCGCGCCGTCGCCAGACCGTCGCCTTCGAGTTCTTGCCGGCTCCGCGCTCCGGCGAAGACGTCGTCAACCTCAAGAGCGTCCACAAGACCTATGGCAGCCGAACGATATATGACGGCCTCGATTTCATGGTACGCCGGCGCGAACGCTGGTGCATCATGGGCATCAACGGTGCCGGCAAATCGACATTGCTGAAGCTGGTCACCGGCACGACCAACCCGGACAAGGGCAGCGTCTCACTCGGCGCCAGCGTCAAGCTTGGTTATTTCGCCCAGCATTCCATGGATCTGCTCGATGGCGAGAGCACCATTCTGCAATGGCTGGAGGACCGCTTCCCCAAGGCCGGACAGGCGCCGCTTAGAGCGCTGGCCGGCTGCTTCGGCTTTTCCGGCGATGACGTCGAGAAGCGATGCCGGGTGCTCTCCGGCGGTGAGAAGGCGCGGCTGGTGATGGCCGCAATGCTGTTCGACCCGCCGAACTTCCTCGTCCTCGACGAGCCGACCAACCATCTCGACCTCGATACGAAGGAAATGCTGATCAAGGCGCTTTCGGCCTATCAGGGCACGATGCTGTTCGTTTCGCACGATCGCCGTTTCCTGTCGGCACTTTCCAATCGCGTTTTGGAGCTTACGCCCGAGGGGATCAATCAATACGGCGGTGGTTACAGCGAATATGTGGAGCGCACCGGGCAAGAGGCGCCGGGCCTGCGCGGGTGAGGGGCTGCGCCTCCACGGCCTGCGTCTCCGGTTGACACGTGGCGTATACCGCCACGTGAAAGCGGACCGATCTGAGGCTTGATTATACGCGGCGCCCATTCTTGAAAATCCGCCTTCAGCGCATCGGCAACGTCATTCCAGCTCTCGACAGTCATGTCCTGCCACGCAGCGTGGCGAGCAACTCTATTTCAGAGTCATGAAACTCGGCAATTGCGCCGCCAAGGCATCGACGGCAACGCGAACTTTGCGCGGCAGGTGCGGCGTCTGCAGCCACACTGCATGGCACTCATAAAGAAACGGCGGATGCTCCGGCAGAAGCCGAACGAGCGTGCCCGTCTCGATCCGCCCCCGCACCAGCCAGTAGGGAAGCCATGCAAGCCCCATTCCCCGTATGGCGGCGTCAGCGATCGCATCGAGGTCGTCGAGGCGGAACCGGTGGAACGGCATCACCCCCACCGGGGATTGCCCCTGTCTCGGAAACAGCCAGTGCGGGACGGGCCCGGATCGGCGATAGATGACTGCCGAGTGCTGCGCCAGGTCCTCCGGCGTTTCGGGGTGGCCATTGGATTCCAGGTAGGAGGGTGAGGCGCATACGATCATCGGCTGGCGTGCGACACGACGGCCAATCAATCCGGCCCTGTCCCCCAAGGGCCCCGTGCGTATGGAGAGATCAAAGCCGTCTTCGGCAAGGTCGATGATGCGGTCGTTGAACGAGAGGTCAAGTTCTAGCGCCGGGTATTTTCGGGCGAGTTCCAGCAGCACGGGGGTGACGCAGTGCCGACCGAGATGGACCGGCATCGTCACACGCAATTTGCCGCGGGGTTCGGAACGCTGATCGGACGCAAGCGCATCCGCTGCTTGCGCTTCCGCGAGCACTACCCGGCAGCGTTCGTAATAGACATGACCGAACTCCGTCAGGCTGTGTCGCCGAGTGGTGCGGTTGATAAGCTGCACGCCGAGCCGATCCTCCAAGGATCGAACATGCTTGCCGACCATCGGTCCGGATAGTCCAAGGGCTTCCGCTGCGGCGGCGAACGAGCCGAGATCGACCGCTTTGACGAATACAGCCATGCTGGTCAGGCGATCCATATTAAAAACTCTCCGTTTCTACTGTGCTGCCTTTCTCTCCATTTATCGGCTGAACCACTGCTGTCATAGCTCATTCAATACATTTGTTTCGGAGTCTTGCCATGACGCGCGTCGTTCGCTTTTACGAGTTGGGTGGTCCGGAGGTGCTGCGGATCGAAGATGTGCACGTGCCGGAGCCCGGGCCCCATGAGGTTCGCATTCGCGTCAAGGCGCTGGGCCTGAACCGGGCGGAGGCTTTGCTGCGCGCGGGCGCCTATATCGAGACGGCGACATTTCCTTCCGGCCTTGGCCTTGAGGCAGCAGGCTTTGTGGAAACGGTCGGCCCGGGCGTTCAAGGGTTCGCTCCCGGCGATCCGGTCAGCCTGTTGCCGCCGAAATCGATGACCCGGTGGCCCGCATATGGGGAACTTGCGATATTTCCTGCCGCACTCCTCGTCAGACATCCGCCGTCGCTGAGCTTTGAAGAGGCGGCCGCTGTGTGGATGCAGTATCTCACCGCTTACGGCGGCCTGGTCGATATCGGAGGGCTTCGCAGGGGAGATTTCGTCGCTATCACCGCGGCGTCGAGCAGTGTCGGGCTTGCCGCAATCCAGATCGCCAACATGGTTGGAGCCATGCCAATAGCCGTGACCCGGACCTCCGCCAAGCGGCAACTTTTGCTCGAGGCCGGCGCGGCGCATGTCATCGCCTCTATGGAGGAGGATTTGGAAGCGCAGCTGAAGCGAGTTTCCGCGCAGCAGGGAATTCGCGTCGTGTTCGATCCCGTAGGGGGCCCGATCTTCGAGCCATTGGCGGCCGCGATGGCATCGGGCGGCATACTTGTCGAGTATGGCGGGCTGAGCCCGGAGAAGACTCCGTTCCCGCTGTTTGCCGTGCTAAGCAAATCACTGACGCTACGTGGTTACCTGGTCCACGAACTCCTCACAGATCCGGAGCGACTGGAGCCCGCCAAGGCATTCATCCTGGAGGGTCTGGTGTCGGGTCCTCTGAGACCCATCATTGCCAGGACGTTCCCATTCGACCAGATCGTTGAGGCGCACCGTTTTCTGGAGTCCAACGAACAGTTCGGCAAAATCGTCGTATCCGTTTGACGGGAAACGCGACTTCCGGCCCCCGCGCAAGCAAGCGGTCAATCATAGCTTCAAGCGAAACGCATCGCCGATCTTTCGCGCGCTCTTGCCGCTACTTCCTCACGATTGCGTGGAGGCTGCGAAGTCTCCAGCGCGTCCAGAAGTTCGCGGGCGCATGCCGCGATCGAATCGACCGCGCGCTCGAACGCAGCCTCATTGCGTTTGGACGGTTTGGTCGTTCCGCTCAGCTTGCGCACGAACTGCAGCGCCGCGTCACGGACTTCCTCGTCCGTCGCCGGCGGATCGAAATTGAACAGGGGTTTTATGTTTCGGCACATGATTTGCTCCCGGTCATGTCTCTCCCTGTCACCCAGGGGAGGCTGCACAGTTGAAGGTAGTCACGTGAGCGCTATTTGCAACCGGTCAGGCCGGCCATGGCGATAAGCCGCGCCCGGACCCGACCTACGACAGCGAGATACATGCTTGCCCGTGACCGTTGATCAACTGGAGCTTAGAACGTAGCGGCGATTGCCGGCAAGCGCGGGTCGTGCGTTCATCGAATACAGTGCGGTGAATTTCTTGATGTCGCCCGGGTCCACCTCGACCGCTTCCATCGCCACCATCCAGTCGACGATCTCACTGCACGGAGGAGTGGTCAGCGATCCCTCATACGTCCAATAGCTAAGCGAGGATGGCAGGAGGCCTTTCGGGTCAATGGTGATGAGCGGCGATTCTTCGCCGGGGTTCCGCGGGAACTTCGCTGCCAGGCTTGCGAAGGTCGAGTTGGCCGCACCGGGTACAAGGAAGACGCCCAGCACGCCGAGGGTGCCGGTCTCGTCATTCTTGTGGACGAAATGCGCTTCCATCGGGAAGCTCTTGCCCTCGACAAAATGCTCGCTCGGCGAATGGAAGTGATACTGCACCAGATCATAGGATTTCTCGCCGCGCCGGAGCGTGCCGCCTGCAGCATTCACCTGGATCGTATGGCCATTGTTGAGAATCGTGCCTCCACTCTTCCAGTCCGCCGTGAGCTCCGGAATATCGGCCTTGACCGCGCCGCGGATGTCAATCGGCGATTGCTGCGAGCCGGCCGAACAGGCACTGTTCTCCGTGGCTAAAGAGCCCCAATGCTCAGGGCCCTCTTCGCCCTCATAGCGCCAGTGCACCCCCTCTGCGGCGTAGGCCGTTTTGACGCAGAGCGGGCAGGCGGCAAGCAAGGCCAAGCCCCTGAGGAAATCACGCCTCTCCATTCATATACCTTTCGAATGATCACGAGCAGATGCACTCGCAGGAACTGGATGTGCCCCATTAGCTGTCCAACAACTGTCAGGGTGACGAGATTTTGGATAGCGATGCGTGAAATGACCTTGTTTTTCGAAGGCTATGTATCACGGCGTTTCCGGGAAGCGGCATTGCTGCCTGAAGGGTCTCTAAGATTCGTTATCTTGCGCAGGACGCAACTAACTCGAGATTTGAGCGGGGCCCACCTGCAAAGGCTAGACGTCAACCCGGAGGTGAACCGACGGCGAGAAGATCGGCTACAAGCAACGGCCAGCCCCGTCACAAAGCGGGATGAAGCCTTCAGTGTCTAGCGCCAACCGTTCACCCAAGTGCGTGTATTTTGCTCGTTTCACCTGCGCCGTGACCCCTTCGAGAAGCGGAGCAGAAATCAACACACCTATAGCGATTGGTTTGCGGAAGAGCATTCGTCATGGCACCAATCTCAGCCATGGCGGCCAAGTTTCCTGCTGACGATGAAGGATCCTCGGAGCCAGTCACCTGGATCGTTCAATCTAAGAAAGATCGAAGCTGCCTTGCGTCCGGGAGGCTGCCGACTCAGTAGCCGACGACACGATCGTTTTTGGGGTCTGCCCATCGCGTGTTCGGGACGACGGAAAACCAGCCGGGGCGGGAGGGATCCCGGTCGTAGGGATAGCCGCCGAGCGTCTTATGGAGGTCGGCGTACTGCCCGAGCTTGTCGCGATCGAGCTCCACCCCGAGACCCGGCGCCGTCGGCACCTCGATGGTGCCGTTCTGGTAGCGCATCGGGCCGCCGACGATGATATCGTCCGTGAGCTGGTGATAATGCGCATCCGCGTGGAAGACGAGGTTCGGGAGAACCGCGCCGAGGTGCAGCATGGTGGCGAGCTGGATGCCGAGTTCGCCCGACGAATGTACCGCAATGCCGAGCTGGAAGGTCTCGCAGACGCCCGCCGCCTTCACGCTGGGGCGGATGCCGCCCCAGAAGGTGGTGTCGAGCAGGATCACGTCCACGGCGGGATTGAGGATATTGGTGGCGAGCTGCTCGAAATTCACCACGACGGTATTGGTGGCGAGCGGCATGGTCGTGTTCTCGCGCACCCGCCGCATGCCGTTCAACCCCCAGGTGGGGTCCTCGTAATAATCGTTGTTGAGATCCTCGATGCCCTTGGCGAAGCGGATCGCCTCCTCGACGCTGAACGCCGCGTTCGGGTCGTAGCGGACGCTGTCGGGGCCGAGGGCCTTCGCCCATGCGCGAAAGACCTCCAGCTCGTAATCTGGCGGGAAAACGCCGCTCTTCAGCTTGTGCGAGGTGAATCCGCACTTCTTTTTCAGCGCCAGTGTCTGCTCGATGAGCTGATCGGCCGTGCGCGTTTCGCCCTCGCCAGTGTCCTTGTTGGGAAGGCGGAAAAACATGTAGCTGGCAAAAGGCACCGCATCGCGCATCTTGCCGCCGAGGAGATCGCAGACGGGCACGTCGAGAAATTTCCCCATGATGTCGAGACAGGCGAATTCGATGGCGGCATGCATCTGGGTGCGGTTGTTGTAGAGGCTGGCGGTCGGGTTGCAGATCATGAAGCGGAGATTTTCCAGCTCGAAGGGATCGTGGCCGACGAGATAGGGCTTCAACGCCCGGAACGCCGCCTCGGCGCTTTCTCCGCCTCCGCCCATTTCGCCGAGGCCGACGATGCCGACATCGGTTTCCACCTCGATGATGGTACGGACGAACCGCCCCCAATGTGCGCCGTTGGAATGACGCAACGGCGCTTCCAGCGGAACGGTGACGGTGGTCGCGCGAATGTCGGAGATCTTGGGTCGCTTCATGGGAGGCTCCAATGCAGGCTGTCTGGTGCGGAGGTTAGAGCGGAATGCGGCAGGCAACCGCCCGCCCGGTCGGCGCGGGCGGGAAACGGCCCCCTCCTATTGCGCCTCCCCCAGCACGCGCAGGATTTCGTAGCAGGCACCGAATGGATGGTAGTCGGTCTTGCCTGAAGGGCTCTTGATGTCGCTCTGCTTCACACCGTCGGGCGAGAGAATGCGGAACCAGCAGCCATATTCGTGATCGATCAGGTGCCGCCAGCTGTAGCGCCAGAGCCTATCGTAATCCTGCCAGTAGCGCTCCCGGCCGGTGCGCCCGGCAAGCGCGGCCGCGGCCGCAATCGTTTCGCAATGGACCCAATGATATTTGTCGAGGTCGTAGAGCTTGCCGTCGGGGCCGTAGCTGTAATGCATGCCGCCGAATTCGAGATCGGCGCTTCTCGCGATTGCCGTCTCGTAGAGAAGGAGGGCTTTCGGCAGGATCCAGTCCTGAGGGCGATAGCGCTCGAGAATCAGGAGCAGCTTGGCCCATTCCGTCATGTGGCCCGGCTGGTAGCCGTAGGGCCGGAAGAGGTGCTTCGGATCGTCCTTGTTGTAGTCCCAGTCGACCGACCAGTCCTGGCGGTAATGCTCCCAGACCACGTCTTGAGTGTTGGCGGCAAGCTCGACGCAGATGCGCCGCGCGAGCGTTTCGGCGCGGTCCAGGTAACGGATCTCGCCGGTCGCTTCATAGGCCGCGAGCATCGCCTCGGTCATGTGCATGTTTGCGTTCTGGCCCCGATAGGGCGAAGTCGCCCCCCAGTCGCGGCAGATTTCGTCCTTGTAGAGTTCGCGGTCCGGCTCCCAGAAGCGGCTTTCGAGAAGATCCCAGGTCTGCGAAACCCGGGCGTCCATACCGGGAATTCCGGCCTTCATTGCCGTCGCATAGGCGAGCAGCACGAAGGCGTGGCCGTAGCAATGCTTCGTCGCGTCCGCCGCATCGCGGCCGTGCATCAGCCAGAAATAGCCGCCATGCACCGGATCGCGATGAACCTCGTCGAGGTATTTTACGCCATGGGCGGCCGCTTCCGCGAAGTCCGGGCGCTCGAACAGCACCGCGGCGGTCGCATAGTTGAAGATGAAGCGCGTGGTGGAGACGAGATGCTGGGTCTTCCGGTCGGTGATGAAACCGTCGTCGCGGTATTCGTTGTAATAGCCTCCGTCTTCCTCGTTGAGGCAGATCGGATGGTAGAAATCCATGATCTCGCGCATATGCGCGATCAGGAAGTCTTTCGAGCGGAAATCGGGAAGCGGTTTCATGACGGGCCTTCCGGTCAATCTGGAATGACGATGCCGAGCTTGGAAAGAACGCCGCCGTCGATCTTGATGTCGGCGCCCGTGATGAAGCGGGCCTTGTCGCTGGCAAGGAAGGCGACAAGTTCGGCGACTTCGGAGGACTTGCCGACGCGTCCGAGCGGATGTCCTTTGCCCCAGGCTTCGAGGGTCGCCTCGGCGGTGCCTTCGCCTTTCCACAGATCGGCGGCCCAGCGCAGCATCGGGGTATCGATGGAGGCGGGGCAGACGGCATTGACAGTGATATTGTCCCGGGCGTGATCCAGCGCCATGGCGCGCACGAGTGCATTGATCGCGCCTTTGCTCGCCGTATAGGCGGCGACGCCCGTCTGCGAAGCATAGGCCTGCACGGAAGAAATGGCGACGATCGCGCCGCCGCCGCGCTTGCGCATTTCGGGAATTGCGAACTTGGAGGCGAGGAAGATGCCCTTCAGGTTGATGTCGAGAACGTCATCCCAGACCTCATCCGGTGTGTCGACCACGGTGCCGTAGCGCTGGATGCCGGCGCAGCAGGCAAGAATATCGACGCCCCCATGGCGCGACATCGCGGCCTGAACCGCCGCTTCCATGTCGCCCTTGGAGCGGACGTCGCCGACGAACCCGGCGGCATTGTCCCCGATGGAAGCCACGGCCTCGTCGACCGAAGCCTTGTCGTTCGCCACGATCGTCACCTTGCCGCCACCCGCAGCAAAGCGATGGGCACAGGCGAGACCCATGCCGAGGCTGCCGCCGGTGACGACAATGCTCTTGCCGTTGAAATCGCTCATCACGCTGTCTCCGAAACAGAGGGGAACTTGTCGGACGCCTGCCCGAATTTCGGCTCTTCGACGCCGCGCCCCACGCCCTCGACCGCGAAGAGCCCGCCCTCCAGCGGATGCATATCGAGATGATCGTTCGTCATGGTGAAACGCGCCGAGGTCACGTAGAGGGTGGAAAGGTCAGTGCTGCCGAATGTGCAGCTCGTCGGCCAGCTTGCCGGCAGCTCGATCAGTTGCATGAGGCGGCCGGCTCCGTCGAATCCCGCGACGGCCGCGCCTCCCGCTACCCGGCAGTTCCAGAGCCGGTCGTCCGCATCGAGGCAGGAGCCGTCCGGCAGGCCGCGTGCGAAGCCGGCCACGATGGTGCGCCGGTTGTCGATCCTCCGGGCGGCAAGATCGCAATCGAACACGTAGATTTCGTTCGCGAGCGTGTCGGCGAAGAAGAAGCGGTTGTCCCGCGTCCAGCCCATGGTGTTGGTAATGCCGTATTCGTTAGGCGTGAGCTGCGACACGTGACCGGTGGGATCGATGCGGTAGACCGCGCCCGATTGCCGGTCCATGTCCTTCGGTGAGCCGCCTGCGTCAAGATTGCTCTGCATCGTCGCGACCCAGAAGGAACCGTCCGGTGCGACGCGACCCTCGTTGAGCCGATTTTCCGGCAGATCCGGCTCCGGCACGGCAAACTCCTCGAAAGGTCCGTCGGGCGTCCACAGGCAGACGTTGCGGCTGAGGCCGACGATGAACCCGCCATCCTTCCGCATGCCGATCGACGTCACGAAGTCCGGCGTCGGCCACGTGTCATGACGGCCGTTTTCCGGTTCGAGCCGATGGATGCGTTTGCCGACGATATCGACCCAGTAAAGCGCCTTCTCGTCCCCGGACCAAAGGATGCTCTCGCCGACGATGTCCTTCGCATCAAGGAGCAGGGAAACCGTGGCACTCATGGCCGCGTCATGAATCCGTTATGCAACGTCGCGGGACGTCGCCGCTTGCGATCGGCCATCGGTGTACTCCCAGATCTCGTTTGCATTCTTGTATGCAAGATATTGGATAGCGTCAAGTGAGCATCAATGGCGAGTAGAAAACGGAACGCCGTCAGCGTATTCTGCCCGCAATGACAGATTGCATGCAAAAATACATAGGACTCTCAGTTTATGACGCGTGACATAAAAATCTCGGCCGCGGAGCATTGCTACCGCACGCTTTCGCGCAAGATCATCGGACTCGAACTGAAGCCGAACGAGCCGATCGGCGAGCATGCGCTGGCCGGCCTCCTCGGGGTCAGTCGTACGCCCGTGCGCGAGGCCCTGTCGCGGCTGAGTGCAGAAGGACTTGTCGATCTCCGGTCACGGGCAGGCGTCGTGGTGGCGCCGATCCGCATGGACGCGGTCAGGACCGCCCAGTTCGTTCGCGAACAGCTGGAGCTGGCGATCGTTGCCGAGGCGGCGCAGCAATCGAACCGCCGCGTCCTACTCGGCATCCGGCAGGCCATTGAGGAGCAGGAGCTCGCCATCCTCGAGGACAACCCCGACCTGTTTTTCGAGTGCGACGAACGCATGCACGCGCTTTACTGCAGCCTGGCGGGCCGCGACGGAGTCTGGGCCTTCATCTCGGATGCCAAGAAGCATATGGACCGGGTCCGCCGTCTGTCGATACAGGCGGGGCAACTCGACCAACTGGTCGAGGACCACCGGCGCGTTCTCAAGGCGGTGGGCGAAGGAGACGCAACCAAGGCCCAGGAGATCATGCGGCTGCATCTGCGGCGCGCGGTGGTCGATCTGGGCGAGCTTTCGCAGCGGTTTTCGTCCTATTTCGCGTTGGATGCCGCAGGCGATGCCCGTTAGGACGCTTCAGTCGAGCGGTTGCTTCCGTAGCACCCCCCAAAGAGATCTTGCAATTCGGCATTGACAACAGCCGAAGGCAAATCTATGCACAGGTTAACACAAACCTATCTGATAGGTTGGAGGTCCAATTTGATAGAGCTTAGGGCAGAGGAAGAGTCCACATCCGGACGTTCCGGCGCGGAGGGGCTGCTCGGCGGCGTCATGACCGCCGTGAAGGCCCATATTCGCGAAAACGGTCTTCAGGTCGGCGACTCGCTGCCGAGCGAGGGGGCCTTCGCCGAAAAGCTGGGCGTTTCCCGCAGCGTCGTGCGCGAGGCCTATCGTTCGCTTGCCGCGCTGACGCTGATCGACATCGGTAATGGCCGGCGTCCGCGGGTGGCCGCGCCCAAGGCGGACGTGCTGGCACTGGTGACCGACCATGCGGTGCATACCGACCAGGTGACGATCCAGCAGATTTTCGATGTCCGCCGGACCGTCGAGCGCCGCACCGTCGTGCTGGCAGCCATGCGCCGCACCGACAAGGAGGCCGGCGAAATCCTCGCGCTTGCCGAAGCGATGCAGCGGGATTTCGACCAGCCCGTCAGGGTGATGGAACACGATATCGCCTTTCACGAAGCGATCGGCACGGCGTCCCGCAACCCGATGTTCGCGCTGATCGTCGGCTCCTTCCATGTCGTGACGCGCCATACCTGGCCGATCGGCTGGGCGAGCCGCGGCAGCAATGAGACGCGGCAGGAAAGTATCGACGGCCACATGACCATCGCGCAGGCCATCGCCAACGGCGATCCGGCGAAAGGCGAGGAGGCGATGGTCGAGCATTTCGATCTGACGGTAAAGGCGCTTTTGGCGGCAGGAGTTTATTGAGCATGAAGATCACGGAATTAGAAACGGTCCGCGTCCGCGACTTTCCCAATATTCTCTGGGTCCGCATCCACACGGACGAGGGGCTTGTCGGACTTGGCGAGACCTTCTTCATGGCGCAGACCGTGGAGACCTACATCCATGAGGTGGTGGCCCCGAAACTCGTCGGGCGCGACCCGCTGGAGATCGATCGCATCTCGAAGGATCTGACAGGCTATCTCGGCTTCCGGTCGACCGGGGCCGAGATGCGCGGCAATTCGGCGGTGGACATCGGCCTCTGGGACCTTTTCGGCAAGGCGACGAACCTGCCGATCGCCCAGCTTCTCGGCGGCTTCTCGCGCCGCGAGATCCGCACCTACAACACCTGCGCCGGCAACACCTATATGCGCGACGCCAAGGGCCAGCAGACGGCAAATTACGGCATCGGCGGCCCGCGGCGCGACTATGACGACCTGAACGGATTTCTGGAACGGGCGGACGAACTCGCCGAGGACCTCCTGTCGGAGGGCATCACGGCCATGAAGATCTGGCCGTTCGATATCGCCGCGGAGAAGAGCGGCGGTCAGTATATTTCCGGACCGGACCTGCGCAAGGCGCTGGAGCCCTTCGAGAAGATCCGCAAGCGCGTCGGCGACCGCATCGACATCATGGTCGAGTTCCACTCCATGTGGCAACTGACGCCCGCCATCCAGATCGCCCGGGCACTCGAACCCTATGCCACCTTCTGGCACGAAGACCCGATCAAGATGGACTCGCTTTCCAGTCTGAAGCGCTACGCGGCGGCAAGCCGCGCGCCGCTCTGCGCGTCGGAAACGCTCGCGACGCGATGGGCCTTCCGCGACCTCATGGAAACGGATGCGGCCGGGGTCGTAATGCTCGATCTCTCCTGGTGCGGCGGGATTTCCGAGGCAAAGAAGATCTCCACCATGGCGGAAGCCTGGCACCTGCCGGTCGCGCCGCATGATTGCACCGGACCGGTGGTGCTCGCCGCGTCGACGCACCTTTCGCTCAACGCGCCGAACGCTCTCGTCCAGGAAAGCGTGCGTGCCTATTACAAGACCTGGTACGCCGACCTTACGACGCAGTTGCCCACTGTGACGAACGGCATGATCACCATCCCGCCGGGGGCGGGGCACGGGGTCGATCTCGCTCCCGATCTCGACCGGAAATTCGAGGTGTCGCGGCGCAGTTCCTAGATCGAGGATTGAAGTTCGACTGACTTGTATGGTAGTAGGCCAATAGCCGCCGGGAGCTTGGAGGGGGGGCCGAATGCAGAACATCAAACCGCAGCGCGTTCTGTCCGCGATCGAGGCTGTCGGTCCGCAGGTCTATCGCATCCTGCGCGAGCAGATCATCCAGGCGGAGCTGGTGCCCGGCGCGCGTATCTCCGAAGCGGAGATAGCAAGAAGCCTATCGATCAGCCGCCAACCGGTTCGCGAAGCCTTCATCAAGCTGGCAGAGGAGGGGCTGGTACAGGTGCTGCCCCAACGCGGCACCTATGTGACGCGAATTTCGACGGCATCGGTCATGGACGTGCGCTTCGTGCGCGAGGCGATCGAGGCCGACATCGTGCGCCAGGTCGCCGGCGAGCATCCGGCGGCGATCGTCGACGAACTGCGCGAACAGATCGCTCGCCAGAAGCAGGTGCCGCATGACGATCGCGCTGCATTCCTGCGACTGGACGAACTCTTCCACCACACGCTCGCAACGGCCGCCGGCCGCGCCTATGCCTGGAGCGTCATCGAAAGCGTCAAGGCGCAGATGGACCGCGTCCGGTTCCTGAGCGTCGACGACCTGCAGATCGGCCGTCTGATCGAACAGCACGAGCGCATCGTAGACGCGATCGCGGCACGTGATGTCGGCGGGGCCGAGCAGGCGCTGCGCATGCATCTGCGCGAGATTTTGAAATCACTGCCCGAGATCGCGCGATCGCGGGAGGAATTCTTCGACGGCACCGGGTAACCGGCCGCCGCAATATGATCGATGTTCAACGGGAGGTAACGCATCATGATCAGGAAATTGATAGCAGGAACGGCCCTCGGGCTGACGCTGATGGCTCCAGCCGCCAGCGCGGAAGGTCTCAACATCGCCTTCATCAGCCACTCGTCGGCCTCGAACACATTCTGGCAGGCGGTCAAGAAGGGCTATGACGACGCCTGCGAAAAGGTCGGGGCCTCGTGCCAGTTGATCCTCACGCAGACGGAAGGCGCGGTTGAGCAGGCCGTCGCCAATCTGCAGGCGGCGATCGCCTCGAGGCCGGACGCGATCTTCGTCGCGATCGTCGACAACAATGCCTATGACAACGTGATCAAGGAAGCCGTCGACGCCGGCATTCTGGTGCTCGCCGTCAATGTCGACGACAGCGAAGGCGCCAAGGGCAACGCCCGTAAGGCCTTCATCGGCCAGGGCTTCACCGCGGCCGGTTACTCGCTCGCCAAGGCCCAGTCGGAAAACTTCCCGAAGGACGGCCCGCTCAACCTGCTGGTCGGCGTCAACGCGCCGGGCCAGACCTGGTCCGAGCAGCGCGCCGGCGGCGTCACGAAATTTCTGGAGGAGTACAAGGCCGAGCATTCCGACCGCGAGGTGAACATCACCCGCATCGATTCGGCGACCGACCTCGCGCTGACCGCCGACCGTATCGGCGCCTATCTCAATGCCAACCCGGACACGACCGCCTATTTCGATACCGGCTACTGGCATGCCGGTGTCGCCAAGGTTCTGAAGGACCGCGGCATCGAGCCCGGCAAGGTCCTGCTCGGCGGTTTCGACCTCGTGCCCGAGGTGCTGCAGCAGATGGAGGCCGGCTATGTTCAGGTGCGGGTCGACCAGCAACCCTACATGCAGGGCTTCATCCCGGTCATGCAGGCCTATCTCTGGAAAACCGCGGGCCTGACACCCTCCGACGTCGATACGGGGCAGGGCATCGTCACTCCGAAGGACGTGCCGACGATCCTCGAACTGGCGAAGCAGGGTCTGCGCTAATCCGGCGCTCCCGATAAGCAAACAGGCGTCTTGCCCGAGCGACTTCGAGACTGGAGCGGGATGCGCGGCTTTCCGTCCGCATCCCGCTCCGGCTCTCCGGATTCGATCACGTTGACGATCTCAGGCACCCGACCTGGGATCGCCGTGATCCGGCAGGCACGACGCCGAACCATGAGTGACAGCCCATGAAGCGGTTTCTGAAAATCTATCTCGACAAGCCCGAGCTAGCCGGCCTTGCACTGCTGTTCGTCCTCGTCCTCGTCTTCCAGGCGAAGTCGAACGGCATTCTTCTTTCCTTCGAGAACATGCGTGGCGTGATGGGCCTTCTGCCGGAAATGGCGCTCGTCGCCATCGGCGTGACGCTCCTGATGATCTGCGGCGAATTCGACCTGTCGGTCGGGTCCGTCTTTGCGCTGATGCCCATGTCGATGGCGGTGCTATTGAATTCCGGCGTGCCCTTCACCGTCGCGGTGCTGCTCGGTCTCATGATCTGCGGGGCGATCGGTTTCATCAATGGTTACGTGACGCTGCAATTCTCGATACCGAGCTTCATCACGACTCTGGGGATGCTCTTCATCGCGCGTTCGCTGACCATCGTCATATCAGGCGGTTTCCCGCCGCTTCTGCCGCCCGACCTGCCGACCTGGCTCTTCACGGACTACATCTGGCAGGGCTCGCCGTTCCGCATGTCCTTCCTCTGGTTCGTCGTCATTGCCGCACTCGTGGCGGCGCTGCTGTCGCTCACCAACTTCGGCAACTGGATTCGGGCGACCGGCGGCTTTAACGAGGCCGCCGCCTCGATGGGCATTCCGGTCAAGCGCGTGAAGATCGTCTGCTTCATGCTTTGCTCGGTACTGGCGGGCTTTGCAGGCCTGCTTCAGGTGCTGCGTCTCGGCTCGCCGCTGCCGTCGATCGGCGAAGGGCTGGAATTGCAGGCGGTCGCCGCGGCCGTCATCGGCGGTACGGCGCTCGCAGGAGGGATCGGCACGGTCTTCGGCGCCATCATCGGCACGCTTCTGATCCGCACGATCGACAACGGCCTTGTCCTTTCCCGTGTCGATGCCAACTGGTTCAAGTTCGCGGTCGGGGTTCTGACCATGTTTGCCGTCATCGCCAATGCCTGGATGGGCAAGATGTCCCGCAAGATCAAGGTGGAGGCGCACAAATGACCACACCGATCATCGAATGCCGCAACCTTCAGAAATGGTATAGCGGCGTGCATGCGCTGAAGAATGTCGATCTCACGATCCACCCCGGCGAGACCGTCGGCCTGGTCGGCGACAACGGCGCCGGCAAGTCGACGCTCATCAAGATTCTCTCGGGCGTCCACCATCAGGATTCCGGCGACGTGCTGATCGAAGGCCGCAAGGTAGCTCTTCGCAGCCCAAAGGATGCGATGCGCTACGGGCTGGAGACGATCTATCAGTACAATTCCATGGTTCCGACCATGTCGATCGCCCGCAATCTCTTCATCGGCCGCGAGCCGATGAAATGGTCGGTCTTCGGCGTCGGCATCATGGACCAGAAGCGCATGCGTGTCGAAAGCATCCAGGCCATCGCCGATGTCGACCTGCATCTGCGCTCGCCGGATGCGCTGGTCGGAGAGCTTTCGGGCGGCCAGCGGCAGGGCGTTGCGATCGCGCGCGCCATGCACTTCAAGTCGAAGGTGCTGATCCTGGACGAGCCGACAAACCATCTTTCGGTCAAGGAGACCGACAAGGTGATCGGCTTCGTGCGCGGCTTGAAGGCGCAGGGCCTGACCGGAATCTTCATCTCCCACAACATGCAGCACGTCTTCCAATCCTGCGACCGCATCGTCGCAATGGCCCGCGGCGAGATCGTGTTCGATAAACCGACCGCGGACACTTCGATAGACGAGGTTCACGCGCTTCTGTGAGGTAACGATGACAGAGCTTTCCGGAAAGACCATCCTCATTACCGGCGCGCTCGGCACGCTCGGCCGCGCCCAGGCCGAGCGGCTGGGGCGCGCCGGCGCCGGTTTGCTGCTGCTGGATCGCCCGGGCGCGGAAGCCGGGGAGGGCTTCGCGGCGAGCCTCGCCGCGGCTCACGAAACCATGGCGATCTATGTCGGCGAAGACCTGAATAACCTAGCTTCGGCGGAAAAGCGCGCAGCTACGCTTTCCAGCGAGCATGGCGGCATCGACATTCTCATCAACAATGCGGCGCTCATCATCAACAAGCCTTTCGAGGAATTTTCGCTGGAGGAATACGAAGACCAGGTCCGCGTCAACTCGTCGGCGGCTTTCGCGCTTGCCCGAGCCGTAACGCCCGGGATGAAGCAGAAGCGCTACGGCAAGATCGTGAACTTTTGCTCCCTCACGTTGAACGGCCGCTGGGACGGCTATGTGCCCTATGTAGCGTCCAAAGGCGCGATGCTGGGGCTGACGAAGGCGCTTGCGCGCGAACTCGGCCCCCACGGCGTGCGCGTCAACGCGGTGTCGCCGGGCGCGGTGGTTTCGGAGGCGGAAGAGCGGATCTTTGCCGACCGCCTGCAACAATACAATGACTGGATCGTCGAAAACCAGTCGCTGAAGGCGCGCATCCAGCCCTCGGACGTCGCCGACCTGGTCCACTTCCTCGTCTCGCCGGCCTCCGACATGATTTCCGGCCAGAACATCGCGATCGACGGCGGCTGGTGATGCCGGCGATCGAGCTCTCTAACGGCGAGGCCCGCCTCATCGCGCGGCCCGACCTTGGCGCCGGGCTGACGGCATTCGACGTGCTGCACGATGGCGTCTGGCAAGCGATCTTCCGCAGGGTCGATCCGTCGACCGCGCATCCCTTCGCGCTTTCGAACATTCTGCTTGTTCCTTTTTCCGGGCGGGTTTCCGGCGGCGGGTTCACGTTTGACGGAACCTTTCATGCCCTGCCGCGGAACGTGGAAACGGAGCTATACCCGATCCACGGGAACGGCTTTTCGGCCGCTTGGGACGTTACCTCCGTGAGCGCGGATCTGATCACGCTCACCCTTTCGGCCGAGGGACCGGGACCTTTCCGCTACGACGCAACGATGTCCTACCGCCTGCAGGGCGCAGGACTTGTGATGGACCTCAGCCTCGCCAACCGCGCCAGGATCCGTCTGCCCTACGGCGCTGGTTTTCATCCCTGGTTCGTGCGCGAGCCGGATACGACGCTGCACGCGCCGGCCCGCGGCGTCTGGCTCGAGCGATCCGATCACCTGCCAAAGGCCCATGATGCCGTAGCCGCACATCCGGATATGGATTTCAACAGGCCGCAGCCATTGCCGGCGCGCTGGATCAACAACTGGTTCGACGGCTGGGACGGCAAGGCGCGCATCCAATGGCCGAGCCGCGGGCTCGCGGCGGACGTGAATGCGAGCGAGGCGCTGCGCCAATACGTCGTCTTCTCGCCCGCTGCCGACTCCGGCTTCTTCTGCTTCGAACCGGTGACGCACCCCGTCGATGCGTTCAATCTGCCCGGCAAGGCCGAAGCCCACGGGCTCAAGATTCTCGAACCGGATGAATCGCTGGCCGTCTCTGTCCGTGTCGCCTCAGACTTTGGCTGAGCATGTCGTCAGCCGCGGGTTCCCGGGCGACGCCCCGGGGCGGAAAACCGCTGCGCACTTTCCCTCGATTTGCCCTAGTGTTCGCCCGTCGACTATAGTCCTCTCCACGCATTTTTCCCGATCGGTATCCTATGTCTTTCCAAGAACGAAAGAAGCCTCGCGTCACGCTTCTGGATGTTGCGCGGCATGCCAATGTTTCCCGCGCGACCGCCTCCCTTGTTCTTCGCAAGAGCCCGCTGGTCGGCAGTGAGACACGCGCGCGGGTCGAGCAGGCGATGCGGGATTTGGGCTATGTCTACAACATCGGCGCAGCCCGCCTGCGCGTCGAACGCAGCCAGATCATCGGCGCAATCGTGCCAAATCTCACCAATCCATTCTTTGCGGAGCTCCTTTCAGGCATCGAGGAGGCTATCGGGGCCACCGGCAAGGTGGTCATTCTCGCCAATAGCGGGGAGAGGGTGGAGCGGCAGTCGATGCTGCTCCAGCGCATGCGTGAACACGGGGTGGACGGGGTCGTTCTTTGCCCCGCCGCGGGCACCGAACCTGACCTGTCCGAGCAGTTAGCCGCGTGGGGTATGCCCGTCGTCCAGGTATTGCGCCACATCTCGGCCGATATGGACTATGTCGGCGTGGACTACGCCGGCGGCATGCGTCAGGCGGTGGATTATCTCGCTTCGCTCGGTCATGAGAAGATTGCCTTTGCCGCCCACGGCCCGGTCCATTCGGCCTATCGGGAGCGCGTGGACGGCTTCCGCGACGCCATGCTGGCAAAGGCGTTCGATCCTGAGATACTGATCCACTTGCCGGCACAACTCGGAGAAATCGCCGGCGCGACCCACCTTCTGTTCGCACAGGCTACACAGCCGACTGCCGTGATCTGCTTCAATCATCTCGTCGCTCTCGGCCTTGCCGCAGGACTTCACGATTGCGGGCTCACGATCGGACGCGATCTCTCGCTGATCGGCTTCGACGACGTGGCGGACGCCGAGGCCATCCGGCCGAGACTGACCTCGGTCTCGACCGGCCCCACCGCGATCGGCGAAATGGCGGCGCGGCTCCTTGTCGAGCGCATCGCCAATCCGGATTTGCCGGCGCGGCGCGTGGTGAGCGATACGACGCTGAGCGTTCGGCAGTCCTGCGGCCGGCCCGCCTGATCGCGCCCGATCCCGGCCGTCGTTTGCGGTTGACGCACGTCGGGAAACATTTTAGATCGATCTAACTGACGCAGATCGCGGGAAGCGCGGCATGCGGCGGCGGTAGTGTGGGAGGAGGTCCCGGCATGTACGAATTCAACTTCGCGCCTGTACTCGCGTCTTTCGACCAGTTGCTGGTCGGCGCGTGGCTGACGGTTCGCCTGTCATGCGCAGCCATGTTGATCGGCCTCGTCGTTTCAGTCTTCTGCGCGTGGGGAAAGACGGCAGGACCGGCGATCCTGCGTGCCGTGATCGATGGCTATATCGAGATCATCCGAAACACGCCTTTCCTGGTGCAGATATTCTTCATCTTCTTCGGCATGCCTTCGCTTGGTCTAAGGCTTTCGCCGAACAGCGCGGCGCTGCTGGCGCTTGTCGTTAATTTCGGCGCCTACGGTACGGAGATCATCCGCGCCGGGATCGAATCCATTCATAAGGGGCAGGTAGAGGCCGGCTGGGCGCTTGGGCTGTCGAGGCCCCAGATTTTCCGCTATGTCGTCATGAAGCCGGCCTTGCGCACCGTCTATCCCGCGCTCACCAGTCAGTTCATATACCTGATGCTGAATACCAGCGTCGTGTCGGTCATCTCAGCGGATGACCTGGCTGCTGCCGGCAACGACCTCCAATCCGCCACCTTTGCGAGCTTCGAGGTCTATATCGCAGTCACTCTGATCTATCTTGCCCTGTCGGTCGGTTTCTCCGCGCTGTTTTACGCGGTCGAGAAAGCGGCATTCAAATATCCCCTCGGCCGCTAGGAGCACTGTCATGATCAGAGCCTTCGGCTGGAACGAGTTTCTCGTCATCGTCGCTGCGGCACAGTGGACGATCGCCCTATCCGCGATCGCTTTTGCCGGCGGCAGCGTCGGCGGACTACTGGTGGCATTGATGCGCGTCGCCGATACGCGAGCGCTGCGCCTCTCGGCGACGGGCTTCATCCGCGTCTTCCAGGGAACCCCGCTGCTGATGCAGCTCTTTCTGGTATTCCTCGGCATGAACATCTTCGGCTTTGCGATCAATCCTTGGATTGCCGCGACCATTGCGCTCGCGCTCCACGCCAGCGCCTTCCTGGGCGAGATCTGGCGCGGCTGCATCGAGGCCGTGCCGAAGGGACAGCGCGAGGCGGCGACTGCGCTCGGCCTGCGCTATTTTCGGTCGATGCGTCATGTGATCCTGCCTCAGGCGGCCCGTATCGCCGTCGCGCCCACCGTCGGCTTCCTGGTGCAACTCATAAAGGGCACATCGCTCGCATCGATCATCGGCTTTACCGAGCTGACCCGGCAAGGGCAGATCATCAACAATGCGACGTTCAGTCCGTTCCTGGTCTTCGGCACCGTTGCCACCGTCTATTTTCTGCTTTGCTGGCCGCTGTCGCTGATCGCACGTCGAATGGAGACCCGTTTTTCCCGCGCAACGGCACGTTGACGGGCCCCACCGGCGGGAGGGCCGGCTTCTGAGAAGGGAAGAGCTGATGAATATCTCGAGACGCATGGCAATATCTGTCCTCTGCGCCGCTGCGCTTGTCGCGGGCCTGGTGTCGCCCGTTGCAGCGCAGACGGTGGAGGTAATCAAATCGGCCGGTACGGTGAAGGTCGGCATGCTGGTCGATTTCCCGCCGTTTGGGATCATGGACGCGAACAACCAGCCGGATGGTTACGATGCCGATGTTGCGAAGCTGCTTGCCAAGGAGCTCGGAGTCGAAGTGACGATCGTGCCGGTGACGGGGCCTAACCGCATACCCTACCTGCAAAGCAACCAGGTGGACCTGCTGGTCGCCTCGCTGGGCATCACCGAGGAGCGCGCCAAGAACGTCGATTTCTCGCAGCCTTACGCAGGCATCTCGATCGGCGTGTTCGGCGCCGCGGACCTGGCCGTCACAAAGCCTGAAGATCTGGCCGGCAAGACGATCGGCGTCGCCCGCGCCAGCACGCAGGACACGGCGGTCACCAAGATTGCCCCGCAGGACGCCAACATTCAACGCTTCGACGACGATGCCAGTGCGGTGCAAGCGCTCCTTTCCGGACAGGTCGAGCTGATCGGCGTTTCCAATGTCGTCGCCGCCCAGATCGAAGCCGCCGCCCCTGGGCGGTTCAATCAGAAGCTTCAGCTGAGCCAGCAGGTTCAGGGTATCGCCGTTCGCAAGGGATCGAACGAGATGTTGAAGTTCGTCAACGGCTTCCTCGACAAGGTCAAAGCGGACGGACAGCTCAACGCCATCCACGAGAAGTGGCTCGGTTCGCCGCTGCCGGAATTCGTCACTGAAGCGAAATAGAATGGAGCCCTCGCGATGAACACGGAACGCGAAAACGCCTCGCCCCCGGATTCGCGCGAGGCTTCGGACCCAGCCGTCCGCATGGAGGGCGTCAACAAGTGGTATGACGGCTTTCACGCGCTCAAGAACATCGACTTGGCGGTCGGCCGCGGCGAACGGATCGTCATCTGTGGACCATCGGGTTCCGGCAAGTCGACGCTGATCCGATGCATCAACCAGCTCGAGACCATTCATTCGGGCAGGATCGTCGTGGACGGGCACGACCTGACCGCCGGTGGGAGGAATGTCGACCTGGTCCGGCAGGAGACCGGCATGGTCTTCCAGCAGTTCAACCTTTTCCCGCACATGACGGTGCTGGAGAACTGCACGCTGGCTCCGATGAAGGTACGCGGCCTCGCCAAGGCCGAGGCCGAAGAGACGGCCATGAAATATCTGAAACGGGTGCGCATCCCCGAGCAGGCGGTGAAATATCCGGCGCAGCTTTCGGGCGGGCAGCAGCAGCGCGTCGCGATCGCGCGGGCACTGTGCATGAACCCGAAGATCATGCTCTTCGACGAGCCGACCTCGGCCCTCGATCCGGAAATGGTCAAGGAGGTCCTAGACACGATGGTGGATCTCGCCAACGAAGGCATGACCATGCTTTGCGTCACGCATGAGATGGGTTTCGCACGAAGCGTCGCCGATCGTGTCGTCTTCATGAACCGCGGCGAGATCCTGGAGATCGCGCCGCCCGATGCCTTCTTCGGCGCCCCGCAACACGAGCGCACGCGCTTCTTCCTCGGCCAGATCTCCTGACGGCCACATCCATGTAATTGGAGTTTCGAAACGTGAAACCAGATCTACTGCTCGTGGAGCCGATGATGCCGTTCGTCATGGACGAACTGCACCGGAACTACACGGTTCACAGGCTTTACGAGGCCGCCGACCGGCCGGCGCTCGAAGCGGCGCTCCCATCGATCCGCGCGGTTGCCACGGGTGGCGGTGCGGGCCTCTCCAATGACTGGATCGAAAAGCTTCCGTCGCTGGGGATCATCGCGATCAACGGGGTAGGGACGGACAAGGTGGATCTCGCCCGGGCGCGCGGTCGCAACATCGATGTGACGACGACACCGGGCGTGCTCTCGGACGATGTCGCTGACCTCGGTATCGCGCTCATGCTTGCCGTCCTGCGGCGGATCGGCGATGGCGACAGGCTGGTGCGCGAAGGCCGCTGGGCCGCGGGCGGACAATTGCCGCTCGGCCATAGCCCGAAGGGAAAGCGGATCGGCGTACTCGGCCTCGGTCAGATCGGGCGGGCATTGGCGTCGCGCGCGGAGGCCTTCGGCATGTCGGTGCGATACTGGAACCGGTCCACCCTTTCCGGCGTCGACTGGATCGCGCATCAGAGCCCGATCGATCTCGCCCGCGACAGCGACGTTCTGGCCGTCTGCGTGGCGGCAAGTGCGGCGACGCAAAACATCGTCGACGCGTCCCTTCTTCAGGCGCTCGGTCCCGAGGGTATCGTGGTAAACGTCGCGCGTGGCAACGTCGTCGACGAGGACGCCCTGATCGAAGCGTTGAGATCCGGAACGATCGCGGGTGCTGGGCTCGATGTCTTCGTCAACGAACCCGCAATCCGCAGCGAATTCCATACCACGCCGAATACAGTGCTCATGCCGCATCAGGGCAGCGCGACGGTCGAGACGCGCATGGCCATGGGAAAGCTCGTGCTTGCAAATCTCGCCGCCCACTTTGCCGGCGAAAAAGCGCCGAACACCGTCAACTGAAGCGGGAGAAGACATCATGATCGTTCGTCAGGCTCTGTTCGAGGGGATTATCCATCCTGGCCGGGAGCAGGCATTCCGCGGCTATGTCGAGGAGAGGCTGGTGCCCCTGTGGCAGGCCTTTCCGGGCGTCAGGGAAGTTCGGGTGCTCCATGCCGTCGACCGGGACGAGGGGGCACCAGCCTTCGCGATGATCCTTTCCACGACCTATGACGACCGCGAGGCTTTGGCGCGAGCCCTGGAGTCGCCGGTGCGCTACGAGAGCCGTGAATTGACGAAGGGTCTGCTGGAGATGTTCGAAGGGCACATCCACTACCATGTGTTCGAGCTGGACGCTCGATCGACAGATTGAGGTGGGCGCTTCCCCAGTGCCGCCAATACGTAGCACCTGCCCAGTTTTAGGCGATGGATACAGGCCATGCTCGTGACATTGCGGCGAGTGTCTGCGCAGGGTGGCAGGCCGTCGATTTGATATTCCAAGTTCATCCGAACAACTCCGGCGGCACGCCGCGTTTCACATACGTAGCGTATATGTGAGTTGACAGGCGCTGCGGATGCTGGTTCACATACGCTGCGTATGTAGAGCTGGTGGCGCGATCCCGGGCTGATGTCACAATCAGCCGGTGCCGGCAGAAACGTTGAAAAGGAATGAACAGATGACGCGACGCGACGCAATCTTTCCCGCAAATCGGCATGCCCTGTACGAAGCTCACGGATATTCAGCCGCGATCCGCTCCGGCGACCTCCTGTTCGTCTCCGGGCAGGTCGGCAGCCGTTCCGATGGTACTCCGGAACCGGATTTCGGGCGCCAGGTCCAATTGGCTTTCGACAATCTACGGGCGACGCTGAATGCGGCCGGCTGCACCTTCGACGATATAGTCGATGTGACCACGTTCCATACCGACCCCGAGAACCAGTTCGAAACCATCATGGCCGTCAAGAATCAGATCTTCGGCACTCCACCTTATCCCAACTGGACCGCGCTGGGCGTAAACTGGCTTGCCGGGTTCGATTTCGAGATCAAGGTCATCGCGCGCATTCCCGAGGCGGCATAGGATTTCTTCGACCGGAACACCGGCACCGCAGCCCCCTATCCCGAAAGCACTCAAGCATTCTGAGGCATTGTCGGAACTTGAGACCGTGCCCTTGCATTTCTTCGTGGAAGGACGAAGGAGGCTTAGGTGAAAACGGCGTTGGCGGTATTTGGCGGGTTCGTCCTGTCTCTCGCGTTGTTCCTGAGCGGGGCGGTCGTCGCAGTCTTGTTCCTAACCGGCAAGCCTGCGCGCCAGCCGCAGCTGGACGTGAATCAGTCAGAGATATGGACCAAGCAGCCGCGAGCAGTCGACAGGGCGGCCCAGCAATTCGAGCGGCTGCCCGCCCGCCCCGCACCGTCCGACCTCAACGCTTCGAAAGAGCCTGAGACGCCCGCAATGGCCAATGAGGCCGAAAAGGAACGCTCTCCGGAGCCTTTGGACAGGATGGCCACCGCTTCAACTCAACCGCCGCCCGCGCAGGAGCAGCCGACGGCGTCGACAGTGCCCGCCGCTCATGCCGAATGGTGTGCAAA
Organism: Sinorhizobium meliloti; assembly: GCF_017876815.1. Taxonomy (NCBI): domain Bacteria; kingdom Pseudomonadati; phylum Pseudomonadota; class Alphaproteobacteria; order Hyphomicrobiales; family Rhizobiaceae; genus Ensifer; species Ensifer meliloti. Next base: position 1,147,845 of record NZ_JAGIOS010000003.1, on the reverse strand, counting down.
ACGCTATCGCAGCTATCGTCCGTTCGACAACAGCTACAGATCTTTCAGTGGCGGACGGCGGACCTGCAACTCACCCTACATGGATGCGGCGTGGGGGCCGTCGGAGGATCTTTGGCCTGAAACGCCCGGTATCGATGCGGAAGATGCCGATGACCCCTCGACGCAGATGGAATACTCGGCCGATGATGGCGAGGCAATCAGACTGACGCAGGAGCATGTTGCCTATTGCTTCAGCCGCTACCGCTCCTACCGCCCCGAAGACAACAGTTACCAGCCTTACCGCGGCGGCCCGCGCAGGCAGTGCCGGTAACGAGGCGCCTGGTCGATTGCGCCGGGAGACGGCATCAACCGATTGAAAACAAAATCTCAGGCAAATTTTGCATAGGATGCTGCCCGAATTGAATTGGTCAGCCGCGGCGAGTCGTTCCTATGTTCCGACTGCATGTCTCGTTTCATCGGATCCGATGAAAGAAGAAACATGCGGCAAATTGACGATTTTGCAGCGACCTTTGCGCGTCTGAAAGAGGGCGCGGCGCTGTAGGGCAACGCGCGCAGCAAGGGGAACAGATGGGCAGGATCGTCTATGTCTACGGTCAATTCGTACCGGAAGAGGAGGCCCGCATAGGGCTTTTCGATCGCGGCTTCCTGTTCGGCGATGCCGTCTACGAAGTGACGGCGGTTATCGGCGGGCGGATGATCGACAACGACCTGCATCTTGACCGTCTCGAACGCTCGCTGAGGGAACTCGCCATTCCGCTCGGCCTCTCGCGCAAGGAGATTGCCGGCGTCCAGGCGGAATTGATCGCCCGCAACGCCTTGCGGGACGGCACAATCTATCTGCAGGTCTCGCGCGGCGAGGCGGATCGCGACTTTCTCTATTCCGACGCACTGGCGCCGCGGTTCGTCGGCTTCACGCAGGCGAAGACGCTGACCGGCACGAAGGCCCAGCAGGACGGCATCTCGGTCGATCTCGCCGACGATCCGCGCTGGCACCGTCGCGACATCAAGACCGCCATGCTGCTCGGTCAGGTCATGGCGAAGCAGGCGGCCCGCGCCCGCGGTTTCGACGATGTCTGGCTGGTGGAGAACGGACTGGTGACGGAGGGCGCATCCTCCACGGCCCATGTCATCACCGGTGACGGGCGCATCCTTACCCGCGCCGCGTCGCGCGCGACGCTGCCCGGCTGCACGCAGCGCGCCCTCGCACTGCTCTGTGCCGCCGAGGATCTCGCGATCGAGGAGCGCGCCTTCACGCCCAACGAGGCGCAGGCCGCCGCGGAGGCGTTCCAGACCTCCGCCTCGAGCCTCGTCATGCCCGTCGTGCGCATCGGCGACCGGGTGGTCGGCAACGGCAAGCCCGGTCCGATGACCCGAAAACTCCAGGCCCTCTACCTGGAAGCGGCTGGCGTTCCGGTCTAGATCCGTCGACTGTTTCACTGAAACGGAAAAGCGATGTAGGGAGGGGCGATATGAAGACCGCACGGGAACTGGGGCTGATCCCGCAGGGCAGGCTGGAACCGGGGCCGGGCAATGCCATTACGGACGTCGCGGGCGTTTCGGTCGGCCACCGGTCGCTGCGCGGCGAGGGCCTCTTCACCGGGGTCACGGCGATCCTCCCGCATGCAGGCGACGTGTTCCGCGTGAAGCCGCGGGCGGCGGTGGAGGTAATCAACGGCTTCGGCAAGTCGGCGGGGCTGATGCAGGTGGCCGAACTCGGCACGATCGAGACGCCGATCATGCTCACCAACACCTTTGGCGTTGCCGCCTGCACCGAAGCGCTGGTCCGCCGCGCCATCTCCGCTAACCCGGCGATCGGGCGAAAGACCTCGACCGTCAATGCACTGGTCTGCGAGTGCAATGACGGCAGCATAAACGACATTCAGGCGCTGGCGGTAACGCCCGCCGACGCCGAGGCGGCGCTGGACGCCGCGCGCACGGGGCCGGTGGAACAGGGTGCGGTCGGCGCCGGCTCCGGCATGACCGCCTTCGGCTTCAAGGCCGGCATCGGCACGGCCTCGCGGCGCATGCGAGTCGGCAAGCGCGACTTCACGCTCGGCACGCTGGTCCTTGCCAATTTCGGCGCGGCGGGGGACCTCGTCCTGCCGGACGGGCGCCGGCCCGATCCGCGCGTGCCGGCCGGTCCCGAGCGCGGCTCCGTCATCGTCGTCATGGCGACCGATCTTCCCTTGGCAGATCGCCAGTTGCAGCGGGTCGCGCGGCGTGCCGGCGCGGGCCTTGCCCGGCTCGGCGCATTCTGGGGCCATGGCAGCGGCGATGTCGCCCTCTGTTTCACCACCGCCGACCCGGTGGAACATGAGCCTGCCACAGCGTTCACCACGCAGGAGCGGCTCGCCGACGGCCACATCGACATCGCCTTCCGCGCCGCCGCTGATATGACGCAGGAGGCCGTCCTGAACGCGCTCTGCATGGCCCCCGCCATGCCGGGGCGCAACGGCCGCATCTATCCCTGCCTTGCCGACTGGTTGATGGAGAACCCGTCCCCGTGATCCAGTGAAGGTCTGATCAGGCCGGTGCGGGTTCCAGGAGTCGCTGCGCCGTCGCCCATAGTTCCTCGACCTTGCGGTTGCGGCTCGCTGCGTGGCGGTAAAGGCGGATTTCGAGGTCGAGGTTCCAACCCTCGTCGGCAGAGGCAGGCACGAGGCGGCGCGCGTCGATTTCCTCGCGCGCCAGGCTCTCCGGCAGCCAGCACACGCCCGCACCCGTCACCGCCATGTTCATCAGGCCGGCGCTGATTGTGTTTTCGTGCGTCGTACGGCGCCGGAAGGGCGGGCGGCGCAGCAGCAGGCGCGACAGGGCGACCCCGAAGAAGGAATTGAAGCCGTAGCTCAGATAGGGGATGGCGAGCCGCGGCTGCGCGATGGCGCGGTCGAGGAGGTTCAGTCCGGGCTGCGGATCGCCGGACAGTACGATCTCCGCCGCGACCAGCGGAATCAGTCGGTCATGGGCTACGGTCAGCGAGGAAAACTGCCCGCTATCGAGATGAAACGGCACTTCCGGATGCGCATAGGTGAGGAAGAAATCCGCCTCATCGCCGACGAGCGCGTCGAGGTTCGCTTCGATTCCGCCGCGGTCCGGAATGAGCGAGGTGCTGAACGATCCACCCGCCGCTTCCAGCGTCTTCAGCCAGCGGGGGAAGAAGGTGACCGTCAGCGTATGCAGCGCGGCAAAGCGGATGAGGCCCGGCTCGTGCGGGAGACGCAGCACTTCGCGCGCCGCATAGAAGGTGCGGATCGCTTCCTGTGCGACCGGCAGGAAATTGCGCCCCGCAGGCGTGAGTTCGGCCGGCATGGTCGCGCGGCTGATCAGCGTTGCGCCCAGCCAACTCTCCAACTGCTTGATCCGGCGGCTGAAGGCAGGTTGAGTCACGTTGCGCAGCTCGGCCGCGCGCGAGAAGCTGGACGTGTCGGCAAGCGTCACGAAATCCTCCAGCCACTTGATCTCCATGTCCGCTTCCCTTTGCTGCGCGTCTGCTGCGGCCGATCATAAGTCATTCAATCGAAATAGGTATGTCGTTTCTGCATGGGTTGGTGCCAAAAGCGAATTGGCCAAGCCAACTGCAACCTTTCACCTTGCGCCTGGAGGAAATAGGTGCCGGCCCGTCCGGTGCCGACAGGGGGAGTTGTGAATGGCGTTCGGAATAAAAGCCGATCTTATCCTCATCAATGGCCGGATCTGGCGCGGCCGGGAGGAGGGCATCAGCGAGGCTCTCGCCGTGTGGCAAGGCAAGATTCTTGCAACCGGCAGCGATACGGACATCTTGGGCCTGAAGGGGCCGCGCACCGAGGTCATCGATCTCGAAGGCCGCTTCGCCACCCCCGGCCTCATCGACAACCACCTGCACCTCATCGCGACCGGCATGGCCATGGGCTGGGTCGACGCTACGCCCGCGAGCGCGCCGACGCTCGCCGCCCTGATGGGCCGGATTTCCGACCGCGCAGCCACGACGCCGAAGGGCGGCTGGGTGCGCGCCCGCGGCTATGATCAGGTCAAGCTCGACACCGGACGGCACCCGACGCGCGACGATCTCGATCGCGTCGCCCCCGATCACCCAGTCCTACTGACACGGGCCTGCGGCCATGTTTCGATCGCCAACTCCCGCGCTCTGGAGCTTGCCGGCATCACTGAGGCGACGGCCGTGCCGGAAGGTGGCGTGATCGGCGTCACGGAGGGCCGGCTGAACGGCTTCCTCGCGGAAAACGCGCAGAACCTCGTCAAGGCCGCCATGCCGTCGGCAACGACCGAGGACCTGATCGACGGAATCGAGCGGGCAGGGCGGTATCTGCTCTCCTTCGGAATCACGAGCTGCATGGATGCGGCCGTGGGGCAGGTCTCCGGTTTTGCCGAAATCCAGGCCTATGAGATGGCCAAGCTTTCCGGCCGGCTGCCGGTGCGCGTCTGGCTGACCCTGCTTGGCGATCCCGGCGTTTCCATCGTCGAGGATTGCTGGCGCGCGGGCCTTCTTTCCGGCGCCGGCGACGACATGCTGCGCGTCGGCGGCGTCAAGGTCTTCCTCGACGGCTCGGCGGGCGGGCGCACCGCCTGGATGACGAGGCCCTATAGGGGCGAGCCGGACAATATCGGCGTCCAGATGCTGCCGGATGCGGAGGTCGAGGCGGTCGTCAAGGCCTGCCACGACCGCGGCTATCAGATGGTCTGCCACGCCATCGGCGACGGTGCGATCGAGCAGCTCATCACGGCCTACGAGAAGGCGCTTGCCGCAAATCCCGATCCCGACCGCCGCCATCGCGTCGAGCATTGCGGCTTTTCCACCCCGGATCAGAATGCGCGCATGAAGGCGGCCGGTATTCTGCCTGCGCCGCAGATGGCCTTCATCCACGATTTTGGCGACAGCTACATATCCGTGCTCGGGGAGGAGCGCGGCCGGTTATCCTACCCGATCGGCACCTGGATGTGCATGGGCCTGAAACCGTCGACCGGCTCGGATTCGCCGGTCTGCTCGCCCGATCCGTTCCCGAACCTGCACGCGATGCTCACGCGCCAGACGGGCAAGGGCACGGTGATGGAAGCATCCGAACGGCTGAGCCGCGAGGAGGCATTGCAGGCCTATACGGAATACGGCGCCTATTCGCAGAAAGCCGAGGGGGTGAAAGGGCGGCTCGTGCCGGGCCAGTGGGCGGACATCGCCGTCTTCGACAACGACCTTCTGGCCGCCCCGCCCGAAACCATCCTTTCGGACACAAGCTGCGTGCTGACCCTGCTTGCGGGCCGCGTCGTGCATGATGCGCGCTGACGGCCTGCCGGACTGAACCGAAACGATGCCGAGAACGGCGCGAGAGGGAGAACGAAATGCTGAAGAGATTGACACTGGCCGCAATGCTCAGCCTCGGCGTGGCTGCCGGGGCGCTTGCCGCGGGCGAGCGCCATGGCGGAACGCTCGTCTTCACCGCGCCCTACGGCTCGAGCTTCGCCACGCTGGACGTGCAGTCGAGCCCTAACACGCAGGAAGAATTCATCACCCAGGCCATCCACCGTGCGCTCTACAGCTGGGATTCGAACCAGAACAAGCCCGTCCTGGAACTGGCGACCTCGGAGGAGGTTTCCGAGGACGGCATGGTCCACACCTATCACCTGCGTAAAAACGCCGTGTTCCACAACGGCAAGCCGCTGACTGCCGACGACATCATCTACAGCTACAAGCGCATCGCCAACCCGGAAAACGCCTTCCCCGGCGCGAGCTTCATCGCCGTCATCAAGGGCGCCGAGGATTATATCGCCGGCAAGGCCGACGAGATTTCGGGGCTGAAGAAGATCGATGACCACACGCTCGAGATCACCTATACCGGCACGATCAATCCCGGCTTCCCGCTAATGCAGAACACGACGGTCATCTATCCGTCGAATGTCGAGGACGAATCGACCTTCGGCAAGAATCCGGTCGGCCTCGGCGCCTTCGTCTTCAAGGAGCACGTACCCGGTTCGCAGGTCGTCGTGGAAAAATTCGACAAGTACTACGAGGAGGGCAGGCCCTATCTCGATCGCATCAACATCGTGCTGATGGCTGAGGACGCCGCGCGCGACGTCGCCTTCCGCAACAAGGAAATCGACGTTTCGATCCTCGGCCCTACCCAATACCAGGCCTATCAGGGCGAGGAGGGGCTGAAAGATCACCTCCTGGAAGTCGCCGAGGTCTATACCCGCAATATCGGCTTCAACCCCGCCTTCGAGCCCTTCAAGGACAAGCGGGTGCGCCAGGCGATCAACCATGCCATCAATGCGCCGCTGATCATCGAACGCCTGGTCAAGAACAAGGCCTACCCGGCCTCCGGCTGGCTGCCGATCTCCTCGCCCGCCTTCGACAAGGACAAGGCGCCCTACGCCTACGATCCGGAGAAGGCAAAGGCATTGCTCGCCGAGGCCGGCTATGCCGACGGCTTCGAATTCGAGGTGACGGCGAGCCCGAACGAAAGCTGGGGCGTGCCGATCGTCGAAGCCATCCTGCCGATGCTGAAGAAGGTCGGCATCACCGTGAAGCCGAAGCCGGTCGAAAGCTCCACGCTCGGCGAGGCGGTGACGACCAACAACTTCCAGGCCTTCATCTGGTCGAACCTTTCTGGCCCCGACCCGCTGAACGCACTGCGTTGCTACTATTCGAAGACGGCGCAATCGGCCTGCAACTACACCAGCTATGCAAGCCCGGAATTCGACAAGCTCTACGAGGCGGCGCAGCAGGAACGCGACTCGGCCAAGCAGAACGATCTCCTGCGCCAGGCCAACAACATCGTGCAGGACGACGCTCCGGTCTGGTTCTTCAACTACAACAAGGCGGTGATGGCCTACCAGCCGTGGATCCACGGCCTCGTTCCGAACGCGACGGAACTGGCGATCCAGCCCTATGACGAAATCTGGATCGACGAGACGGCGCCGTCATCGCGCCAGTAAGACCTTGAGGGGGAGGGGGTAGCTGCGGCTGCCCCTCATCGATTGTCGCCGCCCGTACGGGCGGCCAGAACGGAACCGCTCATGCTTCGTTTCACCCTGCGCCGCGTCCTGCAGATCATACCCACGGTCGTGGTCGTTGCGTTGCTTATATTCGTCATCTTCAGCGTCGTACCGGGAACCTTCGCCGCAAGCCTCTTCGCCGACGGCAGGCGCGCCGCCGACCCGCAGATGATCGCCCGCCTCAACGAGGAATTCGGGCTGAACAAGCCGTTGATGGAGCGCTTCGTGACCTATGTCACGGACCTTGCGCAATTCGATCTCGGCACCAGTTTCCGCACCCGTCAGCCGGTGATCGACCTCATCAACGACCGCATGTGGGCCTCGCTGCAACTGGCGATCGCCGCCATGATCTTCGCCCTCGTCATCAGTGTGCCGCTCGGCTTCGTTGCGGCGCTGAGGCCCGGCTCGGTGCTCGATACGGTGACGATGATCGGGGCGGTGTCCGGCCTCTCCATGCCGCAGTTCTGGCTGGGCCTCCTGATGATGTATCTCTTCGCCCTGCAGCTGAACTGGTTGCCGAGCTTCGGCTACGGCGACGGGTCCTTCCGGAACCTGATTCTGCCCGCCGTCACGCTAGGGGTCACGCCGCTTGCGCTTCTCGCGCGCACCACGCGGGCCGGGGTCCTCGATGTCCTCAACGCCGACTTCATCCGCACCGCCCATTCCAAGGGCATGAGCGAGGCCAAGGTGGTGCGCTGGCATGTGGCGCGCAACGCGCTGGTGCTGATCGTCACGACCGTCGGCCTGCAATTCGGTTCGCTGATCGGCCAGGCCGTGGTCATCGAGAAGCTCTTCGCCTGGCCCGGTATCGGCTCGCTTCTGGTGGACAGCGTCGCGAGCCGCGACATTCCCGTGGTGCAGGGCACGATCCTCGTCATCGTGCTCTGGTTCCTCGTCATCAACACGGCCGTCGATCTGATCTATGCCGCGATCGATCCGCGCATCAAGCAGGAGTGACGGGAATGCGCCTCGGCTTCAACTTCTGGCTCGGTGCCGGGCTGACGACGCTGGTGGTCCTCGCCGGTATCCTCGCGCCGTGGATCGCGCCCTTTGACCCCGTGCTTGACGCGGACCTGATGAACTCCGAACTGCCGCCAGACGCCATCTTCTGGTTCGGCACGGACGGGCAGGGGCGGGACGTCTATACCCGCATCCTCTACGGCGCGCAGATATCGCTGACGGTCGGCATCGTCTCGCAGGTGATCAACTCGATCATCGGCGTCACGCTCGGCATGACGGCCGGCTATTGGGGCGGCTGGTGGGACGATCTGGTGAACGGATTCACGAACGTCATGCTCGCCATTCCATCCCTGATCTTCGCGCTCGCCGTGATGGCGGTGCTAGGCCCCGGCCTGCCGTCGCTGCTCATCGCGCTCGGCCTGACCAACTGGAGCTGGACTTGCCGCATCGCCCGCTCTTCCACACTCTCCCTGAAGTCGCTGGGCTACGTGCAGGCAGCGCAGACGCTCGGCTACGGGGACCTTCGCATCATGTTCACGCAGATCCTGCCCAACATGATGGGGCCGATCCTCGTCATGGCGACGCTCGGCATGGGCTCGGCGGTGCTTTCGGAAGCCGCGCTCTCCTTTCTGGGCCTCGGCATCCAGCCGCCGTTCCCGAGCTGGGGCTCGATGCTGACGGATGCGCGCCAGCTCATCCAGCTCGCGCCCTGGGTGGCCATCTTCCCCGGCCTTGCCATCTTCCTCTCGGTGCTCGGCTTCAACCTTCTCGGCGACGGCCTGCGCGACAGCCTCGACCCGCATATGAGGACGCGCAACCCATGATCGAGCCGCTTCTGGACATCAGGGATCTCCACTTGGGCATCGCGGTCGGTCGCTCCGTCAATCGCCCGCTCCTCAAAGGAGTCTCGTTCCAAATCATGCCGGGCGAGGCCTATGGCCTCGTCGGCGAGTCCGGCTCGGGCAAGTCGGTGACTTCGCTCGCCGTCATGGGCCTTCTCAAGAAGCCGCTCGCCGTCTCCGGCGGCGAGATATTGTTCAAGGGCCAGAACCTGCTGGAACTGCCGAAGCGCGAAATGCGGCGCCTGCGCGGCAACCGCATCGCCATGATTTTTCAGGAGCCGATGACGGCACTGAACCCGCTCTCGACCATCGGTCGGCAGATCGCCGAAATGTTCGTGCTGCATCAGGGAAAGAGCTGGGACGAGGCGCAGAAACTCGCAATCGAAGCGCTCGCCAGCGTGCGCGTGCCCAATCCCGACCGGCGGGCGCGCAACTATCCGCACCAGATGTCGGGGGGCTTGCGCCAGCGCGTAATGATCGCCATGGCGCTCGCCTGCAATCCGGACCTCCTGATCGCCGACGAGCCGACCACGGCGCTCGACGTCACCGTGCAGGCCGAGGTCTTACGGCTGATTAAAGAACTCTGCGCCGAGCGCGGTACGGCGGTTCTCTTCATCAGCCACGATCTCGGCGTGATCGCCAGCATCTGCCAACGGGTCGGCGTCATGTATGCCGGCTGCCTCGTCGAGGAGAACGAGACGCGGGCGCTCTTCGCGGCACCCCGGCACGAATATACCCGCGGGCTCCTCGGCGCCCTGCCGCGCTTCGGCAGCCGCAGTCTGCACGGCCGCCAGCGGCTGGTCGACATCGACAGCATCATTGCCGACCGCTCGAAGCTCATCGAGACCCGCTTCATCGCGCCGCGCGGTGCGGAAGAGGGGGGCCAGCCATGACCAACCCCCTGCTGGAGGTGGACGACCTGCATGTCCGCTTCTCCGTTTCCGGCGGAGGACTGCTCGGAACCGGTCGGCGCATGCTGCATGCCGTCAACGGCATCGGCTTCTCGCTCTCCAAGGGCGAATGCCTGTCGATCGTCGGCGAATCCGGTTGCGGCAAGTCCACGACGGCGCTCTCGGTTCTCGGTCTTCAGGAGCCGACCGAAGGCACGATCCGTTATCGCGGTCAGCCGCTCACCGGGCCGGGGGCGCCCGGACGCATGCAGCGCGCCAAGGCGGTGCAGATGGTTTTCCAGGACCCCTATGCCTCGCTGAACCCGCGCCAGTCGGTACGCACCTCGCTGGCTGCGCCGCTGCGGCTGCACGGCATCACGGCGGCATCGGAGATCGCCGACCGGATCGAGGTCATGCTCGCCAATGTGGGGCTGACGCCCGAGCAGGCGAACCGCTATCCGCACGAGTTCTCCGGCGGCCAACGCCAGCGCATCGGCATTGCCCGCGCGCTCATCCTCGAACCGGAAATCGTCGTGCTAGACGAACCGGTATCCGCCCTCGACGTGTCGATACGCGCACAGATCATCAACCTGCTGCTGGACCTGCAGGAAAAGCTCGGCCTCGGCTACCTGATGATCAGCCACGACCTGAGCGTGGTGGAGCATATGAGCGACCGGGTGCTGGTGATGTTCTTCGGACAGGTCGTGGAGGAGGGCGGCTGGCGGGACATCTTCGAAAGGCCCGCCCATCCCTATACGCGTCGGCTCATCGCCGCCATTCCCGATCCGGATGCAGCCCTGAACCCGGGGACGAAAGACCACTTTGCCGATGTGCCGCTTCCTGACGGTCGCAGCTTCGCAGTTGACGGCAGCACCGCACCGGACGTCTTTTCCGCGCCCCCGCCCTCCGAACTCGTCGAGATCGCGCCTGGCCATCGTATGAGATTGGTGCCAGCCGTCTAGCAGGGTGTTGAAAAAGCCCTAGCGCCCGGGCTCTGGTCATGATTCACTCGCTGTATTGCGATTTGGAGCTGATGGATGCGCGGCGGCGATGTGAGGACAGGCGAACTCTTCAGCTATGTCGATCTTGAGGATCGTGTTCGAAAAGATCATCCTCTACGTGCCATCCGTCAGATCGTGAACGATGCACTCGTCTCGCTGGAACGAGATTTTGCAGCACTCTATTCGCCGATCGGACGGCCTTCGATCGCGCCTGAGAAGCTTCTACGTGCCATGCTTTTGCAAGCCTTCTATTCGATCCGTTCTGAACGGCTTTTAATGGAGCGGCTGGAATACGACCTTCTTTTCCGCTGGTTTGTTGACCTCGGCATTGACGATCCGGCTTGGGACCACTCGGTGTTTTCGAAGAACCGCGACCGGTTGCTTGATGGCGACATCGCTGCGAAGTTCCTGGGTGCAATCCTTTCCCAGCCCAAGGTAAAGCGGCTGCTGTCAACTGACCATTTCTCTGTCGATGGCACACTGGTCGAGGCCTGGGCGTCGATGAAGAGCTTCAAGCCGAAGGACGGCCCAAGGGGCGATAATGGCGAACCACCATCAGATAGCGGCGGTCGGAATGCGGGATCAGACTTCCACGGCGAAAGGCGTTCCAACGAGACGCATGCTTCAACGACCGACCCCGATGCAAAGCTTTATAAGAAAGGCAAAGGCAAGGAAGCCAGCTGTGCTTTATGGGCCATGGGCTGATGGAGAACCGCCATGGCCTACTGGCCGATGCCTGCCTACAGAGGCCAGCGGATATGCCGAACGTGTCGCGGCGCTTGCCATGATCGAACCCTTCTCCGACCGGCCACAAGCGATCACGCTGGGTGCCGACAAAGCATATGACACAAAAGACTCCGTCAAAGATTTGCGATCGATAAAGGTGACACCCCACGTGACGCAGAACATCAACGGTCGCCGTTCGGCCATTGATGGGCGCACGACGCGACATTGCGGCTATAAGGCCAGCTTGCGTATCCGCAAGCGCATCGAAGAGGCGTTCGGCTGGATCAAAACCGTCGCGGGGCAGGATAAGACGAAGTTCCGCGGGCGCGACCGCGTCGGATGGGCCTTCACCTTCGCGGCCGCCGCCTATAATCTGGTGCGGCTGCCGAAGCTCATGACGGAGACAGGCTGATGGCGAGAGTTTCTCCCTTCGCCAAGGCCTTCGCCGGTCGTTGGCGCATCGTCGAGATGGACAACTGGGACAACGACGTCCTCGATCTCGTCGAAGAGGCGCATCTGACATTCCAGGGCACAGCGGACGGCGAAATCGCATTTGTCGCGCTCAAGGGCTTTCTCGATGTTCGCTATGGCGCACGCGATGGATCCGCCTGTGCAGAGTTCTCATGGGAAGGACAAGACGAGAGCGACCCGGTCTGTGGTCGTGGATGGGCAGCTCTCGGCTCCGCTGGACGCCTTGTCGGACACATCTACGTCCATAACGGAGACGATTCCGGTTTCGTGTGCGAACGCGACTGACTTCTTCAACAGCCTGCTAGAGCGGTATGTATTTAAGCCCGTTCATATCCCGCCTCTTTGAAGTAGACTGCGCATTCCTGTGGGGTGACGGCTTGGAGAATGTGGCGCAGTTCGTCATGGATTGCATCGCGTGATCTGGCCTGTGCCTCACGCAACCAGTGCTTGATTTTGGCGAAGAGCTTTTCGATCGGATTGAGATCGGGGGAATATTTCGGCAGAAAGAACAGGCGGGCGCCGGCCTTACGGATGGCGGCGCGGATCTCCTGACCCTTATGGGAGCCGAGATTGTCCAGGATGACGATGTCGCCGGCTTTGAGTTCCGGCACCAGAACTTGCTGGACATAGATGCGGAAGCGTTCGCCATTGATCGGGCCATCGAGGATAAAGGGAGCGCTGACGCGGTCGGCCCTGAGTGCGGCGACAAAGGTCATGGTGTTCCAATGGCCGAAGGGGGCGTAGCCCACCAGTCGTTCGCCGCGAGGCGCCCAGCCCCGCAGCGGCGCCATGTTCGTCTTCGTCCAGGTCTCATCGATGAAAACGAGGCGGGCGGGATCAATTCCGGGGCAGTGCTTCAGCCATCGTGCCCGGTGGCGGGCGACGTCGGGCCGCTCCCGTTCGCTGGCGACCAGCGTCTTTTTTTATAACTCAACCCCTCTTCGTGCACGAAGGTCCAGACGGCGCGATAATCCACCTTCAGGCCGCGCTCGCTCAACTCGGCGACAAGTCCGTGCAGCGTGAAGTCGCGCTCGCGGCAGCGGCAAAGCAGCCAAGCCCGGTGCGGACCGGAAAGCTTGCGGGGCTTGTGCCCACCCATCTGGCCGGGTGCGGCGCTGCCCGTCTCGCGAAACCGCCGCACCCAATCGATCGCGGTGCTGATGCCGATGCCGAAGCGCTTGGCCGCTGCCCGGCACGATAGGCCCTCGCCCGTCACCGCATCGACAACGCGTTCCCGAAGATCATTCGAAAAAGGTCTCGCCATAAAGGCCGGCCTCCTTCACCGGCCTGAATGGTGAATCTGATTTGCGCAGAAAAAGGAATCCCCTTTCCGATTCCGCCTAAATGCATCCCGCTCTAGAGCAATTCCAGGAGAAGTGCGGAGTGGGTTTCCGTCCGGGATTGCGGAAACAAAGGGTTAGAGAGTTTCCGCGATTCGGAGAAAGCGAACTGCTGTTCGGCATCGGTGCGCTGCCGGACGGTCGGCGCAAGAAGGCTCTGACCGAAATGCTTGACGGCGTGCTCGAACTGTTTGGCGATCGCGTATTGCCGTTCGACATTGGAGCTGCGCGCTGCTATGCCAAGCTTGCGGTGACCGCTCGAGCGGCCGGCAAAGAATTTCCGACGCGCCCAACGGATATATTGCCGCCATTGCCGCCTCCAGGGGATTTATCGTCGCGACAGGCGATACCGGCTCGGCAGAGCTTACCGTCGTAAACCTTGGCACTACCGATGAATCAGAAACCTCATCCGCTGGTCTTCAGATCGTTTCGGGCGGCGGGTAGAGAGCAGCAGGTCGAGCGGCGCGGGCCGTCTGCATTCAGCAGTCACCCAGCGTCTGCAACGCGTGAAAAGCCGAGGTTCGGTGCGCGCCCACCGGCTGCTGCCTCACCGCGTCTATTGCTGCTAATATTGCCCGATTGGAAGGTCTTGGAAATGCTCTACCGTTCCCTCAAGCTGCACCCACTTATGTTTCGACCGTTCGAATACTGACATGGCAGGTGGCGCGAAGGCCGGATCGGCAAATGAACCTACCGCTACCCCGATCCAGGACGGCGAAGCGTCGGCTTTCCAAAAGAGGGTCGAGCCGCAGGTTGGGCAAAAATGCATTCGGACCTTGCGACCGCTCTCGGCCGTACGAATGTATTCTGTAGACACTCCAGATATTTCGACACAGTCAATCGAGTAGAACGCATTAGCGCTGAACGGTGCACCAGTTCTTCGCTGGCAAGCCAAACAGTGACACAGCGCGGTCAATTGTGGCGGTTCATTAAGCATCAGTCTTAAAGCGCCGCAGGCGCATTGGGCATTGGTCATGGATACTCCTCCCGCTTGCACGGTGAGATTGCGTATATTGAGGGCTGAAGCGCGGGCCCGAACCGCAATTCATTGCGGTGGGCGATGCGAGGGGGCTGGACCCGATGCAATTTCAGGTTCACAGAAGCTTGAGTGTAGATCTCTAAAGCGCCGGGGTCTAGAGCGGGATGAGGAGAAGTGCGTGCGATTTTCCTCCCGCATCCCGCGTCTCACGATTCTAGGTCGCGTCCTCATTAGCGAACGGCGAAGGAGCTGGGCAGCTTCTCGCCATATCCTTCAAGAAGGACGCCGTGACCAACCTGCGGCGCGCGTGCGATCAACGGTACTCCTTGGATGACGCTGCCGGTCCGAAAATGCGCGAGTCAAAAAATGGCGGGAACAAAACCGCGTCTGGTACGTTCATGCACGTTAACCGAGATTGCGCACCCGGGGGTCGCGCGTCGAGCAGAGTTGTCCCTCCATGACTCCGGCTGAGATTCAATCGATCCCTTGAAGAGCCGCGAGAGCCCTGTTTACATGTCGAATGTCGAGGAATTTCCACTCACCGGTCGCGTACTGACCGAATACGAAGCGCTGATTACGTCAGCTCCAACTGCGCTTGATGCTATACCGGGAGCCGTTTATGTCTGTGATCACGAGGGGTGGCTCGTGGGCTACAACGCGGAGGCTGCCGAACTTTGGGGTAGACAGCCGTCGCTTAGCGCACCGCGAGAGCGATTTTGTGGTTCCCAGCGTCTTTTCCTCTCGGACGGCTCGCCCATGGACCACCAGGAATGCCCCATGGCTGAGGCGATCAAGACCGGTGTCTCGACGCGCAACGCCGAAGTGATCATCGAAAGACCCGACGGATCCCGCATTTTTGCGCTCGTGAACATTCGCCCGCTCAGAGACCATCGGGGAGTAATTCAAGGGGCGATCAATTGCTTTCAGGATATTTCGCAACAAAAGCGGATCGAGGCGGAGGTTAACTGCAAGAGCAAGGACCTGGAGGACTTCTTCGAGAACAGCGCCATCGGGCTGCACATCGTCAGCGCCGCGGGGATCATCCTGCGGGCAAATAAGGCAGAGCTGGAGCTCCTGGGGTATCCGGCGGACGAGTATGTAGGCCGGCACATTGCTGAATTCCACGCAGATGCACCGGTTATCGGCGATATTCTTGACCGTCTTTCCTGCGGCGAAAAGCTTGATCGCTATCCCGCCCGCTTGCGCGCACGGGATGGCTCGATCAAGCATGTGCTGATCACCTCCAACAGTCGCTTCGAGGATGGGAAATTCGTCAATACGCGGTGCTTCACGACCGATATAACGAGCCTGCACGAAACCGAAAACGCGTGGCGCGAGACTGAGGAACGCTTGGCGGCCACGTATCAGGCGGCCACGATCGGGATCGCCGAGTCCGATGCGGATGGGCGCCTATTGCGGGTGAATGATGCATTTTGCACCATGCTGGGCCGCTCGCGCGAACAACTCCTGAACATGACGTTCCTCGACTACACGCACGAGGATGACCGCGACGAGGAGGCCCGTTGCTACGCGCGGCAGGTCAGCGGAGAGACTGATACCTATGCTATCCGCAAGCGCGCCGTGAAGGCGGACGGTACGGTGATCTATCTCGACGTTTACAGCTCGACGGTGCGCGATCGCACCGGTCGATTCCGTTATGGCGTGCGGGTTCTGCTTGATGTCACCGAAGCCAAACGCATGGACGACCGCCGCCGCGAAAGCGAACAGCATATGCGTGATTTGCTCGAGGCGCTGCCCGCCGCCGTCTACACCACAGATGCCGAAGGTCGCATCACCTTCTTCAATAAGGCGGCTGTCGAAATGGCCGGCCGCACCCCACAGATCGGAGATAAATGGTGTGTCACCTGGCGTCTCTATAGGCCGGACGGCACCTACCTGCCGCACGACCAATGTCCAATGGCCGTGGCGCTCAAAGAAGATCGACCGGTCCGTGGCGAACAAGCCGTGGCCGAAAGACCGGATGGTACCCGTGTGCCGTTCATACCTTATCCCACTCCGCTGCACGATGTCGCCGGCAAGCTTGTTGGGGCGGTCAATATGCTGGTGGACATCTCCGATCGCGAGAAAGCTGCGGAATATGCAGAACGGCTCGCGTCAATTGTCAGATTCTCGGATGATGCGATCGTAAGCAAGGACACGCAAGGCATTATCCAGACTTGGAATAAAGGTGCCGAACGCCTGTTCGGCTATAGCGCCGAGGAAGTGATCGGAAAACCTATAAACATCCTCATTCCGCCCGACCGCCAGGGCGAGGAACCCGGCATCCTTGAAAGGATTCGGCGAGACGAGCACATCGACCATTATGAGACGGTACGTATTCGAAAGGACGGAAGCCTGATCGATGTCTCCTTAACGGTTTCCCCTTTGAAAGACGCCCTCGGTCGCGTCGTCGGCGCGTCGAAGATCGCGCGCGATATTACTGAAAGGCGACGCAGCGAAGAACACCGCAAGCTCCTGGTCAACGAACTGAACCACCGCGTGAAGAACACGCTCGCCACGGTTCAATCGCTGGCTGCGCAAACCTTCCGTGGTGTAAATGCAAGCGAAGATTTTGGCCGGTTCCAAAGCCGGCTCGTAGCATTGGCGAGGGCGCACGACGTGCTTACTCGGGAGAGCTGGCAGGGTGCGGATCTTGGAGAGGTTCTTCACGCGACGATCAATCCGATTTGCGTGGAACCCCAGCAGCGCGTTCAGGCCTCTGGTCCGCCGCTCCGGTTGCGGCCGAAAATGGCGTTGGCATTATCGATGGCTTTTCATGAGCTTTGCACAAACGCTGCAAAATACGGGGCGCTCACGAACGACGGTGGTCTGATCAAGGTCAACTGGCATGTCAGCGATCTTGAGAGCGTATCTCACCTGCATTTACAATGGGAGGAGATTGGTGGTCCATCTGTCATGGTCCCAGCGCGGACCGGTTTTGGCACTCGTCTGCTGGAACGTGCTTTGGCCCGCGAACTGGGCGGCAAAGTTGACCTTGTGTTTGCACCGAGTGGCGTGCGCTTTCACATCGAAGCGCCACTCACATGACGTCCAATGCTTTTACGGGCTTGACGCATGACAGAGCGCAGACTTCGGGTTCTCGTGGTCGAAGACGAATCCATGATCGCCATGCTGATTGAAGATACACTATGCGAACTCGGGCATGAGGTCGCCGCTACAGCCTCTCGGATGCAGGAGGCGCTCGATATCGCGCGGAAAGGGCAGTTTGACATCGCCATCATCGACGTCAACCTGGACGGGGAGCCCAGTTATCCCGTCGCGGACATTTTGGCGGAGCGCAACGTGCCCTTCATTTTTGCCACGGGCTATGGCAGCAAAGGCCTGGATACAAGGTATTCGAACATCCCCTTGCTGACGAAGCCGTTTTTGGACAGCGAACTGGAAGCCGTACTCGTGCAGATCTCAAAGGAAGTTTAGCGAACGGATCTTCCTCAGGCACAGCCGGATTTCGCCCATGTCGGCTCGGCCACAGCGTCTTGGCGTCGAGACCTCGCGCTGCAGCCTGAGCGTGGGAGCAAGTATCGGTCGACCGCGGGAACCAATCCCGCATCTACCCACCAGACGGACATCCGTCGCCACGAGTGCACGGCCGGAATTGCCGTGGTGATCGAGGCGTCGGTTTGGATAAACTATGTCGTAGCCCTCGACGTTGATGCCGCTGCGGTCAAGCGCACTGACAATGCCCGAGGTCACGGGCCGCGGCCGAGTGGATCCCCGGCGATGTCGGTTGGCTCGTCGTTGCCGACCAGCTCGGCCGTATAGCGAACTCCTTAGTGGAGAGTAGACCAGCGAGCTCTCGGGCCTGGCGTACTCCTCAGGCCGCCAAACCCTTTGACCCGCTACGCTGCCGTCGTCTCAATCTTGCGCACCTTTTCCTGCGGGCTAAATTAAACAGAAATGTTGACGCGCAGTTTGCCGCGGCCGTGCATTCGACGTGCCCGTTAAATTGGTGGAGGTGTTCGGTGACTGATGATCCCTATCAGATACTCGGCGTTCCGCGTACCGGCAAACCGGATGAGATCCGCAAAGCCTACCGCAAGCGCGCAAAGGAGCTGCACCCAGATCTCCATCCAGGCGACAAGGAGGTGGAAACCAAATTCAAGGCGCTTTCCGCAGCCTACCATTTGCTGAGCGATCCCGAGCAGCGGGCCCGGTTCGACCGGGGCGAGATCGATGCATCGGGGGCTGAACGGCCGCAGCAGCACTTTTACAGGCACTACGCCGATGCAGACCACGCACGGCGGTATGGATCAGCGGGCGGAACTGGTGAATTCGAAGATGTGTCGGACATCTTCGCGGATCTTTTCGGGCAGGGCGGGGCAGGGGGCCGTTTCAAGGCGCGTGGGCAGGACCGTCATTATCACCTCGAACTCGAGTTCCTGGACGCGGTAAACGGCGCCCGACGCCGCATCACCTTTCCCGACGGTAACACGCTCGACTTAGCCATTCCTGCTGGGACACGTGATGGCAGCACGCTGCGGCTGAGGGGCAAGGGGACGCCGGGGATTGCTGGCGGGGAACCCGGAGATGCCTTAATCGAAATTAGTGTCCGTTCTCACTCGGTCTTCCGCCGTGAAGGCAACGACATCGAAATAGATCTGCCAATTACGCTTTATGAAGCTGTGCTTGGTGCAAAGATCGAAGTGCCGACGATCTCCGGCCGCGTATCGATGACCATCCCTAAGGGTTCAAATACGGGCGACATCCTGCGTCTGAGGGGCAAAGGGGTGAAGTCGCAACACGGCCCCGCCGGGGATCAGCGTGTTACGCTGAAGGTCGTTCTGCCGACGGCGACCGATCCCGATCTCGAGCGATTCATGGAAACGTGGCGGCGGAGCCACGCTTATGACCCGCGCGAGGCTCTAGGGAGGACCACATGAAATTGACGGAGAGGCAAGTCCTTGAACAGTTCGACATTGTAACCCGCAAACAGCTGCGCCAGTGGGTGCACAGCGGCTGGATCGTGCCGGCTCAAGGCGAGCGCGGGCCCTCATTTGACGACGTCGACGTCGCTCGCATCCGCCTGGTTTGTGAACTCCGGCGCGACATGAACGTCAACGATGACGCTGTGCCGATCATCCTTGCGCTGCTGGATCAGCTCTATGGGCTGAGGCGGGAGCTTAGAACACTCGCGACTGCGCTGCTGGAGCAGCCTGATGAGGTACGCCAGCAATTGAAGCAGGCGCTCTTGTCGCCTATTGGCCAGCAACATTAGCTACGACATCGTAATTTGTTATCGCAAAGGCGCTGCAGGCGCTGGCTCAGGAGCGCCCTACTGGCCACACTTTCCGAGGAGGTGGTCGCCGATTGGTGCGACCTCCGTCAGTATGAGCCAAAGGGAAGATTCGTCGACTTCCCGATAATTCAAAATGACTAATATATAGGGCAACGCCGTTATGATATTCAGTTTGCTTCAGCAGCGAGCCTCAGGGAGGTAAGCATGTTTCGGTTGGGCATTGGGTTCGCATGTTTCGCCACCTCTGCTTTTGGGCTACAGCCTCTCGGGGCCGCTGCCGACGATCCCGCAATTGCGCGAGGGGAATATCTCGTCACAATGGGCGGCTGCAACGACTGCCACACACCGGGATATTTTTTCGGAAAGCCGGACAGCTCACGCTTTCTCGGCGGGTCGGATGTAGGCTTCGAAATTCCCGGGGAGGGTGTTTTCATCGGTCGCAACATCACGCCCGACAAGGAGACCGGCATCGGCAGCTGGACTAGGGAGCAGATTGTGACTGCCATTCAGACCGGGCAGCGCCCCGACGGCCGCATGCTGGCGCCGATCATGCCGTGGCACGCATTTGCGCAACTCACAAAAGAAGACGCAGGCGCAATTGCAGCATTCCTTCAAAGCCTGAAGCCGGTAAGCCATCAGGTGCCGGGCCCGTTTAAGCCAGGGGAAAAGGTATCAACCTTTATGTTCAGGATCTTGCCACCGGGCGAAACCGCGGCCGCAGCGCCAAAATAGCCGTTGCACTCGGCTCCGAAGTCTTCCAGCGCCACCGCCGTTCCCTTGGGCTCAGCCTTTGTGTTTGCCACCCTGTGGGCTGCTTTTCTCGGCATTCTTGAGCTGATTGGTGAAGCTCGTCTCTACCTTCACCGGCGCCTTTTCCTTTTTCGGCTTCCGCGCCTCGCGGTTGCCTCTCACTTGTCCTTTAGCCATCGATGCGATCCTCTTGACGTTGAATTTGATGAAGCTGGCCCGCCGTAGGGGCGGGCCAATGAGAAACGGCCGAGGCGTCCAATATGCTCTCAAATGAGCCGGTCGTCATCAGCCGCTTGAGGCGCGCGACGCGGCGCTCCAGTTGTGCCCGATTTCTTGTTCTCTTCCTTCGCGGCTTCGCTTATTTGCTTGGTACGTTTGTTTTCGGCTTCCTTCAGCGAGGGCTGCGGATCGGGCTTTCTCTCGAAACGAATCATTTGACGTTCTCCTGATCTGATAATTGGGAGCGCTCCAAACCAACACCGGAGCGCTTTTCATGCTTTGCCCTCAGATGGCGAGAGCGGTGGCGCAACCTTGAACGCTGCGGCTGTCGGGTGCGGTCTCGCCCGGCATCGTCGCCCAACCGCCGGCCTCCACGAATTGACGCTTCTTGTAACCGTCAGTGATTGCCTTGAACTCGATCAGTTTTGCGGCCGCGTCCGGGGCGGCGTTAAACCGCTCGACGCATATGGCGGATGCCAGTTCGCCGCGTGCAATGTCGGCTGCGGCCGCTGCCGCTGTGCGAGACGTGCCGCCGGTCACCCACCCGCCCCAGTTGAAGCCGACGATCATCGTCGCGGCTGCCGTGGCGACGCACGCCCATACGAGGATCGCCTTGGATGGCTTGTAGCTGCCAAATTGCTGGGTGATTGACGTCTTGCTGTTCTGCATGGCCACTGGAAGTCTCCCCGTCCGTCGTTGTTCGAGTTTCGCCGCCTGGCCACCCGGCCGGACGGTTCAGGCGCTGCTCTCAGTATCCCATACTATCCACGGCGCCGTTTCCGGTGCTTTGGGGAGACCCTCTCTCGGGAATATCGGCGATCATGGCTTCGGCGGTGATCAGAAGTGACGCGATCGAGCCAGCGTCCCGCAATGCTGTCCGTACGACCTTGGCGGGATCGACGATGCCGGCCTTGATCATATCGACATAGGTTTCCGTCTGTGCGTCGAACCCTTGGTTGTGATCCCTACCGTCGACAAGCTTTCCGACAACGATCGAACCTTCCACACCGGCATTGTCGGCGATCTGGCGGATTGGTGCTTCCAGGGCTCGGCGCACGATCGAGATGCCTGCCGTTACGTCGGCGTTATCGTCGGTGAGACCGACAAGGGCCGATTTTGCTCGGAGCAGCGCCACCCCGCCGCCGGGAACGATGCCTTCTTCGACCGCCGCGCGCGTAGCGTTCAGGGCATCGTCGATGCGGTCCTTCTTTTCCTTCACTTCAAGCTCGGTCGCGCCGCCGACGCGGATGACCGCGACGCCGCCGGCGAGTTTCGCCAACCGCTCCTGCAGCTTTTCCTTGTCGTAGTCGGACGCCGTCTCCTCGATCT
Organism: Sinorhizobium meliloti; assembly: GCF_017876815.1. Taxonomy (NCBI): domain Bacteria; kingdom Pseudomonadati; phylum Pseudomonadota; class Alphaproteobacteria; order Hyphomicrobiales; family Rhizobiaceae; genus Ensifer; species Ensifer meliloti. The sequence continues at coordinate 1,126,100 of NZ_JAGIOS010000003.1, read as the reverse complement.
GCGCCTTGATTTGGCTGACGCGCGCCTGAATGGAGGCTTTGTCGCCGGAGCCGTCGATGATTGTGGTCGTGTCTTTCTCGATCAGCACCCGCCTGGCGCGGCCAAGCATATCGAGCGTGACATTCTCAAGCTTGATGCCGAGATCCTCGGAGATCATCTGGCCGGCCGTCAAAACGGCAATGTCTTCCAGCATGGCCTTGCGGCGGTCGCCGAAACCTGGCGTCTTGACTGCCGCGATCTTCAGGCCACCTCGCAGCCTGTTGACGACGAGCGTCGCCAGCACTTCGCCTTCGACGTCTTCGGAGATGATCAGCAACGGTTTCCCGCTCTGCACCGCGGCCTCCAGGATAGGCAGCATAGCCTGCAGGCTGCCGAGCTTCTTCTCGTGAATGAGGATGTAGGGATCCTCCAGTTCCACGCGCATCTTCTCGGCATTGGTCACGAAATACGGCGAGAGATAACCGCGGTCGAACTGCATGCCCTCGACGACGTCGAGTTCGGTATCGGCCGTCCTGGCCTCTTCGACGGTAATGACACCCTCGTTGCCAACCTTCTCCATCGCCCTTGCGATCATCTCGCCGACGCCGGCGTCGCCATTGGCGGCGATCGTGCCGACCTGAGCGATCTCGCTCGACGAGATGACCTTCGTCGCGCGCGCCTTGATTTCCGCGAGGACAGCGGCAACCCCAAGATCGATGCCGCGCTTTAGGTCCATTGGGTTCATGCCCACCGAAACCAGCTTGGCGCCTTCGCGAAAGATGGACGCGGCGAGCACGGTCGCCGTCGTGGTGCCGTCGCCGGCAAGGTCATTGGTCTTCGAGGCTACCGCGCGCACCATCTGCGCACCCATATTTTCGAACTTGTCTTCAAGTTCGATTTCCTTGGCGACAGAGACGCCGTCTTTGGTAATGCGTGGAGCGCCATAGGACTTGTCGATAACGACATTGCGGCCCTTTGGGCCGAGTGTCACCTTGACGGCATTGTTGAGCAATTCCACGCCGCGAAGCAGGCGATCGCGGGCGTCAGTGGAGAAGACTATTTGTTTGGCGGACATTGTTTTTGGCCAGTTCGGGCTTGAGATAAGGGTCGGAATCCGACGGATCAGGCAGCATTGGCGGCGGTCGGAACGGTGTTCGCGACGATGCCCATGATGTCGGATTCCTTCATGATCAGTAGGTCTTCGCCATCGATCTTGACCTCTGTTCCGGACCATTTACCGAACAGGATCGTGTCGCCGATCTTGACGTCGAGCGGGATAAGCTTTCCGCTTTCGTCACGGGAGCCGGGACCGACGGCGATCACTTCGCCCTCTTGGGGCTTTTCCTTGGCGGTGTCGGGGATGATGATCCCGCCCTTGGATTGAGTGTTACCTTCGGCGCGTCGGATGACGACGCGGTCGAGGAGCGGGCGGAATGTCATGGGATTCTTTCTGCGGCCAGCGTATAGGGCGGCTGCAACTCCTAAATAGCATCGCCAGCGCGCGATTAATAGAGGTGCCAAGAAATATTATTCGAAGCTGGGCGTGACGTGAAATTAGTGTCCGAACTTCGCGCAAAACGTTGGGTAAAAATACAAGGAATATTTTGACATACCTGAATTTCCTTTTTACGCCGGATAGGAGACTGTGACGTTAGTTAGTTGAAAAAGCGTCGAAGCGTAGCGGTATACTCAGCTCGTTTGCCGACTTTCGGTACGCACGCCGCGTTCATCTAACAAGGAACGCTCTAATCTTTGAAGCTGTGCATTTCCGGACGGAAAACCGTTACACCTGGAAGTGCTCTAACCGCGCATGCCCCGGCAGGGAACGAACGTAACCCTTCGGATCTGCTATCCTTAGTTGTATTCGACTTTTCTGGAAACAAAAAGTTGACGTGGCCGCCGCTCTCGTCTATGAAAGGGCATCGATACTTTGTTTGCCGATATTTGTTTTGCTGCGCTTTGCGCGTCTCTTGACGAACTTCCCTCTCTCAAAAGTCGAAACCCCGCTGTGCGTCGCCCAGCGGTGATCTATGTTGCTAAGAAAGGGTTCGTTATGACCACTGGCACAGTTAAATGGTTCAATTCCACCAAGGGCTTCGGTTTCATCGCGCCTGACGACGGCAGCGCCGATGTGTTCGTTCACATCTCTGCTGTTGAACGCGCCGGCATGAATTCGATTGTCGAAGGTCAGAAGCTCGGCTTTGAGCTCGAGCGCGACAATAAGTCGGGCAAGATGTCCGCAGGCCAGCTGCGCGCTGCCTGATGCTTTTTCGCCGCTGATGACCACGGATGTACTGGCATCGCGGCAAGAGGTTCGAAGAGGCCAGGCGAATGTCTGGCCTTTTCCCATTCTACGCGACCAAACGATTCGAAGGAATAACGATTGAGACACCCGAGCGACAACGGCTTTGCCGAACGACGCAATGCCGCAGCAGATGCAAAGCGTCAGCTCCTGACAAAATTTGCATCCGCTCCCAAGCCGACCGACCCTGAAATGCGGGAAAAACTGGCTGCTCGTGAAGCGGCTAGCCGTGCCAGGGATGCCCGCCGTGCCGAGCGCGAAGCGCTGAAGACCGCCGAGAACGAGCGAATCCTGGCAGAAGCCGCTGCGTCGGCCGCGGCCGCCGAGGCCGAGCAAAGGGCTGAAGCCGAAGCCCGCCAGGCAGAAATCGCCAATCGGGTCTCGCGCGTCGTGGCGGACGAGGCGGCCCGCAAGGCAGAGCGTGATCGCCGTTACGCCGCCCGCAAGGCCCGTAGGGCGTAACACTTCAACACCTGCACCCGATCCACGGGCGCAGCTGTTGCCCTGGCGGAGGATCGCGGGGCGAGCGAAAAACGGACCGGTTATAATGAGCGCACATGTCTATCCACCCGCTTCACTCGTTGAAGACAATGCTGGAGCGTGGTTGAAGACGCTGGCTAAATACCGGCAGCCCCGCCTGGGGCGTAGCGCCTTCGAACTGTTCGTCACTCTCGTCCCTTTCGCCATCTTCTGGGCAGCGGCCTGCTTTTCGCTGGCCAACGGCTTCTGGCCCGGGCTGATTGCAATCCTTCCTGCCAGCGCCTTTCTGCTCCGATTGTTCATGATCCAGCACGATTGCGGCCACGGCTCGTTTTTCTCCCGTCGTGGGCTCGATGACTGGACCGGCCGCCTGCTCGGGGTCCTGACCCTGACCCCTTACGATTATTGGAGGCGTGCGCATGCCGCCCATCATGCGACTGCAGGTAATCTCGACGAACGCGGGGTTGGTGACATCACCACGCTGACGATTACCGAATACTGTGCCCTTTCGCCGATCAAACGCCTCGGCTACCGGCTGTACCGGCACCCGCTTGTCATGTTCGGGATCGGGCCGGCCTGGCTCTTTCTGTTCAAGCAGCGCCTGCCGTTCGGAATGATGAACTCGGGTGCTCTGCCATGGATTTCGACCATGGCGACGAATTTTGCGATCGTCACGCTGGCCGCCTTGATGGTTTGGGCCGTCGGTTTGGGAACGTTTCTCCTGATCCATCTTCCGGTCGTGCTGCTCGCAGGTGCAGCCGGCGTTTGGCTCTTTTATGTGCAGCACCAGTTCGAGGAGACCCACTGGTCGGCGGGCGAGGATTGGCGGTTTCCCCAGGCGGCGCTGCATGGCGCCTCGCATTACGATCTTCCGCCGGTGCTGCGGTGGCTCACTGGCAATATCGGCATCCATCACGTGCACCACCTGTCCAGCCGGATTCCGTACTACCGTCTGCCGGAAGTACTGCGTGACCATCCGCAACTTGCCGGCATCGGTCGGATCACCCTGTGGGACAGCCTCAAATGCGTCAGGCTCGTGCTCTGGGACGACCGGCGCCGGAGGCTAGTTTCATTCCACGACGCCGCTGGGTCGCTGCGCCGCTCCCTTACTGAAGATGGACGAAAGACGAAGTAATGATTGAATTGACGCCAACCCAGATCCGCGGTCTGAAGCTCGCTAAGGACGGCGACGTCCATCCTCAGGCGGGGAAGAGATGGACGCACCTGAATGCTCAAGTCACCTATGCAAAACAGGACCGCTTCAAGGAACGGCCTCAGAAGATCAAGTTCCTGACGACCGCAACTCTCAACGAGCTGCGCGACCACAGGCTCGTGAAAGCGCTGAATACGGATGTTCCGCCAGAGGAGTCGGCTCACGGCATCACCATGGCCGGCAAGATGCTACTTCTGAAGATCAAATAAGCACGCCCCAAGGGGACATGGGGCGCGCCACCATTTGAGTCGATGCTTCAGCGCTGGCGGCAGGGCGGGCCGTCCTCGCGCCCTCGCATCGGCGGGACGTAAGCCAGCCGTTACGGCATCATGCTGCGGTACCGCTCCCGCTCTCGATCGACCTGATCGAGCGTGTACGGGTCGGCATTTTCGTCAAATCGCGACCATCCTTCCTGGGCATAGATGCTCCTGCGGGCCGCTGGGTCCACGATTTTCCGCTGTTTCAGGATCGCTTCTGCTCGTGGTGCAACACTGTCCTCGACCCTTGCTGTGACCAACGTGCCCCCCCGGCGAACGCCCTCGGCGTAAACATGGGCGTCTTCTTCATCAACCCCGGATTCCGTCAGTGCACCGATCAGGCCTCCGGCTGCCCCACCGGCGATTGCGCCCGCCGCAGCGCCGGCCGCAGTGGAGGCAAGCCACCCGGCAGCCACTACGGGGCCGACCCCAGGGATGGCCATCAGACCGAGCCCCGTCAGAAGACCGACAACGCCGCCCCCGGCAGCGCCTAGGCCGGCTCCGGTACCCGCGCCTTCCGCCGCGTTCGAGCCATCGGTGGAGTATCGATCGCCAATGTTGTTCGCGACAATGCTGATGTCATCCGAAGGTACGCCTGCCGCTTCCAGATCGCTTACGGCTTCGCGAGCATCGCCATAGTCATCAAAGAGCCCTGTTACAGTTCTCATATTCGTTCTCCCTTTGCGTTTGGAGGAAGCCTGTGGGGTGTTACTGCGCTGTTACGTTGCCCTGGTAGTCGAGCGCGACCGAAACGGATTTGCCCTCCTTCATCGCAGTTGCCTGCCACACTCCCTTGTCATCGAGCTTCAATCCGCTGACGTCGGTATATCCGGCCTCTTCGATCCGTTCCTTGGCTTGCGCTTCGGTGAAGCTGTTTGCCCCTTCGACCGGTGCCGTCGGGTTCTGCGAATCGGGCGTTGCTACTGCTGGCGTTTCTCCTTCCGATGAAGGTGTCGTTTGCGCGAGTGATGCCGTGGTCACGGCACTCATTAGTGCTGCCGCGACAATGATTATGTTTTTCATGTGGTTACCTCTTCAGAAGACCGCGATTGATCCCCCGTCCCAGAAACACGCCGGGCGGAGATTGGTTCCCCCGCGCTGCTACGGCTACCATGCTGGTGGGCGGCTTGGAGAAAAGGCAACCGCTGCGGTTCCTTGCAACGGAGCATCTGCTGGGCGGCGTCCAACACTGCCCTACCTACTTGCGAACAAGTTTCTTGCCTGCTGGTCGCAACCAGGTCGACCGTTGGGTGATGTGGTGGAGGGTGCGGTGCTGAAGTTCTCGCGTGGCATTGACCAGGATCGTGCTGCAACCGCAGGCGGATTGCAGCAAATCGCCTTCGCGCGCGGCTCAGCAGCCGCGGCGCAGCCGTCACGTCTACCGACGCTCGTCGCGACCGCCGCCGCGGTTGCCGTGCTCTATTTCGCCCGGGACGTCTTCCTGCCGCTGGCTATCGCCATTCTGCTCACCTTTGCTCTCGCGCCGCTGGTTTCGAGGCTGCGTCGCGTCGGTTGTCCCCGTTCGGTGGCCGTCATCGGCACGGTGACGACAGCTTTTCTGTTCCTGTCCGCATTCGGTGTGGTCATAGCGATGCAGGTGAGCGAGGTGGCTCAGAACCTGCCGACCTATCAGTACAACATCGTCGAGAAGGTCAGGACGCTGAAGGAGACCGGATCGGAAAGCCAGATCCTTGAGCGCATTGGCCGCGTCATAGAGAGGATCAGCACGGAGATCAGCCGGCCCGAACCCGAGGTGCGCGCCTCACCCGAACCGACGCCGGAGACCAAGCCGCTGCTCGTGGAGATTTTCTCTCCACAGCGGCCGATCGAGACACTGAAGAACATCATCAATCCTCTGCTTGGCCCGTTGGCAACGACCGGCCTCGTCATCGTCGTGGTCATCTTCATGCTGCTCGAGAGGGAGGAGCTGCGCGACCGTTTCATTCGGCTGGTCGGCTACGGTGACCTGCATCGAACGACCGAGGCACTTCAGGACGCGGGTGCTCGTGTCGGCCGGTATCTGCTCATGCAGTTGGTCGTGAACATCACCTACGGCATTCCGCTGGCCATCGGCCTCTCGCTTCTCGGCATACCCAATGCGGTCCTCTGGGGGATGCTCGCCATCGTACTGCGCTTTGTCCCCTATATCGGACCTGTGATCGCTGCGGCTCTGCCGTTGTTCCTCGCGTTTGCCGCCGCACCTGGATGGAGTCTGCTCGTTTGGACGGCAGCCTTGTTCATTGTCCTTGAACTCTTGAGCAACAATGTCGTCGAGCCTTGGCTTTACGGTTCCCGCACCGGACTGTCGCCGCTTGCGATCATCGTCGCGGCGATCTTCTGGGCATGGCTCTGGGGGCCGGTCGGATTGGTGCTGTCGACGCCGCTGACGGTGTGCCTTGTCGTTCTCGGTCGTCACGTCCCGCAGTTCGAATTTCTGGAGATTCTGCTGGGCAATGAGCCCGTGCTCGATCCGAAGGAGCGCCTCTATCAGCGTCTGCTCGCCGGAGATCCGGATGAGGCGACGGACAATGCGGAAGACATGCTGCAGGAGAAGTATCTCGTCGAGTTCTACGACACGGTTGCTATCCCCGCACTGCTCCTGGCAGAGCGGGACCGCGCCCGGGGCGCCCTGACGAATACCCAGGCGGCTCAGATTGCCCAGAGTGCGAACACCCTCATCGCCAATCTCGAGGAGATTGCCGGCGAAGAGGAAGGGGAGGAGGAAACGAGCACGGAAGCGCAGGAAAGTGATGATGATAATGATGATGCAGAGGAATATGATCTTCCCCCCGGCGACGGAAAGTCCGTCCTGTGCGTCGGAGGGCGCAGTGATCTCGATGACGTTACCGCATCAATGCTCGCCCAGACCCTTTGGATTCAGGGCGCGGATGCGGCCCATGCCACTCACGAAGTCCTCAAGGCGGGCAACATAAAGGCACTGCAGCTCGAGGGGCGCAACGCGGTCGTCTTGAGCGTTCTCGACCAGGATTTCATGAGACATGCCAAGTTTACCGTACGTCGACTGAAACGTATTGCGCCAGCGGCGCGCGTCGGGATTGTTCTTTGGAAAGAGGATGGCCGGCCGGGAACAACCGAAAGAGACCAACTTATTGAATCGCTGCAGGCAGACTTCGTGGTATTCGGGATGGGCGACGCCGTCCGCGAGGCGCTTTCAGACGAATTGCCTCGATCTTTGAAACTCGCCCATCCAAAGATCGCACCGGGATACGCCATGCGGAGAAGCAAACGTACGGACACGGAAAGCACGGTCAAAGCGGACTAGATCATAAGATGACGCCGGCACGTGCGGAGCTTACTTACGGCGTTTTAAGACGTTCAGCTCATTGATGAGCAGCCTATCAGGAGGAGTGCGGATGAGGTTTGTGGCTGGCAAAGTCGCGGTTTTCAGGTGGATGCTGCCCTTGGCCATCGCAATGGCCTTGATGGGAGGCATATACCTGGCCGTCCGCTGGTCGGCGCAGCAATCGGACGCTTTGGCGGTGAAGCGGCAGCAACACCTCGTCGAGCTTGTCATCTCCAAGATGCAAGGTAGCATCGCCCATGATCAGGAGAGTGCCACCGTTTGGGATGACGCCGTCAGAAAAGTGTCGCAGGAATGGGATCCGCGGTGGGTCGATTCTAACCTGGGTAGCTGGATGAACAGCTATTTCCGACACGACGGCGCATTCGTGATCAGTCCGGATCGTAAGCCGTTATACGCCTTTCTTGCCGGCCAGACCAACGAGCAGGAAGCTTTCAGCAACATAGGACCCGAAGCAATGCCGCTCATCGCCAAGCTGCAAGAGCGGCTCGCAGCAGGCGACGAGGGAGGAACGAGTGAGCAGGTGCTGTCCATCGGCGAGAGCGATCTCGTACGCATCGCGGGCCGCCCGGCGATTATCAGCGTGAAGCCGATCGTGTCGGACACCGGTGATATTGTTCAGGAGCCCGGCAGGGAATATCTCCACTTAGCGGTCCGTTTTCTCGACGGCGATTTCCTGACGCATCTCGGTGACGATTATGGCTTTGAGGACCTGCGCTTTTCTGTTTTGCCGGAACTCGGTCGACAGCGGTCCTATGCTCCGATCGTTTCATCATCCCGAGAAACGATAGGATATTTCTCCTGGCTCCCGTTCAGACCCGGTGCCGATGTGATGAAGGCCACGGCGCCTGTGCTTCTCGTCGCCGGCGCCCTCCTTTTTGCCCTCACGAGCGCGCTCAGTGTCGTACTGCGGAGGCGGTCGAGACGCCTGCAGGAAAGCCAGGCGGAGCTCGACCATCTGGCGCGTCACGATCCGTTGACCGGGCTCGCCAACCGTGCGTCTTTCAACCGGTTGCTGGCGCGGGTCGTCGCGACGTCGACAATCGATCAAGCCAATGCTCTTCTGTATCTCGATCTCGACCGCTTCAAGCAAGTGAACGACACACTCGGCCATCCCGTTGGCGATCGGCTGATGGTCGAGGTCGCGAAGCGGCTTAAGGAAACCGCTGCTGGTGCCGCGATTTCCAGAATTGGTGGTGATGAGTTTACCATCATCGTCGCGCGTACCCGCCAGGACGAGGTGGAGAAACTCTGTGACGCGCTGATCGCTGCAATCCGCCGACCTTTCGAGATAGACGGACAGCCCATTCTCATCGGGCTTTCGATAGGTGTGGCGGTCGCGACCGGAAATGACGCCGACCCCATCGAGATCACGCGGAAGGCCGATATCGCGCTTTACCACGCCAAATCGGCCGGGCGGAACCGCTACGCAGTCTTTGGTCCTCATATGGACGACCTGATCAGAACGAAACGGGACCTGGAACAGGATCTGCGTGCGGCGCTGGACGCCGGCAATCAGCTCGAAGTCTTCTATCAGCCCGTATATTCTGCGCAGTCGCACGAGATAAGCTCGCTGGAAGCTCTCATTCGCTGGCGGCATCCGAGCAAAGGCCCTATAGCACCGGATGCCTTCGTTCCGCTTGCGGAGACTGCCGGCCTCATCGATCGGCTCGGCGCGTTCGTGCTGAAGGAAGCCTGTTCTACCGCGCGTGAATTTCCGGGTCTCGACATTGCAGTCAACGTCTCGGCGGTCGAGCTTGCACAGCGCCATTATGCTGCTCAAGTTCTCTCACTGCTGCGCCAGTTCGGGATCGAGCCGTCGAGACTGGAGCTCGAGATCACCGAAACTGCTCTCCTTGACGAAGCCGGCGTCTGCGAAAAAAACATCACGGCACTACGCGAGTTCGGCGTCAAGTTCGCACTTGACGATTTCGGTACGGGATTCTCTTCATTTGGGCGGTTGCAGCGCCTGGAGGTCGACCGGATCAAAATCGATCGCTCTTTCGTCCACGCCTTCGACCGGCCCGGTGGTGGTGTGGCGGTCGTGCAGTCCATCGTCGGCATCGCACGTGCGAAAGGCCTGCGCATCACCGCCGAAGGCGTGGAAACCGAGGAGCAGAGCGAGATCCTGCGCAAGCTGGGCTGTGACGAATTGCAGGGATTCCATTTGTCCAGGCCGATGTCGAAGAATTCACTTCGTCAGCTTCTTGGCACAGACAAGGCCCAAGGAACCTCCTTCTAGCCGGCGGTCCGAGCGTCTGCACAGGGACACGCGGACACGCTCTTGCCGCAAACTGGGCCGCAGTCTCGGTGGAGCATCAACCGCGCCGCGCCGCCTCGATTGCAGCGACGTCTATTTTTTTCATGTCCATCATCGCCGTGAACGCCCGCTTTGCTTCGTCGCCGCCGGCCGCCATCGCGTCGGTCAGCACGCGCGGAGTGATCTGCCAGGAAATCCCCCATTTGTCCTTGCACCAGCCGCAGGCGCTTTCCTTGCCGCCATTGCCGACGATGGCGTTCCAGTAGCGGTCGGTTTCTTCCTGATCGTCGGTGGCGATCTGAAACGAGAAGGCCTCGTTGTGCTTGAATGCGGGACCCCCGTTGAGGCCGATACAGGGAATGCCCGCAACGCTGAAGTCGACCGTCAACACGTCGCCCTCTTTGCCCGCGGGGTAGTCACCGGGTGCGCGGTGCACGGCACTCACCCTGCTGTCAGGAAAGATCTCGCAGTAGAAACGAGCGGCAGCCTCGGCGTCCTTATCGTACCATAGGCAAATCGTATTCTTCGCCATCGCGTGGTCCTTTCGCTTGGAAACATTCGGCTTTGGGCCGCACGCGGCCGACAGTCGATAATCACCCGCCCGGCCGCCAGTGAGCGTAGAGCACCTCACGGAAGAGGCTCCCATTATGCGTTTCGAAAGTCGCACGGGATCACGAACAATTCAATGCGCCCGCAAGAAAGCTAGGCACATCGACCTCGCAACGCTGCAGCGTCTTCACGCAGCGCCGATTGTGCGGTTGTTGCGAGTGGCCGGCCGGTGGGTTTGGCCCTTCCCATGCACGTCTTGCGCCGGACGAAGCGGCTTAGCTCAGGACTTCGCCTTGCAAATCGCTCGCGCGTTCAACAAGCCCCAGCCGAAGACAGGATCCTTTCCCGGATCTCCGAGATCTTCGGCATGTCCGGTCAGCCTGTCGCGGAGCATCTCCGCAGCGAGCTCCGGCTCAGATGCTTTCATCATCGCCACCGCCGCGGTCACGAAAGGGGCGGCGAAAGAGGTTCCCGTCTTCGGACGCGCGCCGCTGACCGAGGCTGCTGTCCAGACCGCCACGCCAGGGGCGGCGAAGTCGATATGCTCTCCGCGTCCGGCGCGCCGGTAAGGCCGTTTGCGCCTGTCGGTCGCGGTGACGGCAATGACCTCTTCATAGGCACCCGGATAGACGGGCTCGGCTCTTGGACCGTCATTGCCCGCGGCGGCGACCATGATGATCCCGCGCTCCCCCGTCTTTTTGACCGCCTGTTCAAGCAGGAGATTGGGCGGCCCGGCAAGGCTGAGATTGATGACCTGAACCTGACGCCCAGCAAGGAGGTCGAGTGCGCGCGCCAGATCGAAGGCGGCGGATCGGTCGTCTTGCCGTCCCGCCCGATGAAATGCGTCCACGGCGATGAGCTTGCCACCCGGTATCAGGCCCGGCGTACGGCCACTGGCTGAGCCGACAAGCAAAGCCGCGACAGCGGTGCCGTGCTGTCTGCCCGACTCCGGCAATTCTTCGTCGACGAGACGGACGATCTCTAAGTTGCGAGCCTCGAATGCGATGTGATCGGGATTGATCGCCGTATCGACAAGGCCGATCCGCACGCCGGCCGAGCAATTGCTAGGCCCCGTTTGAGCCGAGGGCCAGCCGATCACGTTCCGTGCCAGGCAGTCGCTCGTGACGCACGGGGCATCGCGATGCTGCTCCGGCCGGAAATAATGGTTGAAGTCGATCACCGCCTGAGGGGCCGCGGCGCGCGCCCGCTGCCGAGCGGCTTCCAGAGTCAGCCCGCGGGGAATGCGAAGCTTGATCACCTCGGCGTTGAATGACGTCATCGTGTTTCGTTCGAGGACCTCGAAGCCCGTGGCTGTCAACTCGCCGAGTTCCGTCGGACTGAAACCCAGCCCGACGATCTCATCGGGCGCTCGTATCGGCGCAGCGGGTGCGGCTGCGCGAGAGCGCCGCGGGATGCTTCGACGTGGCAGGAACTCTCGGAATGGAAACAGGCTCTTGCCGCCACTCCATCCGGCGCCGGCGCCGTAGGAGCCGGAGCGGCCGGAACCGCCCGATCCGCGGTTGCCGCCACTCCCACCGTCATCGTCGTCGTCATCGGCCAAGGCGAGACCGGTTCCGATCACTTCACGCACAATCATGTTTCCAGGAGCCAGGATGTCGCCGGATACGAGTGCGATTGCAGCAATGGGAGCGATCAGAGCCAGTTTCAACTTGGTCAGCATCCGAAAACCTCAATCGGCTAGGTCACGCTCATAGGAGGATAGCGCATTCATTGGACGATGAGACCGCTACCTGTAGATTGTGTCAGAACGGCTGAGTCGTCGGTCTATTCCCTCTTCTAGCCAAATTGCGGAGTTTCGGGAGATGAGCAATGCGGTGAAAGATGTCGGCGAACGCCTCATGGCGTTCCTGCCCAATCTGCGCCGCTTCGCCATCTCGCTCTGCGGCTCGCGTGATGTTGCCGATGATCTCGTGCAGTCGGCCTGCGAGCGGGCACTCGCCAGTGCCGAGCGCTTCGAGCCGGGCACGCGCTTTGATGCTTGGATATTCCGTATCCTGCGTAATCTCTGGATCGACCAGGTGCGCCGACAGAAGACCGCAGGCGTGCAGGACGATATCACCGAGCGTCATGACATCGCCGGTTCATCTGGCGAGCGTGAAACCGAAGCGCGGCTGACCCTCAAGACCGTCGCGGAGGCGATCACCGAATTGCCGGACGAGCAGCGGGAGGTGGTTCTTCTGGTCTGCGTCGAGGAGCTATCCTATCGCGAAGCGGCCGATGTGATGGGCATTCCAATCGGTACGGTCATGAGCCGACTGGCGAGGGCACGCAGGAGTTTGGCCGAGGCTGCCGGAATAACACAGGCGACCGGACGTTCTCAGTCAATGAAGGGCGCAAACGAATGACAAGAGCCGACTTCTCGGATGAGATACTGATGCGGTTCGCCGACGGCGAGCTCGATACCGGGACTGCTGCCGAAGTAGAACGAGCGATGGAAACGGATGATGCGCTGGTCGCGCGGGTGGCACTCTTCATCGAAACGCGCCATGCGGCCAAGGCCGCTATGGAGCCGCTGCTCGATGAGCCGGTACCTTCCGAGCTCAAGCGTGCGGTCGAAAGAATGGTGATGGAGAAGACGTCGCCACCTTCGGTATCGGGCGCGGGCATCCTGCCTTTCCCGCGCCGCGCTGCGAACGAATCTCACAGAAGTCGATGGCTCGCTCCCGTCGCCGCCTCTCTGGCGGCTGTCGTTGCGGGGTTCGGCGGATATTGGCTGCGGGGAAGTGTCGAGGCGCCGATCGAGGGTGGCTCGGGCGTTGCCGCCATCGGCAGCCCTGCGCTTGACGAGGCGCTCGCCACGGTCGCCGCAGGCGAGGAACGGCGGTTGCCAGGTTCCGACCAACGTTTCCGGGCGATTGCGACATTCCGTGACAATGCGCAGGCGCTGTGCCGCGAGTTCGAGCTGGACTCGGACGATCGCTCAACAGTGGTTTCGGTTGCCTGCCGCGCCGGGTCAGAGTGGCGCGTGACGTTCGCCGTCATCGCACCCGGAGCCACCGGCGGTTATGCTCCTGCATCTTCCACGGAAACGCTCGACGCCTATCTGACCGCGATCGATGCAGGGGCGCCGCTCGAGGCAGCGGAAGAGGCCAGAGCCCTCAGCGAACTCCAAGGTGCGCAACGGTAAGTGCATCAAAAATTGCGATCATGGAATAGAGGCGCGCACCGGCCGTTACTCCTGCGGACCGAAGAACCGGTCCGGTTTTCACAAGGAGTAGATGAGATGGCAAAGAACTGGACGAACAAGGCAATCGCTGCCGGCCTGGCGGCATTCGTGGGCTCTGCGGCCGAAGCAAGGGAATATGCCCCCTTATTTCCCGGCGTGGATCGCACTTCGACGCAAACCGCCCAGACGGGCCGGACCGACGGCGAGATCATAGTCGCCGGCAACAGCTCATCCAATTCGAGTTCCAACTCCTCCAGCAATTCGAGTTCCAACTCTTCGTCCAACAGTTCCTCGAATTCGAGCTCTAATTCATCCTCGAACAGTTCGTCGAACTCCTCCTCGAATCGTTCGTCCAATTCGAGCTCGAACCGGTCAGACCGGTCGTACCGTCCAGGCAAGCTGTGGCACACAGGGCGCTGAGATTGCGGAAAAGTTGAAGGTGCGACAAGAGAGCGGGGGCCGGACATTCCGGCCCCCGCTCTCTTGTCTGATCGGACCGTTTAGAGTGTTTCCCTGTTCATCGAGACATGAAACGCTCTAGCCCTCTAACCCTTTGAAGTTATGCACTTGTGGACGGAAAATCGCCACGTACCTTCCTGGAAGTGCTCTAGCGCGCGGCGCGCGCCGACTTGCGATACCAGCCTTCTCCGGCGAGGGTGTTCCGATGGATTGCCTCGCGCTCGGTAGCATCCGCGCGGGTTTCGGCGCGGATTTCTGCCGTGACCGCCGCATCGGCACGGCGGAAGGGTATCACCTGTACAAGCGGCGTTCCCTTTTCGACGACGTGAAGGCCATCCGGCGCCGTCGCGAAGAACGGAAAATGGATATGAGCGCTATAGCTGTCCGTATCGACAATGCCCGCTACACATTCGAAGTGCTGTCCGGGGCGGTTTAGCGGCGGCAGAAACAGGCAACTCCATCCCGGCGGCGTGCGAATCGACCAGTAATTGTGAAACTTGCAGGGCGGGGAGGGCTCTTTCGGATTGCCCGCCACCTGGTGGGCGCCGTGGTTGCTGACCATCACCCGGTCGAACTCCCAGCCTGCATCGACGCTGCGGCCGTCATCCTTGACGTCAAGGCGCACCGTAGCGGCGATCGGCAGAATCCAGCCGGTGGTCATAGCATCGAGAAAGGGCATGCAGCGTTTGACGGTCAGACCGTTGTTGGTTGCCGACAGGTGCCCTTTGTCGACCGCCGGCAGCCGGCGGAACCAATCCGGCAGAACCGATTTGGCCGGTAGCGGCGGCGCGATGACGCCATCGTCTTCCGGATGGCAGACAAACTGAATGACCTGCGGATCTTTCTTCAGGAAACTTAACATCCCGCTTCTCCCGTTGAATGGCCCGGGAGTAACGGAACGGAGAGGCTTCTATTCCGTCGGGGGGGAGAATGAGCAGAAACTCGACACTGTCGGCTCCTATCATCGCCGTATATAGTTCCGAGAAAATAACGTGCGATCGCTCCGTACGAAGAGAGCGCCACGTCTAAACGGAGTTCGCCGATGAGCGTTGCCTTCATCAAGGAAGAAAGTGCCGAAACGGCCTCGGAAACACTGTTGCCTGACCGGCCGATCTCACCCCATCCGAACCTTGTCACCGAAACGGGATTGAAGGCTCTGGAATTGCACCTCCAACAGGCTCGCGAAGCCTTCGATGCCACAAGCACGATCGAGGACGTGAACGAGCGGCGGCGGCAGTCGGCCGGCCCCTTGCGTGAGCTGCGCTACTTCGCGGAAAGAGTTCGAACGGCTCAGCTTGTCCCCGATCCGGCTTCTTTTGATGTAGTCGCCTTTGGAAGCACCGTCACCTTCAGCCGTGATGACGGGCGGGTGCAGAAATACCGGATCGTCGGAGAGGATGAAGCCGATCCAAAGGCCGGGTCGATCTCCTACGTGTCCCCGGTGGCAAGGGTTCTCATGGGCAAATCTGTCGGGGACGTCGCGAGTGTCGGCGATCAGGAGCTCGAAATCCTAGCCATCTCATAAAGCGCCGATGTCTCCGGCATACGGGCGCGACGCCTACACACGCGCTTCGGCTCCTGCGTACAGACGGGCATATGTTTCGCGAAGTACGTTCTTCTGGACTTTGCCCATCGTATTGCGCGGCAGGTCGTCCACGAAGATCACCCGTTTCGGTTGCTTGTAGCGCGCGAGGCGACCTTCCAGACCATCGAGAATGGCGCGTTCGTCGATGGCCGCACCGGGCTTCCGGACGACCACAGCCGTGACGCCTTCGCCGAAATCCGGATGCGGCAGCCCAATCACAGCCGTTTCCACGACGCCCGGCATCTGATCGATCTCGGTTTCGACCTCCTTCGGATAAATGTTGTAACCGCCGGAGATCACGAGATCCTTTCCTCGCCCGACGATATGGACGTAGCCGCGCTCGTCGATCCTGCCGAGATCGCCGGTTATGAAGAAACCGTCGGCGCGGAACTCGCTCTGCGTCTTTTCGGGCATGCGCCAATAGCCCTTGAACACGTTCGGGCCCTTCACCTCGATCATCCCCGTTTCGCCTTTCGGGAGCGGCCTGCCGCTCTCCGGATCGGCGACGCGAAGCGAAACCCCCGGCAAGGGGAAGCCGACGGTTCCGGCGATGCGCTCGCCGTCATAGGGGTTCGAGGTGTTCATATTGGTTTCGGTCATGCCGTAGCGCTCTAGAATGGCATGTCCGGTCATCTGCGCGAAAGTCCTGTGAGTCTCGGCAAGCAGCGGAGCCGAGCCAGACACGAAAAGCCGCATCCCGGCGGTTGCCTCGCGCGTTAGCCCCGGATTCTGAACTAGGCGCACATAGAAGGTCGGAACGCCCATCATTGAGGTTGATTGCGGCATCAGACGCAGGACTTCGTTCGCGTCGAATTTTGGCAGGTAAAACATCGAGGCGCCGGCCAGAAGAATGACGTTCGATGCAACGAAGAGGCCATGCGTGTGGAAGATCGGGAGGGCTTGGATCAGCCTGTCGTCGGCCGTGAAGCGCCAATACTCGCGAAGCGTGGTGGCGTTCGACAGGAGGTTGTCATGCGTCAGCATCGCGCCCTTGGACCGGCCGGTCGTGCCGGACGTGTAGAGGATGGCGGCGAGGTCATCCGGACCGCGATCGGCGTCGGGGAAATCCGACGCCTTGCCCCGGGCAAGGTCGATCAGCGAGCCGCCACCCTTCTCGTCGAGCGTTTCGACCGCGGCGCCGCAATCGGCGGCATGCTTCGCAATCCCCTCCTTCGCGCCTGGGGCGCAGACGATAAGCCGCGGCTCGGCATCGCCGAAGAAATAGTCCAACTCGGCAAGCGTATAGGCCGTGTTGAGCGGAAGATAGACGGCGCCCGTGCGAAGACAGGCGAGATAGAGCATCAGCGCCTCGGGGCTCTTCTCCACCTGCACCGCCACCCGATCGCCCGGCCGCACCCCCAGGGCGTCGAGCACGGAAGCGATGCGTCCCGAATGCTCCAACATGTCGCCATAGGTCCAGACGCGCCCATCGGCCGTCAGGATGAAGGCGGAGCCGGGGCGCGCTGCCCGGCGTATGGCGTCGAACAGATGGTTGCTCATGAAGTGAACTCCTTGTCACCTTTCCTTCCTGGTGCGTCAGCTGATCGGACGCCCGGGGGAAAAACGTCCGGACCCGGAACGAGGCTACGTGAACTTCTGTCGGCCGGGATCAGCCGGCGGATCGCAGGTGCGGCGACGACCTCGCCACGGGTTGCAAATGCCTCGTGGTTAGTCTCGATGTCGTCGAGCTTGTAAAGATAGTTGACCATCAGCCCGTGGGCCTGGCGCATGGCCCGTTCGGACCGGTCGCCTAGGAAATTGATGCGTTCCAGCCGCGCGCCATTGCCGAGATGGAACCGGGCAACGGGATCAACTGTCTTGCCGTGGAGATTGCGGGCCCTGAGGAAATACCAGGCGGCCGCAGCCGTAAGGCTTGGCTGGATGGCTGCCGCGATCTCCGGCTGATCGGCCCAATCAGGCTCGTCGAGCGCCGCAAGCCTGCTGCGATCGGCGGCCGACAGGGCGTTGGACGCTTCCGTCTGGCGTTCGCGCGACAACCAATCGGCAAAGCCCGGCACCGGCGACAGCGTCACGAAGGTGTCGAGGCGAGGGAGGTCGCGCCGCAGATCCTCCACCACCTGTTTGATCAGGAAGTTGCCGAAGGAGATGCCCCTGAGGCCTTCCTGACAGTTCGAAATGGAATAGAAGACGGCTGTCGTCGCGTCAGTAGCGCGGATCGGAGCACGATCCTCCTTCAGCAGGTCCGCGATGTTGGGAGGCATTTCGCGTGTCAGCGCCACTTCAACGAAGATCAGCGGGTCGTCGACCAGCTGCGGATGAAAGAAGGCGAAGCAGCGCCGGTCCTCCGGCGCAAGCCGCCGGCGCAACTCGTCCCAGCCGCCGATATGATGGACGGCCTCGTAGCGAATGATCTTTTCCAGAATGTCGGCCGGCGTCGACCAGCTGATCAGCCGCAGCACGAGGAAGCCCCGATTGAACCAGGATCCGAAGAGATGCGCGAAGTCCGTATCGACCGCCTCCAGATCGGGGTTTTGGGCTTTAAGTTCGAGGAGGTCCGCCCGCATGCGGACGAGGGTCGCGATGCCGTTCGGCGCAAGGTTGAGCCTGCGGATCAATTCCTGGCGGCGCGGTTCTGCCGCCATGCTCATCTCGAGCAGCGCCTTCGGCGTCGGATCGGCGCGATAGGCGTCGATCGCCCGCTCCAGCCGTTCGATATCAGGGCCGAAACGAGAGAGCAGCGCCAACATGAAATCGCGCCGCTTGTCCTGATCGAAGCCTTGCCAGCGATCCAGAATGTTCTTGGCCAGCGCCATGCCCGACGCCTCGCCCCGGCTCGACAGCAGCGTGTCGCAGAGCGCTTCCATGGTGCCGACCGGATTGACATCGCCGTTTCGGGCCGGACCGAGCGACAGGAATCGCCGGCCGCGCTCGGCAATGCTCTGCAGCATGTCGCTGAAAAATGACGTCGTGTTCATTGGACGGTCCCCAGCATCTGGTTCGGCAGCCACGTCGCAACGTCTGGAAAGACGCAGAGGAGAATGATCGTCAGGAACATGACGAGCACGTAAGGCAGTGAGCCCCAGAGAATGTCCTTCGTCGGAATCTGCGGCGCGATGGCATTGATCACAAAAAGGTTGAGGCCGATCGGAGGCGTGATCAGGCCGACCTCCATGTTGATCGTCAGCACGATCGCGAACCAGTAGGGGTCGAAACCCGCCTGGGTGACGATCGGGAAGAGCATCGGCGAGGTCATCACGATGACGGCGACGGGGGGCAGGAACATGCCGCAGATCAACAGAAAGACGTTGATGACCGCCATCAGCACCCAACGGTTGACCTCCATGTCCGCGATCGCTGCGGCGACGGTCTGTGTGATGAACAGCGACGACAGCGCGAAGGCGAAGAGCTCGGCAGCAGCCATGATCATCATGATCATGACGCTTTCCTTCATTGCCGACCCGAAGATGCCGGCGACGGGCCGAAAGCGGAACAAGCGATAGGCGACGATCACGACTGCCAATGTCAGGAACGCGCCCGCACCGGCTGCTTCAGAAGGCGTGGCGATACCGCCATAGAGTACGTAGAGCGTGCCGGCGATGATCAGCAGGAACGGCAGGATGCG
The DNA here is from genome assembly GCF_017876815.1 of Sinorhizobium meliloti. NCBI lineage: Bacteria > Pseudomonadati > Pseudomonadota > Alphaproteobacteria > Hyphomicrobiales > Rhizobiaceae > Ensifer > Ensifer meliloti. Next base: position 1,106,924 of record NZ_JAGIOS010000003.1, on the reverse strand, counting down.
CGGAAGGACGGCCAGCCGTTCCTTCATCGAGTAGCGAACGAGGCGTGCCTCGAATTCGTAGCCCTTGCGTTTGCAATCGATGACCGCCCAGGTCATGAACATGATCGTCAGCAAAATACCCGGCAGGATCCCCGCCATGAACAACCGCCCGATGGAGGTCTCGGTCGCTATTCCGTAGACGATCAGCGTCACCGAAGGGGGAATGAGAATGCCCAGCGTGCCGCCGGCGGCGATGGAGCCGCTCGCGACCGAAGCGGGATAGCCGCGCCGCATCATTTCCGGAATGCCCATTTTGCCGATCGCCGCGCAGGTCGCGGGCGAAGAGCCAGTCATGCCGGAAAAGATGGCGCAAGCTCCGATATTGGACAGAATGAGCCCCCCCGGGATGCGGTTCAGCCACCGGTCGAGCGAGGTGTAGAGATCAGATCCGGCCGGCGAAGAGGCGACCGCCGCGCCCATGAGGACGAACATCGGGATCGACACATAGGCCAGATTGGCGATACCGGAAAACATCGTGTCGCCGAGCACGTAGAAAATGCCGGCGCCGCTTTGCATGTAGAGCGCTGCGAAGGCGGCGAGACCTAAGGCGAAGGCGATGGGCATTCCCGTTGCCAGCAGCACGAAAAGACACGCAACGATCATCAGTCCAGAGACAGTCGGGCTCACTGAATGATCTCCTGTGGATGACGGTCGGCGCCAGGGGCCGAACCCGGTTCGGCCGCGCCATGGCCCATGGCTGCCGGGACTGCCGGGGCGGTGAGGAGCGTCAGAATCTGCGCGACATATTGCAGGCACAGCATGGCAAAGCTGACGGGCAGGGCAGCGAGCGGCACCCAAAGCGGCGGCGCCCAGACGCTGGAGTGTTTCCAGTTTCCCGCCCACGCGTCATGGAACTGAATCCATGTGGCAATCAGCATGACGGCGCAGAACAGGAGCCCGAGCAGGCCCGCAATGATGCGCAGAACGTATCGCGTACGTTCGCCCACCACCATTTCGACGACGTCGATGCCCACATGGCCGCCCTTGAGCAAGACGTAGGGCGCGCCGAGAAACATGGCTGCGGTTGCGGAAAACACGACGAAGTCCGTCTGCCAGATCGTCGCCTGACGAAATACATAGCGCTGCATGATCATCTGGCAGACGACGAGCATCGCCGCAATGAGCAGGGCCGTCGCAACGGCCGCGAGGCCACGCGAAGCATTGCCGACAGCCCGTGAATAGGCCTTGAGCATCAGATCATCCCCGAGTTGCGCTGGAAGGGAATGGCGCGCCGGAGCGCGCCGTTCTGCCGGTCCGCCTTACTTCACGGCGAGCGCCTTTTCGATCAGCTTGTCGCCGCCGGGAACGTTGGCGGCGAAGTTCTTGTAGGACGACGCCTTGGCGAGCTCGAGCCAGGCATCGTAATCCTCCTTCGACATCTCGACGACTTCGACGCCTGCCTTCTTGTAGGTGTCGATCATGACCTGATCGCCCTTGCGGACCTCTTCGTTGAAATAGACTTCCGCTTTCTCGCCGGCAGCGAGGATTGCCTTTTGCTGCTCTTCCGTCAGGCCATCGAAGACGCGCTTCGATACCAGCACCGGTTCGTACATGAACCAGAGGGCATTTTCTCCCGGCGCCGTGAGGCACTTGGCCTGTTCGAACAGGCGATAGGAGACGAAACTCGCCGACGAGGTGTTCGCCGCATCCAGGACGCCCGTCTGCATGCCGGTGTAGATTTCCGACGAAGGCATGGATGAGATCGAAGCGCCGGCTTCCACGAGCATCTCCTCGAAGGCCGGCCCGGCGGCGCGGATCACCTGTCCCTTGATCGTGTCGGGGGAGGTGATGCAATTCTTCTTGGAGCCGAAGGCACCGGAGAGCCACGCATCGGCGATCACCAAGGCGCCGGCATTCTCGATGACCTTCTTTATGTCCCCCATGAACTCGGAGTCGTTAAGCCGCATGGCGCGGTCGAAGTTTCCCACGAGGCCGGGCATCAGCGTCGCGGAGAATTCCGGGTGGCGGCCGGAAGCATAGTCCAAGGGGAACGAAGTCATATCGAGCAGGCCACGTGTAACCGCATTCCACTGATCGTTCGGCTTGTAAAGAGACGACCCCGGGAACACCTGGATTTCGAGGCCGACATTGGCGGCGGCGACCTCGCGGGCGATCAGTTGCACCATCTCGTCGCGAATGTCGCCCTTGCCCCCCGGGAATTGGTGCGACGCCTTCAACACCGTCTGGGCGCCCGCTGTGGAAGCAACCAAGCTGCAGATGGCCGCGACAGCGGAAGTCGTCAACTTCCGTCGAAAACTGCTCATTTCTTCCTCCCTGACATGCCAGCCTCCCGCCGGCTTGGTAATAAGAGTGGAGCCATCTTGCGTACCGTGTCAAGATTTTTGTATACAAGAGAAATGGTTGCTGCATACCGGGACTGGTCGGATAAGGAATGAGCGAAAACATTTTCTACAAGCTGCGGGACGATATCGAGAACGGCATCGTAACGGGCGAGTTCGAGCCGGGTGAACGCCTGGACGAGACGCAACTCGCCATGCGCTTCGGCGTATCCCGCACCCCGATCCGCGAAGCCTTGATGCAATTGAGCGCGATCGGGCTTGTCGAGATCAGACCGCGGCGCGGCGCAGTCGTCGTGGACCCGGCACCTCAGCGCGTCTACGAAATGTTCGAGGTGATGGCTGAACTGGAAGGCATGGCGGGTGCTCTTGCCGCTCGCCGGCATACCGAGGAAGACAGTGCGGCTCTGTTGGCTGCCCATGAGAAATGCCGGGAGGCGGTCCTCAGCGAGGAGACCGATCGCTACTATTATGAAAACGAGATATTCCATCGTGCGATATACACGGCGAGCCATAGCGGCTTTCTCGAGGAGCAATGCACGACCTTGCATCGCCGCCTTCGCCCCTATCGTCGCCTGCAGCTCAGAGTTCGTAACCGCATGAAGGTCTCGTTCAGGGAACATGGAGAGATCGTCGAAGCCATTCTTTCCGGCAATACGGATGGCGCGCGGGAGGGTTTGCGCAGCCATGTGGCGGTCCAAGGAGACCGCTTCGGTGACCTTGTAGCAAACCTCTCGAACCGTGAGCGGCGCAGCGGCCGCCTCAGATAGGAAACCGGAGGGTCGAGGCTTTCCGGCCCAATACAGTACTTGAGAATAACAGGCTGCGCAGGCCACCAAAAATTGACGGTTTTATTTAAAATTCCTGGGTGTTTATTGTGGCTTGGGGGGATTCTTGGTTGACCTCGCGGCAGGTTCCCGAAAAACTCCCAGCGGTTACGGCCAACACGTAGCGTCACGAGAGTGCGACATTGTGCCGAGTGTCGTGGAGGAACACAGGAACCATGACAAGGTCAAGAGGCTCCCTTTTTGCGTTCTTCTGCTTCGTTGTGGCTCTGTGTACCGGCATTGGCGTCAGTCCTCCGGCGTCGGCAAACGGCGATTCCGTGGAAATCTCGTCGAATTTTTCGCGATCGATCAAGGTTGCGAAGGGCAAGACGGTAACGATCAGAGCCGTGCAGCGATTCGATGAGATCGTCATCGGGGATCCGGAGATTGCGACCGTAACCCCTCTGACCGACCGCTCCTTCTATATCCTCGGCAATGAACTGGGCTCGACGAGCGTCACCATTTTCGATGCGGAAAAGAATCCGGTCGGCATTGTCGACATAGAGGTGACGCTCGATACGAAATTGCTTTCCTCGACGATCCGGCAGTCGGTGCCGGGCTCGAGCGTAAAGGTAACCTCGGCGAACGGAAGGATCGTTCTTTCCGGCTCTGCCACGGACGCGGTCGCAGCTACCCAGGCTGAGCAGATCGCATCGCGCTTTGCCGGCGACGAGGAGGTCATCAACTCCATTAAGATCACGTCGTCCCAACAGGTACAGCTGAATGTCAGATTCGTGGAGATCAACCGCGACGTCGGCAAGGAGCTTGGAACCCAGATCAGTGCCGCTTATGCGTGGTCGAACGGGAGTGTCGAGTTCAACTCCTCCCCGCGCGCGACATCCAATACGCCGGCCGGCTCCCTTATCGGCAGCCTCATCGGAGAGGGCTACTCGGTCGATGTGGCGATCGATGCGCTCGAAGACCGGGGCATGGCCCGGCGCCTGGCCGAACCGAACCTGATAGCGCGGTCCGGTGAGACTTCAAGCTTTCTGGCCGGCGGCGAATTTCCCATCCCGATCTCGGAACAGGACGGGACCATTACCGTCAGCTACAAGAAGTTCGGCGTCGGTCTGGATTTCACGCCGACCGTGCTCAGCGACGGCCTCATCGCCCTCGATATCGAGCCGGAAGTTTCGGCGATCGACAATACCGCCTCCTACCGGGTGGGAAATATCGCGATCCCGGGTTTCTCCGTCCGCCGTGCCCGGACATCGGTCGATCTCAAGAGCGGCCAGAGCTTCATGATCGCCGGCCTCCTGCAGAGCGAGAACAATCTCATCACCCAGCGCGTGCCGGGCCTCGGGCAACTTCCCATTCTCGGGGCGTTGTTTTCGTCCAAGGCTTACCAGCGCCGCGAGACCGATCTGGTGATCATCGTCACGCCTCATCTCGTCAAACCGATCGATCCGCTCAAGAAGGTCGCCAGCCCGTCGGATCGAACAAAACGCCCGACCGAAGCTGAATTCTTTCTCGGCAATATCGATGAAGTGGAGGTCAACGGCAGGGGTCGGTCAGCGTCGAGGCAGGCGCGTGTCGTCCGCGCACCGAGTTCCGGCCATTTTCTGGAGCTCCAATGATCCGGAGGAGCAGCAGGCCCAGAGGCTTTCCCGGTCTTCTCTTTGCGTCGTCGATCCTGCTTTCCGGCTGCCAGAATCATGAGCTCGTCCGCAGCGAAACGATTGCTCTGTCCGCAGGCGATGCAATCGCGGCAAACAGCGTGATGCAGATGGTCGATCCGTGGCCGCCACGGGTCAAGCAGACCAGCTTGGCCACGCCGGCCGACCTGGAACAGTATAAGCCGCAGCAGCCGAACGCGGAGCAAAACGGGGGGAATGGTGAGACTTATCCGAACGACACCACGACACAGTAGCAAGAGGGCGGCGATCAGCGAATGGAGATGACAACAGGCGCGTCCGGCCGCAGTGTGCTGGGCCGTTCGGGAGGAGGACGCCGGCCCACGGAACTGGCCATGGCGATCGTCGCCACCGTGATTCTTTCGAGCTGTCAGACGTCGGAGGTGTTGTCGGGTGCCGAATTCGACCCGACATCCGCTCTCGCGTCATCCGGAGACGTGAGCAAGTCCGATCTCGATCAGGGCAAGCTTCAATTCATGAACGGCAATTATGGGCTCGCCGAGAAGCACTTTCGAAAGGCGGTAGAGCTGCGGCAAGATAACGCCGAGGCGCTGATGGGATTGGCGGCCTGCTATGACCGCCTCGGCCGGTTCGATCTGGCGGACCGCGCCTACAATCAATTGCTCAAGGTGGCCGGGCGCCAGCCACGCATCGTCAACAACATGGGATACTCGCAATATCTCCGAGGCGAGAAGGCAAAGGCCCGCAAATTGCTGCTCGAAGCTCGTGCGGCATCACCGGGGGACGAGACAATCGAGGCCAATCTTGCCTTGTTGGACCGCAGTTGAGGGAATGGCGTCGGTTTCCCGCCGCCGGGCGTTGTTGATCCGCTTCGTCTTCGCAGTTAGCTTCGGCGGTCAGCAACTCGGTGATGGCTATGGCCAGTGACGTCCTTGCCCGTTCCTTCGGCAAAGAAGCATTTGGGCTCGACCCGCAGAACTACCACACGGCCCGGCCCGCCTATCCGGAGCTCGTCTGGGACGCGTTACGAAATCGCGCAGGACTCCGCCGCGGTATCTCCATCCTCGAGATTGGAGCCGGAACTGGGCTGGCCACCGAACGCCTTCTTGAAGATCGGCCCCACCGGCTTCTGGCAGTAGAGCCCGACAGACGGCTAGCCAGGTTTCTTCGCGGTCGATTGGACAAGGAAGAGCTCGAAGTGGTGGAGACTCCCTTCGAAAAATTGAAAGTTCCGGAGAAGAGTTTCGATCTCGTCGTCAGTGCGACGGCGTTCCACTGGATTGATGCCGCTCCTGCTCTGCGGCGCATTCATCGACTGCTGCGAGCCGGCGGCACCGTCGCTCTCTTTTGGAATGTCTTCGGGGGCGGTGTCAGGCCTGATCCATTTCATCGGGCGACGGCTCACCTGTTCTCAGGCCATCGTACGAGCCCATCCGGTGGTGGAACGACTAAAACGCCATACGGCCTCGATGTCGGTGCGCGACTGGGTGAGTTGGCGGAGGCTGGTTTCACGGCCGACGAGCCGGAGCTCATAGACTGGACTCTGACACTGGACCCACCCGCTGTTCGACGCCTCTATGCGACCTACTCGAATGTCACGGCACTGCCAGCGGACGAACGGGAAAGGTTACTCAGCGGACTGGAGAAAATAGCCGAAACCGAGTTCGCAGGCGTCGTCACCAGAAACATGACGACGTCGGTTTACACGGGAAGACGAGAGTAACGCGGTGCAGGGGACGGAAAATCAAACTCCCGTACCAGCTCGAACAAAGAGGGTGAGTGTTATGGCGTCGGATCGTGCCGACTTTTACGACGCAGAATTGGCGCGACACAATCGCCAGCTACGGGTTGCTGCCGACTTTGGCGCAGATGATCGGGTGCTCGATATCGGCTGCGGTGCAGGACAAACGACGCGCGAGGCCGCCCGCGCCGCGCCGCAAGGGGAAGCGATCGGTGTGGATATTTCCGCGGAGATGCTTGAGGAGGCAAGGCGACGGAGTGCCGCCGAGGGTCTGCGGAATGCGATGTTCGAGCAGGGCGACGCGCAATTTCACGGATTCCCGACGGGCAGTTTCGACCTTTGCCTCAGCCGGTTTGGCGTGATGTTCTTTGCCGATCCGGCGGCGGCATTTGCCAATATCGGCCGGGCAATGCGCCCCGGCGCGCGCCTTGTGTGGATGGTGTGGCAGAGCCGGGAGCGTAACGAGTGGTCACGTGCTATCCGGCAAGCGCTGGCGCCGGCAATTGCGGTTTCCGCAGGTGCTGCCAACCCGTTTTCACTTGGCGACCCTCCGGTTGCCACCGACCTTCTGAGCGCGGCAGGCTTTACGTCGATCGACTTTGCGGACGTGCAAGAGCCGGTCTTCTATGGATCAGATGTCGATGCGGCGTTCGATGCGCTAACCAGCCTTTATCTTGTTCAGGACGCTCTCGCGAGCACGAATGAACCGCCTGACAAACCACTGCAGCGGCTGCGCGATTTGCTGGAGGGGCATATGACCCCGGAGGGCGTGTTTTTCGACTCTCGCGCGTGGATCATCACTGCCCGCCGGGCAGGCGGAGGAGGCTGACTACGCCGCGAAAGTCGCCGATCAGCACTGTGGAAGGCAGGTATGGGTCAATCGAGCCACATATCGTGCTGGAATAACGCATGATCGCGTTGAGCTTTAGCGGCTCGTCAGTTCCGGTCCGTTCGAGGCGGTGGAATCGCGGTGCCTCCTTTTTGCGACTGCACAAAGCGGATGATGTCGTCAACCATGCGGGCATCCCACAGATCGTTGTGGCCGGCATCGTAGATGAGCATCTGCTTGGGCTCGGGAGCGATCTGATACAGAGCTTCGCCCGAAGACAATGGGATGATGGTGTCGTGCCGGCCGTGGATAAACAGCTTCGGTTGCCTCACCCCTGCGATTTTCAGATCTGAGCGGAAGGGATCCTTGGTGAGGAGGGCAACCGGAAAGAATGGATAGTAGGTCTGAGCGAGCGAGAGGACCGACAGGTAGGCAGACACGAGGATGACCGCGACTGCCGGCCGTTGCCCAGCCGTATCGACCGCCACACCGCTTCCCAGCGACTGGCCCAGCACGACGATCTCGTTTCCGGAACGTGCCGCAAGCCAGTCGAAGGCGGCAATGCCATCGATCAATAAGCCATGCTCGTTCGGCGTCCCACTTGATCCCGGATAGCCGCGATAGGAAAGCGCGAGCAGGCCGATGCCGCGTGCGGCGAGGGCCTGGGCGAAGAAGCCATAGTTGCTAACCCGGTCGGCATTTCCGAGAAAGAACAACACCGAAGGCTGGCCGGGCTCACCCCGGCTATAGAGGCCATGAAGTGTTTCTCCATCGGGTGTCTGGATGGACGCATTCTGGCCCCAGCTCGCGCGCTCGGGCGCCGGCGTTGCGCTTGCCCCAGGGTAAAGGAGCGCGCGCTGTGACAGATACGTCAAGCCAACAAGCGAGATGTATGCGAAAGCCGCCAATAGCGGCAAGATCAGCAGGAGTTTAGTGGCATTCACAGTATCATGCTCGCTCGCTCGTCCGATCCATTGAGATCGTCGGTTAGTATGCCCAAATGGGAGCTGCCATCACAACGCTCTTGTGTCGCCGGTGAGTCTCGACCCTGCTTACGCCGGCGGCATGCGTCCCGAGGAATGTGAATTTTCCTTCACTCCGACATTGAATAAGCCAATCTTGCGATCAAGATTGTTGGCGTGAACTGCGGAGGCGTAACATGAGTAACTCGAAAGACGAGGTAGAACGCATCGATTGGCTCGAAGCGGAGCTTGCTGACACAATCGACGAGGATTACGAGCTTGAGCTTTCAGAACCGACCTTATCCGAGAAAATCCGCGAGATTTACCGTAAAGCGCATCCTCCGGCGCTTCCCCGCATGGATTATTTCCGCGCGCTCCTGGCCTTGCAGGCGGAGCTTATCAAGCTGCAGGACTGGGTCGTCTACCACAAGCAGAAGGTCGTTGTGATCTTCGAGGGACGCGACGCGGCTGGAAAGGGCGGCGTCATCAAGCGCATCACCCAGCGACTCAATCCGCGCATCGTTAGAACGGTGGCGCTGCCGGCGCCGTCCGATCGCGAAAAGACCCAATGGTATTTCCAGCGTTACGTACCACATCTGCCGGCGGGCGGCGAAATCGTCCTCTTCGACCGCTCCTGGTACAATCGCTGCGGCGTCGAACGCGTCATGGGCTTTGCGACCGAGGAGGAGGTCGAGCAGTTCTTCGACGACGTGCCGGAATTCGAACGCATGCTGGTGCGCTCCGGCGTTCGGCTGGTTAAGTACTGGTTCTCGATCACCGACGAGGAACAGCAGCTGCGCTTTCTGACGCGCATCCACGACCCGTTGAAACAGTGGAAGCTCTCGCCGATGGACCTGCAATCGCGCGTCCGTTGGGAAGCGTACACCAAGGCCAAGGAAGAGACCTTCGCCCGTACCAACATTCGCGAAGCGCCATGGCATATCGTCGAGGCCAACGACAAGAAGCGGGCCCGGCTCAACTGCATCGACCATCTCTTGAAGCAAATCCCCTATGAGGATGTGCCGCACGAGGATATCACCTTGCCGGAGCGCATTTTCAATCCCAACTACGAGCGGAAGGTCCTGCCTCCGGAGCTTTACGTTCCTGCGAAATACTGACATCTCGAATACAAACGCGCGAAGACATCCGGCGAGACGCCATCGGGCAGAATGTGTTCGGCAGGTGTCTGGTGCAATCTGGGCGACGATGCAAACTTCTCAGAAGGCATATCGAACCAGGCGCCCCATACGATATACTAAGGCGCAGAATATTCCGGTGGATCGAGGAAGGTTACAAGGCGTCGGTGGAACGCGCCAAGCAGCAGGCGACCGAAGCCGCCGACACGGCCGCTGCCGCAGTTTTCCAGTGGCGCGCTGCTGGGCGTCCTCTCGCTCGTGATAGCCGCCGTCGCTGCCTGGATTTAGTCGGAGATCGCGGGTCAGGATGCTGGAGGTATCCCGGACTTGCCTGCCGCGACGCGGGGGGCCCCCTTACAAGCCTGGCGTAGGGAAGTTCACCTCAAATTGCTCTTCGGAAACAGCACGCGATCGGGCTCTGCGTTCATTCGCGCCAGCATTTCCTTGATCAAGCGTGTTTTGGTGCGCCCCGCTTCCTTCGGCGGCACAAGATAACGTACGATGGCCTCGAGCCAGGTGTTTTCGCTGACGCGAAAATGAACCACGGGATGCTCCTTCACTTCGAGCTCGTCCACCGGCGTATTCGATAGGATGTGCTTATATATCTTCACCTTCTGGCTCATGATGTCGCCGACCTGCTCTTCCACGACCTCTCTCATGGTCCGCGCCACAAACTCCAGATCGCTCTCATAGGCGAGCTGGAACTTGATTTCGTTCCAGACGTAGGGAAACAGCGGCCAGGAATAGTTGAAGACCGGCGTGTCAAACACGGTTGAGTTCGGAAACTTGATGATGCGTCCGCTCGGATGATCGGTCCAAAGGTACTCGCCGCCGAATTCCCACAGCGTCGTATCGAGATAGCTGACGTCAATGACATCGCCATGGGCATCGCCGATGCGAATTCGATCGCCAACGCGATAAGGCGCCCTGGCCAGGATATAGATCCACGCGATGAAACTGGAGATCGGCATTTGCAGCGCAAAGCCAAGAATCAGGGAAATCAGGCCGAGCGAAACGAACGCTGCGTACCAATTTACAAATAAGACCGAAATCGCCACGAAGACGATGGCAACCACGACGACCAACCGAAAAATACGTTTCAGGTTGAAACGCGAGACACGATTGGGAATTCGGCCAATAAGAAAGACTTCAATAACATTCGCAACGGTAAGCATAATAAAGATGAGAAGGCCGCCCTTAACATAGTTCATCACGCGGAGGCGCAAGGGCGCGTCAAGCCAATCCAAGCGCCAATTAATCAGGACTTGGATGCCAAAAAGCAGCAAGGCAGCGGCAGCCAAGCCAACCGTCCACCAGACGTCTTTCTTGCGAAGACTGAAGCGGAATTTTTCCTCGGGCCTTTTCGCCTTCTGTTGCATAGTTTTTGGATCAGCAGTCTGTTGCGCGGCCTGTTCGAGCCGGGAAAGGTTCTCCTGTTCCTTGTCGCGTCGTTCCATGGGTTCACCCCGATGTGGCCATCCACGCCCAACCAGTGCCTTTTCGTTCCTCGACGGCGGCATTCCGGTGATGTCTCGCCATATGGCAAGGTTTGAATGAATAGTCAGGGCAATCCGTCGTCGTTTCGCAGGCCCATTCTTGAGCCACTTCGTCCACACGGTCTAAGACAGCGAGTAATCCATTATATCATCGTTCAGATCAATGTGGGGCACCGTCCATGATCAGCATTGCTGGCCGATGGCGACAGTCCGCAATGAGACGCAAGCGGCCATCCTAGGCGGCAAGGTTGAAGCCATTCGCAGGCCGATCCCGAACGTTGGAAATGACTCGCGTTCTCTCGGGACTGAGCGTTAACTGAGTTGTTGTGACAGAGGAGGCAAACCATGGCCATGTATCTCACGCGCTTCAGCTACACGCCCGAGACATGGGCGCGAATGATTGAAAACCCCGAAGATCGCCGTGAGGCGGCACGTGCGTATATAGAATCCGTAGGCGGAAAGCTCCATGGGTTCTGGTACGCCTTTGGTGAGCATGATGGTTGGAATCTGTGGGAGGCGCCTGACAACGTATCGATGGCGGCTGTCGCCCTTGCCATCGGCGCAGGAGGCGCGCTCAGCTCTATCGAAACCACTGTCCTCCTCAGCGTTGAGGATACGATGGGAGCACTTGGAAAGGCAAAGTCGATTAGTTATCGTCCCCCCGGATCCTAGGCTGGTGCACTCCTCTCACCCATACTGAAGGTCGGCGGGTCCTGCTCCCTTCAAGGAGAGGAATAACAGTCACTTGGCCGCGAAGATCGTTTGTTAATGTGCCACGTCTCTTGCTTAGTGAGACGGAGGGCCGGCGCGCGCAAGGTCGGCCGATGCCCAATCCAGAATAGCGTTGTCTCGGAAGTTCCAAGCCTGCCGCCAGGACTGGATCGTCGCAATCGGACCCGACTTCAGCATCTTCGCCACGGCAGCTTGGGCCTCGGCGTCGCGCCCAAGACGCATATAGGCGATGGCTAATTGCACCGGAGCGTCGGCAAATTCCCTGGTCTTGAGTACCTCGACGGCTTCTTTGTTTTTGCCAAGGACGATGTAGATGAAACCTCGCACGTAGTTAAAAAACCAAGACAGTCCCGGGGTCCCGAGCAGCTGCCTTGTCTGTCAGCTCCAGCGTCTTTTCGGGCTGACCGGCATGTAGGAAGATACTTCCTGCATCAGTGAGGGTGAAGGCATTATAGGGTGCGGCGCGATGGCCTTGTTCATTGCCGCAATAGCGCCATCATGGTCCCGCTTGAGCGTCAGGAGCCAAGCACTGTGCCAATTTGCCAGCCTCGTTACCTGCGGGCTTAAGTTCTTGTCGGCGAGGCCTGATTGAACCACTCCGCCTCCTGAAGATCTTTCTGCGGGTCAGAACTGTAAAGCAGCCCAACCTTTAGCCAATGAGACCACCCCAGCTCCACGGCTAGAGCCGGGAAACGCCTTCAGGGCGAAACTGCGGCCGCAGCGCCAAAATAGCCGTTGCACTCGTGAGACTTGGGCTCACGGTAACCGGTGTGCGGGATCCGGTTCAGCTGCGGAAAAGCAGTTCTGAAACCACATCCGAAGTGCTGCGATGTCAGTGCGCTGTTCCAGCCCCAAGGCGCAGGCAAAATGATAGGCGTCGCCGGCGAGTGATTGCGTGAATGGGGCCTCTAGCAAACCAGCAGCAAGTGCATCGGCTACGAGCACTCGACTGGCGATGACCACGCCTTGGCCGGCAATGGCCGCCTGGACGGCTAGCATGCTATCGGGAAATCGGGGGCCGGCACTGGTATCAAGGTCGGTGATGCCGGCCTGTTCACACCAGCGATTCTAATCGGGTTTCGGCGCCGGGCGGCTTCGCCCGTCGATGTGGATCAATGTGACGCGCCGCAGATCGCCAAGTTGCGATAGACCGAGGCTCGGGCTGCAAACCGGCGTCATCGCGTCGCTGCGAAGTTGAATACTGGCTGTGCCAGCGAATGGACCACGCCCGTAACGGATCGCGGTCTCGATGCCCCTGGAGCGCAATTCCTCGACCTTATTCGATGCGTGCAACCGTAAGTCGATATTCGGGATGGTTTGGCGCAGCGCATCCATCCGCGGCACCAGCCAGTGACTCAGAAACGCTATCGTTGACGTCAGGGTGACCGTTGTCGGCGCCGTCTCAGCCAGCAGTCGTGTGACGACCCGCTCGATTTCGCCAAAACCGGCGGCCGTCGCCTCGTAAAGCGCCTTACCCCGCGGCGTCAGCGTCACGGCTCTGGGCGTCCGGTCCAGAACGCGCAGGCTCATATAGGCTTCGAGCTGTTTGATCTGATGGCTGATTGCCGTGGGGGTGACCAAAAGCTCTTCGGCTGCGGCCTTGAAGCTCGCGAGGCGCGCGGCGGCTTCAAAAGCGCGAATCGCGGACAGGGGAGGCAAACGCGGGCGGTGCATGCTGAATCCAATTCATCTTAGAGCTGAGGATTCGGATTTTTATCGTTTAATAAGAATGGGCTACAGTGATGAAGGCTACGATACACCAAATCTAACTCATTAAAGTCGAGGTGCAAAATGGTAGAACTGATCGCAGGTCTCATCGATGTATTTGCGGATGTGCCGCTGACGGGGAATCCGCTGGCCGTGGTACAGGACGCGGACGGCCTGACGGATGACCAGATGCGACGGATCGCAGGCGAGTTCAATCAAGCCGAAACCACATTCCTCATGCGGAGCACACGGGCGGACTGGAAACTGCGATCATTCACTGCGAGCGGTGCAGAGGTGTTCGGTGCGGGTCACAATGCACTTGGGGCGTGGCTCTGGCTCGCAGAGAATGGCGACCTCGGTTCGCTGACCGCGGCCCGAACCTTTCAGCAGGAGATCGGTAGAGATGTTCTGCCGATTGAGCTCGAGTCGGTCGGCGGTCGCATCCACGGCCGCATGCGCCAGATGCCTTTGCGCTTGTCGAATCCGCTGGACGACGTCGCGCCTCTGGCTGACGCCCTCGGCCTCGATCCCAGAGACATTTTGCCCGAACCGCCTGCACGTCCGGCCGATACCGGAGCCACGCACCTTATGGTGCGCGTCCTGAATGTGGATTCCGTGGACAGAGCGCTGCCGGTCGCCGACAAATTGCTCGCCGTTCTTGAGAAGACGCCTGCGGAGGGCTGCTACATCTATGCCCTCGATGCTGATGCGCCGGATACCGCTTACGCTCGGTTTTTCAATCCCTCCGTCGGCCTCTGGGAGGATGCTGCAACGGGGACCGCAGCCGGCCCTCTGGCGGCCTATCTTGCCGCCACGGGAAACCTCACGAACAACGAACTGGTAATCGAGCAAGGCACCAAAATGGGCCGCCGGAGCATTCTGCGTATCCGACTTGCTCCCCTGCCGGAACTCTCCGGGGCCGGGATCGTCGTGGTCAAAGGAGTGATCCGGCTTTAGAGCCCTTCCAGGAAAAGTGTGTAGCGGTTTCCGTGACACGCGTAGCCTCATGGACAGAGCGCCTCAGTGTTTCAATGAAACACTGAGGCGCTCTGGTCTTGCCGGAATTCTGCCGTCGAATCTGTCACATTGAACGACAGGAACTCGGCGTGCTCTCAAAAGCGCTTTTACGCACGCTCATTGAGATCGTCCATCGATCAAAGCACGGATACGTTTTCCGCCTTCGATTTTCCGGTCTTGCGATCTTGACCGACGTCGTAGCTGACTTTGTCACCCTCTTTCAGCGAACCGCCGTGTTGCAAGGCAGACACGTGAACGAAGACGTCCGTTCCGCCATCCTCAGGCGTGATGAAGCCAAAACCCTTGTCGTCGTTGAAAAATTTAACAGTACCTTTAGGCATGATAGTCCCTCCTTGCTCGCGCACTTTTGGCTCGCGTGCCGAACCTACAGCGCGAATGCTTTCCGATCAATGTCAGCAGCCTTTATGATCATTCCCACGTGTGATTACTTCGGTGACGAGGAATGACGGTCTCGTTTAGGCTGAGCTTGAATCCATGAAAGCGTTCCTTGGGATCAAAGCCGGTCTTCCTGGAAATTGATACTTGTCAACTGATGCGATTCAGGGAAATCTCCGCCGGCTTCCGGGAGGACGACCATGGCAGAGAACATTCACACGCCTGAGCAGGCAAGCCGCCGCGAGTGGGTTGGCCTGTGGGTCCTGTCCATCGCATGCCTGATCTACTCGATGGACTTGTCGGTGCTGTTCCTCGCGGTGCCCGCGATCGTTGCGGACCTCGATCCGTCCGCATCGCAACTGCTCTGGATAAATGACATCTATGGCTTCATGGTCGCGGGCTTTCTCGTGACCATGGGAACGCTGGGAGACCGGATCGGTCGCCGGCGGGTGTTGCTGATGGGCGCTTTTGCTTTCGGCGTCGCATCCGCCTTCGCGGCTTTCTCAAATACCCCGGGGCAACTCATTCTGGCACGGGCCCTGCTTGGCATCGCCGGTGCGACGATCGCTCCCTCCACTCTGTCGCTCATCGTCAATCTCTTCAAAAATGAGGCGGAGCGGAACAGGGCGATCAGCATCTGGGGCACGGCCTTTGCGCTGGGCGGCCTCGTTGGCCCCCTCATCGGCGGAATTCTGCTACAGTATTTCCACTGGGGATCGGTGTTCCTGATCAACATACCAGTCATGCTCCTGCTTCTGGCGGTCGCCCCGTTTCTGCTGCCGGAATACAAGAACAATGATGCCGGCCGACTGGATTTATTGAGTGTCGTGCTTTCGCTCGCCACCGTTCTGCCGATCATCTACGGTTTCAAGCATATGGCTGCCGACGGCTTCCAGCTTGCCCAAATCGTCTACATCGGCCTGGGGCTTCTGGTCGCCCTCCTGTTTGTGAGGCGCCAGCGGCGCCTCAGCGATCCGTTGGTCGACCTCGCGCTCTTTCGGGTACCAGCGTTCACGGCCTCTCTGATGGTAAACCTCGCCGGTGTCTTCTTCGTCTTCGGCGTCTTTCTGTTTCAGAACCTCTTCCTGCAGCTTGTGCTTGGTCTGTCACCATTGGAAGCTGCTCTTTGGTCTGCGCCATCGGCCCTAGTCTTCGCTGTCATGTCTTTCCAGGCCTACCGCTTCACCAACCGCTTCGGACCCGTCAGAACAGTGCTCGGCGGGCTTTTGATCAATGCAGCGGGAGCTGCCGCCATGGCTATCGCCGCCTACGCCGAGAGCTTGATCGGGATCCTTGGCTCCAGCATGATTATCGGCTTCGGCTTCGTTCCGGTCGTCCTTACCACGACCGGCCTGATCGTCGGGACTGCACCGCCCGAACGGGCAGGCTCGGCTTCGGCCATATCGGAGACGAGCGCTGAATTTGGAGGCGCATTGGGCATCGCGGTGCTCGGCAGTTTGGCGACCCTGATCTATCGTATGGCGATGAACCGCGCCGACCTGAGCAGCCTCAATCCCGTGCAAGCCGAGGCCGTTTCTGCGACTCTTGCCGGCGCAGTCGAGACAGCTCGGTCGATGCCAGGTTCAACTTCCGCTGTCTGGCTGGAGACAGCGAAAAGCGGCTTCTCACTTGGCTTTGCCATCTGTTGCGTCGTTGCAACGGTGACGCTCCTTCTTCTCGCGATCGTCGCCCGGCGGGTATATGCCACCGCACACATCGACGAGAGCACATTGGCCCCTCATTAGACCACGATGATTTAGGATGGCAGGGAGAGAGGAGCGGGTAGTGCCCTCATCGGAGTCGGCGGATTGCATGGATTGAGCCGGTCTCGCCCAAACCTTTTGGCCTCGCCAACGTTCTACCTCCTTAATCGAAGGAGGTACCAATGAAATCCGAAACCGGGCAGAAGCAGCGCGATATCCAGAAACAGGTTGAAAGGGCCGACAAGAAGGAAAAGCCGAAGACCTCAGGAGCCATGCAGGCGGGCGCTCGACGTTATCCAGAGCCGCCATTCCCAAAGGTGCATCAGGACAAGCCAGGCTCAGAGGCTGATCTCCCCGTCGCGCCAATGTATGATGCACCGTTTTACAAGGGCTCAGACAAGCTGAAGGACAAGGTGGCGCTGATCACGGGGGGTGACTCCGGCATCGGTCGGTCGGTGGCAGTCCTCTTTGCCCGTGAAGGGGCGGACGTCGCCATCGTGCATCTCGATGAATCTCAGGACGCAGATGACACAAAGGCTGCTGTTGAGAAGGAGGGACGCAAGTGCCTTGTGATCAAAGGCGACGTCAAGGATGCGAGCTTCTGCCGAAAGGCAGTGGAAAAAACGGTGATGCAGCTTGGTCGCCTCGACATCCTCATCAACAACGCCGCCTTCCAGGTTCACACTCGTGACATCGAGGACCTGACCGACGAGCACTTCGACGAAACGCTGAAGACGAACCTCTACGGCTACTTCTACATGGCAAAGGCCGCTATTCCGCATTTGAAGAACGGCTCGGCAATCATCAACACTGGATCCGTCACGGGCCTTACCGGCTCGAAGGAACTTCTGGACTACTCCATGACCAAGGGGGGAATTCATGCCTTCACCCGTGCACTTTCGGGACATCTCGTGCCCAAAGGTATCCGCGTGAACGCCGTCGCCCCCGGCCCGGTCTGGACGCCTCTCAATCCATCGGACAAAGAGGCTGAAGATGTGGAGAAGTTCGGTTCCCAAACGCCAATGAAGCGGGCAGCGCAGCCAGAGGAAATTGCTCCGGCCTACGTCTTCCTCGCCTCTCCGCAAATGTCGAGCTACATCACCGGCGAGATTCTTCCGATCGTCGGCGGTTATTGATCTCGTCTTGTAATTTCAGTGCTCCGGTTCAAATCGCCTCAGGGTGAGGGGAGAACTATCTGTCTCATGGTCGGCTAAGTGCGGAATTCCCGAAGGACCGTAGCGGCGGGAATGCCGCTTCGGTACTTTGGTAGGCGCTGCGGGTCAGCCTGGCGCGTCCAGGCAGGCCTCTTTCCATGCATGACCGAGTAGTCGGGAGGGAGATTGTCCTCCCCAATTTCTCGGGGGCTTTCGGCGGTTCGTTTTCTCCAAGTCACGGGACCAGCAGTGATATCCGGGCGGTCGTTTGCCGGTCCCGATAGCCGCGTTGGACGAGCGGAAGCCCGGCGGTCTCTGTCGCGATGTTCTATACGCTACCGTATATTGACGTATCTGCAACGGTGTAGTATACGCCGCCGTATAGTACGGATGGGTCATCACGATGAGAACGGACTTAGTCAATCGCCCTCAAGATGGGAGCGCCGGCCGCAGCGCACTTCTGGTGGCATCCGCAGTCAATGCCGTTGCCGCCATTTACCACATCATTGGCGGGACGCCCGAGGTGATGTACCCCGTCTACTCGGCCAATCTGCCACCCTCCTCGGCCGGTGTGCTCGACATCTTGTGGTACCAGATGGCGGCGCTGATAGTGGGCGGTGCCGTGGCCACGCTGGTGGCGGCATTCCGTAGCGACTGGCGCTGGCCGGTAGCCTGGATAATAGGAGGTCATTTCCTGGTGGTTTCGGGTATCTGCCTGTTCTTCACCTTTGTCTGGTTCGGAAACCCTTGGGGCCTTATTCAATGGGCGATCTTCGGCCCGGTAGGGCTCATCATATTTTGGGCGGCCGCCCGTCCGGCGGAAAGAGCCGGCGCTCCAACCCTTTGAAACGACGCACTTCCGGACGGAAAGCCGTTATACACTTTTCTGGAAGTGCCTAGCTTCGGCAGACGGGGCGGACCGTGAGGCGGGTCGAATGGCAGATAAACAAGATGGTCCAACAAAGGCCGATTGGGTCGCGGCCGGATTGACTGCTCTGACAGCCGGAGGCATTGAGGCGGTCAGGGTGGAACGTTTGGCCGTGATTCTTGGCGTGAGCAAAGGCCCGTTCTACTGGCGCTTCAAGAATAGAGGTGAGCTTCTCGAGGCAATCATAGAGTTTTGGAAGCGTGACTTCACCGCCGATCTAATCGAACAGACTAGTCACTTCGACACACCACGTGAACGCTTGGAGGCGTTGGCAGAACTCGCCGTCGTATCGACGTCTGGTGCTTTGGACGTTGCGAAAACAGAGTGCGCGCTTCGGGCGTGGGCGGCACAGGACCCATTGCCAAGGGCCGCAGTGCGGGAGGTGGATGCGATGCGCACCAAACACCTCACGGAGGAGTTCAAACTTCTTGGCGCGCCGCACCCGTTGGCGGAACAACTTGCGAAAGCCATCTACCTGGCGCTCTTGGGGCTTTATACGGTTCGCCAATACACGCCGGAGCTCGCCGACGAGCAATCATATCTGACCGCCGTGAGGATCGCGCTCGACGCTGCACAGATACAGTCTCACTCGACCGAAGCCAGCGCGGCGAAAAGCAGGCTTGAGCCAGACATCTAAACACGTGGAGCAATTTTGCTTCGCTATCTGATCGCTAAGCCGCCTTCTGGTCATCGACCCGAGATAGCTTACGTAGCTGCGGCGGGCGCGACATCGTGATCCGACATCAAAGGTCTACGCGCCCCGCCATTGTTTCTTCCAACGGGTAGCCCGTCTCCAGAAGAGATTTGACGCTAGCAATGAGATGAGGCCATCCCTTCGAGATAGCAGCGATGGCAACGGGAGTTTTCCACTTCGGATTATTGGAGGACCGTCAGCTTTACCGACGTGTCGATCATCTTCGATGACGTAGCTAACCTCGGAATGCCCCTCCTGGCGGAGGTCCTCATGAAGCTCGTCGCGCCAGAAAATCACAAGCCTATTCGGTCGATCCGCCTCAATGACCTCTCCGGAATCCGCTGGCCGCCCATCCGGAGCAACCAGCCGCCATGGAGAGCCCCGCGACCAATCGCTTTCTTGCCAAGTGCCCGCCCAATACTGCCTGGTAACCTCCTGGATCGCGAGGGCTTGCCAAGGAACGTCGGGGCTGCAGCGGATGTAGGTGGAATATGTGAAACGTTCCTCATCGCCCGGTTCCTTTCGGTGGTATTCAGCGGGAGCCGGAGTTCGTCACGCCTCAGAAGCTAGCGCGATTTCCATTTCACGCTCAGCCACGGCATGAAGGGCCCAAAAGTCAGGAATGCTTATTCCAGCGATCCGTTTCTCAAGGACCGCAAGATGTGCGTGCCAGCCACCACCGAAGTTGAGCGCATCCTCAGAGCCACGAAGACCCGTGTGGGTCAGGACTAAGCGTGTTGTTCCGCTGTCTATCTCGGTCAGCGCAAACGTGACTTCCCCCGCCTTGCCGTCTTCCCATGTGAAGGCCAGGAGATGAGGTGGTTCATAGCGAGTAATGCGTTCGTGCCAGCGATGGCCAACATACGGTTTGTACCGGTCCGGCGTGGGAACGACCTCGTCCGAGAGACGGTCGTGATCCATGGTCAGCCCGAAGGCGCCGCCAACCTGCAGGTCCGTTGGACCCGACATGAACCAGCGCGCGCGGAGCTCGGGATCAACCAGGTACTGCCAAACGGTAGCGGCAGGTGCCGCGAGGATTCGTTCAAAGCGAAGCATGTCGGGCGAGATCTTGTCTGCAGTCATTGATTCAGCTCCTCCTTTAGGGCCTGTTCAAGCGCGTCCAGGCGAACGTTCCAGAACCGCTGCCACTGGGCGAGCCAGTCATTCGCCTCTTTCAAATTCCCGGCGTTCAGCCGGCAGATATTCTGCCGGCCAACCTTGCGTCGTTCGATGAGGCCGGCTCGCGCCAAGATCGCGACATGTTTTGCAGCGCCAGCGAGCGTCATCTGATAGGGCCTGGCGAGTTCGCTGATAGGCTTCTCACCAGATGTCAGAGCGGCAAGCATTCCCCTCCGGGTGGGATCCGCAAGGGCAGCGAATGTCAGAGTCAGCTTTTCGTCAACCATATGGTTTAGTATTGCCGAAACGGAAAAATGTCAACCGATTGGTTGAGCATTACCGGTTCGCATTTTCGCGGGGAAACAGCTCCTTCGACATGAAGGACCGTTCGAAGGTCCGCTGCGGGCGGCACCGATGGCCGGCCGAAATCCTGGTGATCGAGATTGCAGAAGACGTGCTCGACGACGAACTTCACTATCTCCGCCGGAAATCTATCGCTGAAAGGAGGTCGACCCTCCGGTCAGACGATTGACGGCCTTTGGCCGTTTCGAGGAAAATCGTCACAAACTTTTCCTCGAATTGCTCTAAGGCACCTGGGATCCCGTCACGGCGACATAAACTGAATAAAGCGAGCGGGTTGCCGCAATGAACAGGCGGTTGCGCCTTGGACCGCCGAATGTGAGATTGGCGACGGTCTGCGGAACGAGAATCTTGCCGATCAGCTTGCCGGCAGTGTCGAAACAGTGCACGCCATCTCCGGCGCTCGACCAGAGGTTTCCGTTCGCGTCCGTCCGGATGCCGTCCGGAATTCCTTTGTCGATGACGCAGAAGACGCGGCCGTTCGCAAGCCGGCCGCCGTCCGTCAAGTCGAAGGCGCGTATGTGCCGAGGGAGGCGGTCGTCATGGCTCGCCGATGAATCCGCCACGTAGAGGATCTTTTCGTCGGGCGAGAAGGCGAGGCCGTTCGGCTGGGTGAAGTCCGTCACGACTGCCGAAAGCTCGCCGGTCTCCGGATCGAGCCGGTACACGTTGCGTGTCGGCTGCTCCGGGTCGGCGTGATAGCCTTCGTAGTCGGACATGATGCCGTAGGTGGGATCGGTGAACCAGATTGTGCCATCCGACTTCACCACCACGTCGTTCGGCGAATTGAGCCGCCTGCCTTCGAAACGATCGGCGAGCACGGTGATCGAACCGTCCACCTCGGTGCGCGTGACGCGGCGCGTGCCGTGCTCGCAGGAGATGAGCCGCCCCCGCCTGTCGCGCGTATGTCCATTGGTAAAATTCGACGGTTGCCGATAGACGGAAACGCCGCCCTCCGGCGTCCATCGCAGAATGCGCTGATTGGGAATGTCGCTCCACAGGAGCTGGTTCGCGTCGTTGAACCAGACGGGACCTTCCGCCCAGCGGCAGCCGGAATAGAGCTCGTCGAGCCCAGCGCTGGTCACGATCATCTGCCGGAAGCGCGGGTCGTGGATTTCGTAGATGGAGGCCTCGGCCATGGCAGTCTTTCCGTTTATCGCATGCCCCGGCGACCGCCGGCGAGCATGATGACGCTGATGATGATGAGGCCGGTCATGATGAGGCGAATGCCTGCGCCGAGCCCATAGGTGTTGAGCATGGAGACCACGAGGAACATGAAGAGCGATGCGCCCCAGATGCCGGGCACGTTGGAATCGCCGCCGGCCACCGCTGTGCCGCCGATCACGACGACGGCGATCGACATCAGAAGATATTCCGCGCCCATGTTGAGCGCCGCGCCGCCGGAGAAGCAGGCGAGCAGATAGCCGCTGATCGAAGCGAGCACGGCACAGAACAGGTAGGTGACGAAGCGCGTGCCGTCGACCGGGATGCCTGCCATGCGCGCGGCCGGCATGCTCTGGCCGATGGCCGAGATCCAGCGGCCGTAGATCGTCTTCTCGAGCAGGATCCAGGCGAGGATGGAGATCAGGACAGCGACGATCGCCACGTTCGGGACGCCAAGCGTATTGGTGGTGGTAAATTCCGCAAGCACGCTCGGGGGCTTGATACGAAGACCGCGGTTCGTCCAGATCGCGCCGGACTGGACGACGAAGCTCATGGAGAGCGTTGCGATAATTGGCGGGATGCGCAGCGCCTTGATAAGCGTATAGTTGCAAAGGCCGACGCCAAGGCCAATGAAGACGGCAAGGAGAAGGCCGGGCAGGACCATGCCGTTTTCGACATTCATCAGCTTCAGTGCCACCGTGCCGGCGAGCGTCATGGTAGCGGGAACCGAGAGGTCGATGTTTCCGGGGCCGAGGGTGATGACGAACATCTGCCCGATGCCGACGATCACCGAGAAGGCCGCAAAGGTGAGCGCTGCCTGCGACAGTCCGAGCGTGCCGGCGCCGCCCGTCACCATGATCGTCAGGAACCAGACGATAAAGGCGGCAAGCCACGACCAGACCCAAGGTTTGCCGAACTGGCGAATAAGTGCGTTCATCGGCGTTTCTCCCGCCTCTCGAGGCGGTTCAGCATCAGGCGGAGCGCGAGCACGATGATCAAAATCGCACCCTGCGCCCCAATCTGCCAATCCGGTGAGATGCGCAGGAAAGAGAGGAACGAGCCGGCAAGCGTCAGAGTTAGCGCCCCGATGACGGCGCCAATGGGAGAGACGCGGCCGCCTGTGAATTCACCGCCCCCGAGGATGACGCCGGCGATCGACAGCAGCGTGTAGCGCAGCGCAATATTGGCATCGGCCGAAGTGGTCAAGCCGACGAGGGCGATGCCGGCTAGAACCGCAAAGAGGCCGGCGAGGGCATAGGCGGTCGCGCGCGCAGCGACGATCGACCAGCCGGCGCGCTCCACCGAGCGCTGGTTGCCGCCGACGCCACGGATCAGAACGCCGAGCGAGGACCGCTTGACGATGAAATGCGCAATGACGGCGATTATGATGCTGGCGACGATCGCCATCGGGGCCAGGGGCGGCTTGACGGTCATCAGCCACCGCACCCAGTCGGGCGCCTGCCCGCCCGGTGCCGGCAGCAACAGCACCGCAAGGCCGCCCCAGACGAAGCTCATGCCGAGGGTGACGACGATAGACGGCAGGTTGCGCAAATGGATGACGACGCCGATCGCCGCATAGGCTGCGACCGCGCCGGCGAGGATCAGGATGCCGATTGCCGGCGCGTCCCGCAGGAAAGTCGCGGTCACGCACGCGACGAAGCTGACGAAGGCGCCCATCGAGAGATCGAGATCGTTCACCGCCATCACGAGCATCTGCGCGATCGTCGCGAGCGCGATCGGCACGGCAAGGTTGAACAGCAGGTTAAGGCCGATATAGCTCATGGCGCGCGGTTGCAGCCAGAACACCGCGGCCAGCAGCAGCGACAGCGATAGAGCGGGAATGACAAGGCGAATGGCGTCGGAGGACAGGCGGAACGTCATGCGGTCCCCTCGAAGGACGCGGAGATAATGTTCGCTTCGTCGATGGCATCGCCACCGAGTTCGGCCGTGATGCGGCCCTCGCGGAACACATAGACCCGGTCGCAGAGGCAAACCTCGTCCATTTCCGTCGAGTACCAGATGAAGGTGCGGCCGGCCGCCGCCTCCTCGCGGATGATCGCATAGACTTCCTGCTTGGTCCCGACGTCCACGCCGCGCATCGGATCGTCCATCAGAACGATTGGTGCGCGCGTGGCGAGTGCACGGGCGAAGAGCACCTTCTGCTGGTTGCCGCCGGAAAGCGACAGGATGCGGTTATTCAAATCGGGCGTGCGTATTTCGATCCGTTCTTTCCAGGCCGTTCCCCTCGTCTTTTCGCCGGCTTCGAGGACGAGACCGCGGCGGGACATGTCACCGAGCGAGGCGATGGAGAAGTTACGCAGGATGCTCCACAGTTCGAAAATCCCATTGAGGCGGCGGTCGCCGGCGACGAAGGTGACGAGCGGATTACCCTGCGGCAGCCAGTTGCCGGACCGGGCGGCATGCAGCGCGAGGAGGAGTTCGGTCTGTCCGTGGCCAGCCAGGCCAGCGAGGCCGATGATCTCGCCGGTGCGCGCCGTGAATGGAATACCCGCTGCCTGATGGGACAGAATGACTGGTGCCGCGGATTGGTCGCGCACCGGTCGCTGCCGCGTTTCCGCCTTCGCTACGCTCCCCATTGCCTCCACGAGCCCGTGATGGTCGAAGCGGTGCGCCGGACGTTCGGCGACGACGCGGCCGTCCTTCATGACGACGATACGGTCGGCGGTCTCGAGGATCTCGTGCAGGATATGCGAGATGAAGATGACGGATCCGCCCGCGGCGATGAAGCGGCGGACATGGTCGAGCATCTGACGGGCGAGGCTTGCATCGAGCGACGATGTCGGTTCGTCCAGGATCACCAGCCGCGCGGGAGTGCCGGCATCGGAAAAGGCCAAAGCGATTTCGACCATCTGCCGTTCGGCGATCGAAAGATCTCCCACGGTCCGGCCGCTGTCGATGCCATGGCCGGGGAAGACCGCGTCGAGGCTCTTCTCGATGATCTTCGCAGCCCGCAAACGCCAGCCGAATCCGCCGAGAGTGCGATGTACAAGACGGGTGTTCTCAACGATGGAGAGGTTGGGGCAGAGGGACAGCTCCTGAAAGACGCAGCGCACGCCTCGGTCGCGGGCGGCATTGATGCCGTAGCGTTCCTGCCGCTCGCCGTCACTCGTGACGATTCCGTGGTGCGGCATGAGGCCGCCATTGATCACGCTGACGATTGTGGACTTGCCGGCCCCATTATGTCCGACGAGCCCAACGCATTCGCCGGGCATGACACGAAGCGTGACGCCGTCGAGCGCCTTGACTGCGCCGAAGCTCACTTTGGCGCCGTCGACCGCAATGATCGCCTTCGCTACGTCGTCCATACTGCTCGCCATCATCTGCTCAACAAGACTGCCGCGCGGTCATCTACGGCCACGCGGCAGCCACCGGGAGATTTTCACTTTGCCGACTCGATGACCTTGATCGCGTCTTCCTGCGTGTACTCCACATTGGCGACGCCACCGGCCTGCGTATTTGCGAGGTTCGCTTCGAGATTGTCCTGATCTATGCGCAGAAAGGGAACGACGAGGTCCTTCTTTACCTCCTTGCCGTCGAGGATCTGCTGGGCGACCCAGAAGGCGAGAGTGGAGACACCAGGCGCTATCGAGACCGACATGGTCTCATAGCCGTTCGCATCCTTCTGCTCCTTCCACCATTTCAGTTCATCCTCGCGATTGCCCATCACGATGATCGGCATCTTCCGGTCGGTCGCGGCGATGGCCTGCGCGGCACCATAACCGTCTCCGCCCTGCGTCACCACGCCGACAATGTCAGGCAAGCTCGGCAGGATGCCGGCAACGGCCTTCTGCGCCACGTCCTGCGCCCAGTCTCCGTGCACGGAGCCGGCGATCTTGAACTGGGGGAACTGCTTGACGCCCTCATGGATGCCGGCCGAGATCTCGTCGTCGACGAATACGCCGGCAAGGCCGCGGATCTCAAGCAGATTGCCGCCGTCCGGAAGCTTGTTCGAAAGATACTCGACCTGACTGCGGCCCATTTCCTTGAAATCGACGGCAATGCGCCAGGCGCAGGGTTCGGTCACGATGCCGTCGAAGGAGACGACGGTAATGCCGGCATCGCAGGCCTCCTTGACCGCGCCGTTCAGCGCTGTCGGGGAGGCGGCGTTCAGCACGATCGCGTCATAGCCCTGCAGGATCATGTTCTGTATCTGCGCGGCCTGTTCCGTTGCCTGGTTCTCGGCGGTGGTGAAGGCGTCGGCCGAGGCGACGATGCCGGCCTTCACGGCTTCGCCCGTCACCTTTTCCCAACTCGTCAGCATGGCCTGGCGCCACGAATTGCCGGCATAGTTGTTCGAAAGGGCGATCTTCTTGGCCGAGGTGTCGGCAAATGCGGAGGCGGGCATCGCGGCGCAAGTGATCGCGGCCGATGCCAGAAGCATCTTACGGATGGTCATGTCTCTCTCCCTCATGATCGCCTGGCAGGCGATCGCTTCACCCGTCCCGGCCAATCGGTTCGAGTGAGATTGTTCTTGCACTGAGCTTCCTCCTCTCAGTAAGGGCAGGATGCGGGAGATCGGCGGACCTGTACAGGCGCAAGGCGGCAAGATGTTTGCGGGTTTTGCGGTACAAGCTGCGGGTTTACGCAAGACGGCGGCGCTCCCGCGGGCGCTTACTGGCAAAGCGATTGCGGCGGGTTGAGGAGCCTGCCGTTTCTGGAGGAACCCACCATGCTGCATTCCGCACCCGCAGCCATGTTTGATCATTATCTCGGCATCTCCCGGCTGCTTGCGGGCCAGCTCGACTTTCGCTCGGCCATTCGCTCCGTCGCAGCGGAGGTCGCGCACATCATCCCGCACGACCATCTCGATGTCTGTGTGCTCCTCGAGGACGGCAACTATCACACCGCCTATGAGACGGGCATTGAGACCGCCTGGGGCGACCTCGCCGGCGCACCTGTCGTCAACAGTCCGATCCGCTCCCTTCTATGGGGTGAAGTGGACTTCCTGCTGGCCGACGACGCAATGACCGACCCGCGTTTCCATTTCGACGGCGCGTTCAAGCGGCCGATCGTCGAACAGTCGCTGAGGAGCCGTCTGCATGTACCGATGAAGGTGCAGGGCGCGATCATCGCGGCGCTTTCATGTTCCTCGCAGGAAGCGGGTGCCTATACGATGGAGGACGTCGAGCGGGCCCGCATCATCGCAGACCTGCTTACGCCCTATTTCTTCGCGCTGCGGGCGGCCGAGCAAGCGCAACGGTCGGCGATCGTGGAGGCAGAGGCCAGGGCCCGCGAGGAGGGCCTGCGGCTGGGTGCGTTGAAACTCACCGAAGCATTGGAGCAGGAGCGCCAGCGCATCGGCATGGACCTGCACGACCAGACCCTCGCCGACCTGACGCGTCTCGCCCGCAGGATCGATCGGCTGTCGCGCAACGGCGAGGTGGCGCCGGAGGCACTGGAGCCCGTCTCCCGCTCCCTGCAGCATTGCATGCAGGACCTGCGGCAGATCATCGAGCAGGCAAAGCCTTCCGTTCTCCAGCTCTTCGGACTTACCCAGGCGATCGAGCACCACCTGGACCGCTCGACCCGGGACACGGGCTCCATCATCGAATGGGGCCTTGCCGACGAGACGAATGGCGCGCTGGAACGGCTGGAGCCGACCGTCATCGTCGCGCTGTTCCGCATCGCTCAGGAGGCGATCAACAATGCCGTGCGCCACGCTGCTCCGCTTGCCGTCAAGGTGCGGCTCGACGCCGCCGACGACCGGTTGTCGATCGAGATTTCGGATGATGGAACCGGACTTGCCAAAACGCGGGGACGGATCGGCGAGGGCATCGACAACATGAAGACCCGGGCGCGACTGATTTCCGCGCGTTTCACGATCGGTCCGGGCCACAATAATCGCGGCACCGTGGTCCGCGTGGTGCTGCCGCTCGCGCCGCACGACTCGGGCTCAATTGAGGAGAGGGCGGAATGAAGGTTCTGATCGTCGAGGACGACCCGTTGCATCGCTCCTACCTGCATGAGGCGGTCAATGCCGCCCTGCCGGAATGCGACACTGTGATCGAGGCGGAAAATGGAACGGTCGGCGAGAAGCTCGCCCGTGAGCATAAATCAGCGCATATCGTCATGGATCTGCAGATGGCGAGCCGCAATGGCATCGAGGCGGCGCGCACGATCTGGAAGGAACGGCCGGAGACTCGCATCCTGTTCTGGTCGAATTACTCGGACGAGGCGTATGTGCGCGGCGTCTCGCGCATCGTTCCGGATGGAGCTGCCTATGGCTACGTCCTGAAATCCGCGTCCGACGAGCGGCTGAAGCTTGCACTGCGCTCGATCTTCATCGAGAGCCAATGCGTCATCGATCGGGAGGTGCGGGGTCTTCAGCAGAAGAGCCTCGGCCAGACGAACGGGTTTAACGATTCCGAATACGAGATCCTCGTCGACATCGCACTTGGTCTTACCGACAGGGCTATTGCCAGGCGCCGCGGCCTGTCGCTGCGCAGCGTACAGAATCGCCTGCAGCAGCTTTACGACAAGCTCGACGTCTACCAGGCCGCTAGCGATGACAATGACGACGGCCGCTTTAATCTGCGTGCCCGCGCCATCACGATCGCCTTCCTGCGCAAACTCCTGAATTACAGCGCGCTGGAGCGGGCGGAAGCGGAACTGCAGGAGTGGTTGGACGGAAAATAGTCTCCAGGCGTTGCGAAAGCTTCAGTCTGGCCTTGGTGAACCGCTCTGGAGAACCGTATTCCCTTGCTCTATTTCCTGCTGTGTTATGCCTTTTCACAAAAAAGGTATAACGGCAGGATGCCTCCATGCTGAAGTCGATCGATCTCATGTATCAGGCGATGCTCGCGGAACTGGGGCAGCGGTCGCTCGACGCGGCATGGTCTGCGGACTTTCCCTCGGATGGTCGCTTCACTCCCCTTACGGTGAAGCAGCGACGATATTTGGTATTTCGATCGGCCTGACGGTAAAAGTGGTAGGACACGCGACTATGTAGGTCCTGCGAGCGATCCCGAAATCGCAAAACGTGTCGAGGACTTCAAAGCGCAAAAGGACGACCTTCGGGCCGGCGTCGAATGGTGTCCACCCTCACCCGCGAAGGCGGAATGGTTGCGCCGGATAGAATGTCGGGGGATGTCATTGAGGCGCTTGCATCCGGGGGCCTGTTCCGGCTCCGGGGTATCCTGATCGGCACAATCGCATTTCAGACTTACGCCGGAGTCCTGTCAGTGCGCCTCCCGGGTCATTCGATCATGACGGGCGACGCGGACGTCGCGCAGGATTTCGCTGTCAGCCGCGAAGTCGGCGACAGCATGCCGCCGATCCTACAATTGCTGCAGTCGGTCGACCCGACCTTTCGGCCTGTCCCACATCGATCCGGACAAGCCGCCTTCTCGAGCTTTCAAAACAAGAATAGCTATAAGGTCGAATTCCTGACGAACCGGTCCTCCGATGACTACATGGACCAGCCGGCAAGAATGCCGGCGCTGGGCGGCGCCAGTGCGGATCCACTTCGATTTCTCGATTTCTTGATCCGCGATCCGGTCAGAACGGTCGTGCTGCACAAGAGCGGAATCCCAGTAACGGTCCCTGATCCGTCTCGGTATGCCGTTCACAAGCTGATCGTGGCCTCGCGCCGCCACAACGACGGCCAAAGTGCGGTCAAGAGGGACAAGGACATCCGGCAGGCTGGGATACTGTTCGAAGCTATTCTGCAGACCCGCCGAAGCTCCGACCTTGCGCTAGTATACAATGAAGCATGGCAACGCGGCGACGCATGGAGGGCAGGCATCCGAGCAGGAGCCGCCATGCTGCCGGACGAAGGCAGGAAGCACCTTAAGGCCTGTCTGAAGGACAGGAGCCGTCGAGATCGATGAAGACGTCTCCCTACCGTTTTAATTGCATGGAGTGGGGAAAGGGGGAGTAGTGATTTGGCCAGCGATCATCAGGGACCATCGCAGCGCGGCTTTCTTGATGATTGTGATGCTGCTGCCTCAATGGCTCCCGAGGCCTGAGAACTTTTGGCGTTCGCGAATGTAAGCGATGGCGGCCGCTTCGAGGCTTTTGCACTCCTCCTCGGATTTGAGCAGGGCGGCGTCGTCTATTGATGCTGCACATCGCAGAACGTCGCGCCGCAGGCACGCATGCTCGTAGACCTCGCATAGCTTCAAGAAAGTGAGGTCATGGATCATCCAGGCACTGTCGCGAACATCAGGTGCCGCCAACAGCAGCCGAGCCATTCCAGCCTTCTGCACGTCCATTGTTACGCCCTGTATCCATCGACGAGGTGAATGCGCAATGGCTGTTGCTGAAAAATGGTTCCATGAGTGCACCGAGGCGGCGGCTTTTCGATCACGGCGGGCAAAACAACGAGGGCCGCACCCACTCGTGCGGGAAGCACCGTCATTCCGAGCTTGCTTCAGGTCTATCGCCGGGTTCGATCAATGTTGAAATCTGCTCGATCGGCATTGCAGCCAAGGTTTTGATGTCCTCGGCCAGCGCGGCGAGCTGTGCCGCTATTTCCAAAAGGTCGGAAGCAGAATTTTTCTCGCCGTTGTGATTCGTATCGCGGTCGTCCATGTCCCAATCCCCAAGCAACGGGTGGTTGCATAGCCTCGCGAGTTAAGGTCTGCCGTGGAAATCACAGGACCTCAGTCTTGCAAGGCACCAAACCGAGTGCGGAATCTAGCATGCCGTCTGTTTACGACGATGGGACATTGGTCCGACACCAAAGCGCCAAAGGTCCTACGCCCATACCGGCTGTTCCCAGGATGGGTCGGGGATCGCATTTTTTTGGTTGGACTTGGGGGCTTACTTACCGCAGCGCTTCCATCGGCACCTTGTCCATGTCGGTGAAGCTCATGTTGTCGCCAGCCATCGCCCAGATGAAGGCGTAGCGCCCGGTACCCGCGCCGGAGTGGATCGACCAACCCGGCGAGAGCACGGCTTCATGGTTCTTCAGGACGACATGGCGGGTTTCGCCCGGCTCGCCCATGAAGTGAAAGATTCGCGTCGCCTCCTGCATACCGAAATAGAGGTAGACCTCCATTCGCCGGTCATGCACATGCGCCGGCATGGTGTTCCAGACCGAACCCGGCTCGAACATCGTGAGGCCGACGAGCAATTGGCAGCTCTCGCAGACATCCGGATGAACATATTGGTTGATGGTGCGAGCGTTGGACTCTTCTGCCGAACCCAGGCTCAACTTCTTTGCCATGTCGCGGGTGATGTGCACGGTCGGACAGGAGCGGTGCGCGGGCGCGCTCAGGACGTAGAACAAGGCCGGCGCGTTCGCATCGTCGCTGGCAAAGCCGAGCGCACCACCGCCCATCCCGACATAGAGCGCTTCCTGAAAGCCGAGCACATGATCCTTGTCCCCGACGCTGACCGTGCCGGAGCCGCCGATATTGATGATCGCCGCTTCGCGGCGGTCCAGAAAGCGCTGCGTGCCTGTCTCGGCAATCCGGTCGATCACGAGCCTGTCCGCCGCCGGCACCACGCCGCCGACGATCATGCGGTCAAGATGGCTATAGGTGAGGTTGGCTCGGCCCGGCTGGAAAAGCGCTTCGATGACGAAGCCATCGCGCAGGCCCTGCGTGTTGCGCCTTGCGGCATCCTCAGGCCCGACCACCTGGCGAACTGATACGGAAATAGTCACGGCATCTGCCTCTTGCTTTCGAGGATGGGCATCAGGTGAGCACGACATATTCGGTCAGTTGGCTGATCGTCGTATCGGCCTTCTGCACGTCGAAGACCTTCGTGCCATGGCTCATGATCACGAACCTGTCGCAGACCTGGTAGGCGTGGTAGAGATTGTGCGTCACCAGCACGCTCGAGACATTCTCCGCCTTGAGCTTCAGCACTTGGTTCAACAACGCTTCCGTCTCGCGTACGGAGAGCGCCGAGGTCGGCTCATCGAGGAGCAGCACGCGCTTCTTGAAATAGACGGCGCGGGCGATTGCGACCGCCTGTTTCTGCCCGCCGGAGAGATTGCCGACGAGCGTATCCGGGGAATCGATGCCGGAGATGTGCACGGCGTTCTGCAAGACTTCCATGGCGATGTCGCGCATCTCGCGCTGCCTAAGGAAGCCGAAGCGATCGGTCAGTTCACGGCCCATGAAGATATTGCGGGTAATCGAGAGCGAATCGACCAGCGCGGTATGCTGGTAGATCGTTTCGATGCCGGCATCGGCGGAATCCGAGCGGCAGGAAAAGGTCGTCTTCTTGCCGTCGACGCTGAGATAGCCGTCCGTCGGCTTGTGGATGCCGGAGATGAGATTGACAGTCGTCGATTTGCCGGCGCCGTTGTCGCCCAAAAGGCCGACAACTTCACCCTCGCCGATATGGAAGCTCAGATTGCGAAGCGCGGTCAGCGCACCGAAGCTCTTCGAGATGTTATGCAGTTCGAGAAGATTGGGGGTCGACATCACGCAAGACCTCGCCGCTCGATTAGATGGTTGAAAATGGCGGCCAGCACGATCAGCGTGGCGATGAACATGTCGAGATAGAAGCCGGGTGCCCGCAGGAGAAGCAGGACGTCGGTTATCGTGTGGATGAGCAGCACGCCGAGAAAGATGCCGATGATCGATCCGCGTCCTCCGCGTAGCGAAAGCCCGCCGATGACGCAGGCGGCGATCGCCTGGAGTTCCAGACCCGCACCCTGCCCGGGTTGCACGCTGCCCACGCGGGCCGTGGCAAGAATGCCCGCGACCGCAGCCATGCCGCCCGCAATCGCAAAGGCAATCAGTTTGACGCGGCTGGTATTGATGCCGATCGCCTCGGCCGCACCGCGATTTCCACCCGTCGCGAAGACGTGGTTGCCGAAGCGGTGGCGGTGTAGCAGCAGGTGAAAGCCTATGACGAAGAGGACGATCCAGATGAAGGCGGCGTTCACGCCGAACAGAGTGCCGGAAAAGAGGCTGGTGAAGACCGGCTCCGGGTCGAAACGCACCTGGACGGCACCGTTGTAGAGCAGCACCGCGCCGCGCCAGAAGAGGAGCCCACCGAGCGTGACGATGAAGGACGGCAGGCCGAAGCGCAGGGTGATATGGCCGTTGAGCGAGCCGATCAGCAGGCCGGTCAGAATACCGATCGGTGCTGCGATGAAGGCGCTCAGCCCTGCATTGACGAGCGAGGCCATCAGCACGGCCGTGAACGTGTAGACGGAGCCGATGGAAAGGTCGAATTCACCGGCGATCATCAATACGCCGGCTCCGAGCGCGAGGCACCCGAGCACGGGGATCGCCTTCATCAGGATCGTCAGGTTCTGCGGCGAGAGGTAGCGGAACTCGTCCGGATAGAGGAGCGCGCCGGCGATGCAGACAATCTGCAGGGTCATGAAGACGAGAAAGATCGCTCCCGCGGGCATGCCCATGATCTGCTTGAGGATGGATTGTCTCTGGGTCCGCGAGCGTGGCGCGGCACTTTCGGCTAGGACAGGTGTCACGGTCTGGCACTCGATCGTTGGGGAACGGGGAACCGGCCGGGCGCGCCGGCGGGCTCCCACGGAACACGGTTAGCGGTAGCTGCCGATCAGCGGTTTGACCGAACCGATGCGCGACTTGTCGAGGAAGGCGCCCTGACCCGTGTCGATGTCGGTCGGTGTCAGCCCGTATTTCTTGGCAAGCGCGATCTGGGCGATCGGGTAATAGCCCTGCAGATAGGGCTGCTGGTCCATGGTCGCGTACATCGCGCCGGATTCCACCGCGTTTACGATCTCGACCGCAAGGTCGAAACCACCGAATGGAATGTCTACGCCGGCGTCCTTGATGGCGCCGGCGCCGACGGTCGAGGTGACCGAGCCGGTGCCGAACAGCGCCTTCACGTTCGGGTTGGCGATGAGGAATTGCGCGATGATGTTCTGCGCTTCGGCAGGGTCGAGACCAGCACGAACCGTCTCCACCTTGATACCGTTTTCGGTCATCGCCTTCTCGATGCCGCCGCCACGGGCGACCGCAAAGCTCGCTTCCGGAATTTCGCGCGGATTGAAGACGACGTCGCCGGACTTGAGGCCGAATTCCTTGATCATGCGGTTGCCGAGCTCATAGCCGGAGGCAAGCTCGTCCATGCCGACATAGGCCTGGCGACAGTTGCCCTTGGCGCCGTCGAGGTCATCGTTGTTGAAGCCGATGACGATGATCCCGGCCTTGACTGCCGCGCAGATGCTCTCGTCGAAAGCATCCGAACTGGAGATCGCTACGGCGATGCCGTCGACACCGCTGGCCGTCGCGCTCTCGATCAGGTCGTTCTGGCGCACCGGATCGTTGTTGGCATACTGCACGTCGAGGTCGACACCGAATTGAGCGGCGGCGTCTTGCGCTCCCTTCACCACCGGATTAAAGAACTGCACGCTCGGATCGAGATAGATGATCATCGTTGCCTTGACATCTGCGGCGAGCGCAGTCGACGTCAACAAGGTGGCAAGGCCCGCAGCCAGAGCTGCGGTTCTGAGCCTGGTCAGTTTCATTGCGTATCCTCCCTTTGGATGTGCATTGCGGGTCGCAAGACCCAAGTCTCGGCTGGCGGGCTCCGACCAAAGATCACGCCAGCCGAGATATTCCTCCTCCTGACCCCAGTCTGCGGCCGGTTATGTGAACCAGGGCGCGGGACGCCCGAGCGTCACATGGACGCCCTTGAACTGGGAATATTCGTCAAAGCCGTAGCGGCCGAGCTCGCGGCCAAGGCCGCTCTTCTTGTAGCCGCCGATCGGCAGCTCCGGCGTGCCGTCGATCACGCTGTTGATCCAGCATCGGCCGGCGCGGATGCGGCGGA
This sequence comes from Sinorhizobium meliloti, assembly GCF_017876815.1. Taxonomy (NCBI): domain Bacteria; kingdom Pseudomonadati; phylum Pseudomonadota; class Alphaproteobacteria; order Hyphomicrobiales; family Rhizobiaceae; genus Ensifer; species Ensifer meliloti. The sequence continues at coordinate 1,072,284 of NZ_JAGIOS010000003.1, read as the reverse complement.
TGCTCTGCAGGGCCGTTTCGAGATTGGTCGACCAGACGCTGGCCGAAAGACCGAACTCGGTGGCGTTCGCCAGCGCTACGGCTTCGTCCGCGGTCTTGAAGGTCAGCGTTGAAAGCACGGGACCAAAGATCTCTTCGCGTGCGATCGACATGTCGGGCGTGACGCCGGCAAACACCGTCGGTGCATAGTAAAGGCCGGCCTCCCTGCCGATCCTTTCGCCACCGAGCAGCAGTTCCGCGCCGGATGTGATGCCGGCCGTCACATAGGAATGCACCTTTTCGGCATGGGCCTCCGAGATCATCGCGCCGATCTTGGTGCGTTCGTTCAGCGGATCGCCGAAGGCGACCCTGCGCGATATGTCGAGCAGGCGCTCCATCAGCGCATCGCGGATGCCCTCCTGCACCAGAAGCCGGCTGCCGGAAATGCAGCACTGGCCGGCATTGTGGTAGACGCCATAGGCGATGCCGTCTGCCGCCGCGTCAAGATCCGCATCGGCGAAGACGATCTGCGGCCCCTTGCCGCCAAGCTCCAGCCCGACGCGCTTGACGGTGCGCGCCGCGATCTCGCCAAGCTTCGTGCCGACGCGGACAGAGCCGGTAAAGGCGACCATGTCGACGTTCGGGTCTTCGGCCAGCACCTGGCCGGCGGGATCGCCATAACCGGTGACGACGTTAAACACGCCATCGGGAATGCCAGCTTCGCGCGCCAACTCCGCCAGACGGATCGACGTGCCCGACGTGAACTCGGAGGGCTTCAGCACGACGGTGCAGCCGCTACCGATAGCCCAGGGCACGCGTTCCGAGGCGATGATGAAGGGGAAGTTCCAGGGCGTAATGATGCCGACGACCCCGACCGGCTCGCGCAGGACAAGGCCCAAGCGATCGTCGCCGATATTGTTGTGGGTTTGTCCTTCCAGCGCGCGGGCCTGGCCGGCGGCGTAGGACCAGAGATCCGCGCAGAAACCGATTTCGCCGCGCGCCTGAGCGATAGGCTTGCCAACCTCGAGACTCTCGATCAGCGCCAGTTCCTCCTGCCGCGCGAGGATGAGGTCGGCGACCTTGAGCATCAGGCGCGACCGCTCTGCGCCGGACATGCGCGGCCACGGGCCGGCATCGAAAGCCTTCCGGGCGGCCGCGACGGCCTTGCGCACGTCGTCGGCCGAGGCTTCCGGCCAGGTGCCGACCACCACGCCGGCGTGGCCGGGGCTCACCCGATCGATCGTGCTGCCTGAAGCGGCATCGACCGACTTGCCATCGACAAGCATCTGGTAGCGGGATTTAATGCGGAGGCGGGGATCATTGGAATCGGGTGCGATGAAATTGGACAGCAATAGCGTTCTCAGGCCGGCCCGCGCGGTGCCAGCCCCTCCCTGTTCATCCGGTTTGCCGGATTTCTGTTGCGCCTGAATTGTATGGTACTGTATGGTGGTTCAAATTGGATGTCAACGGATGACGGCAGCGAAAGACATGAACCTCGAATCCCTGAAGATCGACACCGGCGAAACCGCCGCGGCCCAAGTCGAGCGGGACTTGCGCGAATCCATCATCCGGCTGGAGCTCGCCCCCGGAATGCGGCTCTCCGAACAGGAAATCGCCACGCGCATGGGCGTGTCGCGTCAACCCGTGCGCGAAGCGCTCATCGCCCTCGGCAAATCGAAACTGGTGGATATCCGGCCCAACAGGGGCACAGTCGTCGTGCGGATTTCAGCCAGACAAATGATGGAAGCGCGCTTCGTGCGCGAGGCGATCGAAGTCGCGGTGGCGCGCCGGGCCAGCGAGACATTCGATAGCTGGACACGGCGCAAGATCGACACGATCCTAGCTCGGCAAAAGGCGGCGAATGAAGCACATGACCACAATGCTTTTCGCCGGGAGGACGAGCAGTTCCATATTGCGATCGCCGAGGGTGCAGGCTGCGGCCTCGCCTGGAACGCCGTCTCCGATATCAAGGCACACATGGATCGGGTCTGCAACCTTCAGCTGCGCCATCCGGACTCGATGAAGAAACTGATTGCCGAACATGAGGCGATCATCACCGCCATCGACGCGCGGGATGCCGACGCGGCTGCGGCCGCCATGCGCAGCCACCTCAACGGCATTCTGGCCGACCTGCCGCAGATCGAGGCCGACAATCCAGACCTGTTCGAATGACCGTTTTCTGGCGGTTAAGTGTGGAGCCGTGCTCGACCCACGTTCCCGTTCGGACTTGATATCCCACCCATGATCAAGGATGGCTTCTTTCGATCATCGCGACAATGGTCTCGAAAAGCTCGTCTTGCGCCTGCTCAGCCGTGATCTCTCCCGTCGAGGCCGCATCCGACAGGGCGTTAGCAGCGCCGAGCATAGCCCAGAAGCCCGCCGGTTCGATGCCTCGCCGCCCCACGAAAGCCGCCAGTGCCCTTCGACACTTCTCGATGAAAGCCAGTTGATAGTCTCTCTTTACCGCCTCCAACTCGGGAGAGCCCGCAAGGGCCGCGAGCACGCCGGGCATTTCCCGGCCCTGCGCGAGTACACAGTCGACGTAGGAGGTTGCGATGACCCTGGCTCGATCTTCGAGGGTCGGGCCGCTCCCCGCGAGTGCGGCGTCGATCATCTCCGTCTGTCGCGCATCAAAATCCCGATAAAGGGCTATCAGCAGGCCATTGCGCGTGCCGAAATGGTCATAGACCACCGGCTTGGCGACAGCAGCTTCTTGCGAGAGCCTCGGGAGCGTCAGGGCATCCGAACCTTCTTCGCGCACAAGGTGCCACGCTAGGTCGAGAAGCTGGCGCCGCCGCTGCTCGCGGCTGAGACGGACGCGCTTGGCGGGAGGCTGCGTTTTGTTCGGCGTGCTTGACATCACTATATACCAAAAGTAACTTACTTGAAGTATATAGGAGCTAGCCTTCAATCGCAACCATCCACCGGCCTCGCGCCGGCGGCCGAAGCGGCATGCCTTCGCATGCCGTTCGCAGAGGATTTGTGCCCATGACCGATACTTCACTCCCCCGCACCGTCGATCGCACCGCATGGCTGGGCCTGATCGCCATTTTACCCCTGGTCCTACTTGTGGCCATGGACGGGTCGATCCTTTATCTCGCTATGCCGCATGTCACTTCGGCCCTCATGCCGACCGCTGATCAGGCGCTCTGGATCCTGGATATCTACGGCTTCGTGGTCGGATCGCTGCTGATCGCTTTCGGAAATATCGGCGACCGCTACGGCCGGCTGAAACTCATCATAACCGGCGCGGCGGTCTTTGGCGCAGGGTCGCTCGGCGCGGCCTATTCGCAAACGCCTGAGCAGCTGATCGCGTCGCGTGCCCTGATGGGACTGGGCGGCGCAACATTACTGCCTTCCGGCTTGGCAATCGTCAGCGCCTTGTTCCCCGATCCGCGACTGCGCGCCCAAGCTATCGGCATCTTTGCGGCCACCTTCGCAGCCGGCTTTGCGATCGGCCCGCTGATTGGCGGCATGCTGCTGCGGCAGTTCGCGTGGGGCGCCGTGTTTCTCATCAATGTCCCCGTCGTCATCGGCTTCATGATCGGCGCGCCGATCCTGTTGCGGGAGGTGCGATCTACCGTCGGCGGCAGCATCGACCTGGCAAGCCTCGTGCTGTCCTTTGCCGGCATCCTGCTGTTCACCTATTCGCTCAAGAATGCGGCCGCCTATGGCTTCACTCCAACACAAATCGTCGCCGGAGCCGCCGGCATATTTGCACTGGCGCTATTCGCTCGCCGACAGACGAAACTTGAATATCCGCTGCTCGACCTCGGTCTCTTCCGCGACCGTATCTTCTCTATCGCTATTCTGACCGGCCTTCTGTCGCTGGTCGTATGGTCTGCTGCCGGCTATCTGTCGGGCGTCTACCTGCAATCGGTGCTGGGCATCGATGTCTTCGCCGCCGCGCTGTTAACCCTGCCGGGCGCGATCGTGCTGACGGCCACCTGCGTGGCCACTGCTCGCATCGTAGAACGGATCGGTCGGAAGACCGCACTTGTGGCAACACATCTGCTGATCGGCGCAGGCGTCTTCCTGCTGCTGTTCACGACGACCGAGACAGGGATTGCTGTCTTCATCGCCTCGACCATGATCGCCGGCATCGGATATGGACTGTCCTTCAGCCTCGTAGCCGATATCGCGGTTTCGGCGGTTCCTGCGAACCGGGCGGGTGCGGCGGGTTCGATAGCAGAGACCAGCAACGAACTGGGCAACGCGCTAGGTATTTCCCTGCTCGGATCGTTAGCGACACTGAGCTTCCGGCTATTCGGCCCCGGCGTGGCAGGGACGCTCGACGAAACGCTCGATCAGCCCGGACTTGCACATCAAAGCCTGATTCAGGCTCAAGAAGCGTTCCTCACCGGCATGCATGTCGCGATCGGCACGGGCGGTCTCCTGACACTCGCAGTCGGGATGGTGGCGTGGCTCTGGCTGCCGAGCAAATTGCCGGAGTAATTACTCCCAACGCGCAGGATGAAGGTCCCGCCAGCGCTCCAGATGCCTCGTGCCACCGACGCTGATCTGCGCATTTTCATTTTGACGAGGGGCTGAAGGAGATCACTTCGCCGTGAGGCTCGGGCGCCGGCTTGAAACGGGACTAACGCCGCTCCAAATCCGCTCCAGCGCAATTCAGGGTGCATTCGGAGGAGTGGCGATGAGCGTCTCATTCCCGAGGGCCGGTTTCCTCGCGCTAGTCATGGTCGTGGCGCTCGCCTTCGGCGTGCCCTTCGATGCGGCGCGGGGGGAACTGCTCGCCCGCGTGCCGGCCGCGCGCGAGATGGCGGTTTGCGGCGACACATTGTTCGTCGGAACCAAGGGCTCCTCGGTCTACGCCGTGTCCTTACCCGGCGGCCGCGCCCGGCGGGTCGCCTCCGGATTTTCCAATGCGAACGGCGTCGCCTGCTCACGTGGTCGACTGTTCGTGGCTTCAAGAAGCAGCATAACGGCGTTCGAGATCGGCCGCGGCGGTACGTTGAGCGGCAGACGCGACATCCGGCGCGACCTGCCGAATTCGGGGGCCCACAGTTTTCGTTATATCGCCCTCGGCCCGGATGCCCGGCTTTATGTCTCATTGGGATCACCCTGCAACATTTGCGTTCCCCGCGGGCTGCAAGGCACGATCGTCAGCATGAACCAGGACGGGTCTGACCTTCGCAGAGTGGCCTGGGGCGTGCGCAACTCGGTCGGCTTCGATTGGCGCGGCGGCAGAATGTTCTTCACCGACAACGGCGCCGACAGGATGGGAGACGATGTCCCGCCCGACGAGTTGAACGCGCTTCGGCCGGGCGGCTTTTACGGCTTTCCTTATTTCGGCGGCCAGGTGCCGCTCACAGGGTTCGAAGACGCGATGCCGCCCGCGCGCCAAATTCCCCCTGTCTTCAATTTTCAGGCCCATGTCGCAGCGCTTGGGATTCATTTCTTCCGCAGCCTGGGCGGCGATGCTCTGGTGGCGCAGCACGGCAGTTGGAACAGGTCGGTACCAGTCGGCTATCAGGTCGTGCGGGTCCGCTTCCGTGGCGGCCGTCCGGTCTCGGCGGCCACTTTCCTCAGAAACGTCGGCCGTCCGGTGGACGTCAAGGAGGCGCCCGACGGGGCCATCCTCGTATCCGACGACGCCGGTGGCGCAATTCACATCTTCAGGCGGTGACGTCTCCCGCGGACAGGAATTTGCGGCCCTATTCGAGGTCCGGTGGCTTCGAAGTGCGTTTCCGCCTGCTGTTGGTTGAACAACCGAAAATTGCTGTTCCCTGAAGCACACCTTTCAGATATGGCGCCGGTGCCGATTGAGGTGAGATGGCACTAGGAGAATCATTGTGAATGTCGACGAGAAACTGGAACCCATTCTAGCGGAAGTCCTGAGGCGTAACGGAGGTGAACACGAGTTTCACCAGGCAGTGCGCGAGGTTCTCGAGAGCCTCGGGCGCGTGATAGCCAAACATCCCCGTTACGCCGAAAACGCGCTCATCGAGAGGATCTGCGAACCAGAGCGTCAGATCATCTTCCGCGTGCCCTGGGTGGACGACAAGGGCCAGGTCCAGATCAACCGGGGGTTCCGGGTTCAGTTCAACTCCGCACTTGGGCCGTACAAGGGCGGAATCCGTTTTCATCCTTCGGTGAACATCGGAATCATCAAGTTTCTCGGCTTCGAGCAGACCTTCAAGAACGCACTGACCGGGATGCCGATCGGCGGGGGGAAGGGTGGCTCCGACTTCAATCCCAGGGGCCGTTCGGACGGCGAGATCATGCGCTTCTGCCAGTCGTTGATGACCGAGCTTCACAGGCATCTCGGCGAATACACGGACGTTCCCGCGGGTGATATCGGTGTGGGAGGCCGGGAGATCGGCTACATGTTCGGTCAGTATAAGCGGCTTACCAACCGCTACGAAGCCGGTGTGCTCACGGGCAAGGCATTGTTCTACGGCGGTTCGCGGGCCCGAAAGGAAGCGACGGGCTACGGGGCGACCTATTTCGTCCAGCGCATGATCGCAACCAAGGGCCTGGACTTCGAGGGCAAACGGGTGACCGTCTCCGGATCCGGCAACGTAGCGATCTATACGATGGAGAAGGTGATCGAGTTCGGAGGAAAAATCGTGGCGTGCTCCGATTCGAACGGGTACGTGGTCGACGAGGACGGCATCGACCTTGAACTGGTCAAGGAGATCAAGGAAGTGCGTCGCGAGCGGATCTCGGAGTACGCGCCACTGAAAGGCGCCGGGACTCACTATATAGAAGCGGGCTCGGTCTGGGACGTTCCATGCGATGTCGCCATGCCTTCAGCGACTCAGAACGAGCTTACCGGCAAGGATGCACGAACATTGGTGAAGAACGGTGTTCTTGCGGTGGGTGAGGGCGCCAACATGCCGTGCACGCCGGAGGCGGTCCGCATCTTCCAGGAGGCGGGTGTACTGTTTGCCCCGGGCAAGGCCGCGAATGCAGGGGGCGTTGCCACCTCCGCTCTCGAGATGCAGCAGAACGCCTCACGTGACAGCTGGACGTTCGAACAGACCGAGGCGCGCCTTGCAACCATCATGCAGGCGATTCACGACCGTTGCGCCGAGACCGCAGAGGAGTATGGCACCCCTGGAGACTATGTTCTCGGAGCCAACATAGCGGGCTTCGTCAGAGTGGCCGAGGCAATGGATGCCCTCGGCGTGATCTGAGCGCGCCGGAGGCGATCAAGCCGTTCGGGGTGCGTGCCGCGGTGCTTCCGCACTAGCGGCACTGACCCGGGCGACTTGACTTCCCCGATACCGCGGGCGATCATGCGGCCATGTTGACCAACCGCGACATATATCCGCTTAACGCTCTTGGGATTCGCCTGATCGCAGGATCGTAACCCGGATCCGGCCTCGTCGCCCGCCGGATCCTGGGTGAACGCGTTCAGCACAAATTCTCGCTGACATGCGCGACAATCTTCCCGAATATTTCAACTGCATGCACGCGGAAATCCCGTGCCTGTTCCGGAGGTATTGCGAACGATGTCCAGCATCATGGTCTCCTCGAATCTGCCCCTGCCTTTCATTGGAGCGACGGACTACCGTCTGCTTAGCCGCCTTGCCTACCAGGCCTTGTCGAGGGACTTCGACATCGCCGCTGAATTGATCGAAAAGCTGGAGCGCCCCTGTGTTCTGCCAGACGACCAGGTGCCGCCCGATGTCGTCAAGATAGGGTCTATCGTCACTTGCGAGGTCGAGGACGGCCCCTGCCGGACCTTCTCTCTCGTCTACCCCGATGACGTCGATGCCGAGAAGGGAAGGATTTCCGTCCTCACGCCGGTCGGAGTGGCGCTCCTGGGTCTTCGGCCCGGACAGGCGGTCGAGTGGTTCTCTCGAGATGGGCAGAGAAACCATCTGATGGTCGTTCGGGTCGAGGACGACGTGAAGGACGAACTCGCCCTTTGATGCTTCGCCGAACCCAGACAGTCTCCGCCGAGGACCCCATGCATTTGCTCGATAGCAGAAAGCGGAAAGCCAGAGGAGGTCGCCTCACCGCAGGCTCGTAGCCCTGTGCCGAACCGCTCGCGGTCGGCGCAGGGAGTTCCTGTCTCGTCAGCACGAGCAAAGGCCGACTGTGATGGTCGCGGCCGTTCGTGCCCCATACTTGCTCGAGAGGGCAGGTCCATGACCCGACGGAAGCTGGAGAGATGCGCCATGTCGAGAGAAGCTTTCTGCCAACTGACTGCAGGAGACCTGAACATCCTGATGTCCATGCTGGACGAAACCGGCCACACGGAATCCTTCACGATCCTACTGCGCGAGAAGTTGAACTATGCCAGCGTGTTTTTCCGCGAAGACATACCTGAGAATGTAGTCACTCTGGACACGCAGGTGGGCTACACCGTCAACGGCGTGCGCACCGGACCACATCTTCTGGTCCGCAACGCCGCGGGTAGACCTGCCAACTCCGCCATCTCCGTGCGGACGATGCGCGGTTTGGCGTTACTTGGGCTGGCCGTCGGCGAGAGGACCGAGATCCTCGGAGAGGACGGCTGGCCTGAAACCCTGGCGGTCGAGCGAATCGTCTTTCAACCCGAGTCAGAGGCTCGCCTGAAACAGACGAGCACCGAACCCGTGCAACTGATCGACCACGCTCCGCAAGTGGTCAATTTCCGGCCGCGGCCCAGGAAAGCGGCCATTCCACATGATGATGATCCAGGTCCCAGTGCCGCATGATGCTGGCAGGCAGCCAGCAATCTAACCCGACGGATCCGGTGATGTCGCCAGATCATTGAGAAAATCCCGGCACCAGCGCGAGACGTCGTGTTCCAGCAAGTGATCCATCATAGTCTTCCAGCGATCCTTCCGCTCTTCGAGCGGCATGCTGAGCGCGCGCGCCATAGCGTTTGCGGTACCCTCAATATCGTAGGGATTGACCAGCAGGGCGCCTCTTAGATCGCGGGCGGCCCCGGCGAAACGCGAAAGCACGAGCACGCCCGGATCGTCCGGGTCCTGCGCGGCCACATATTCCTTCGCAACCAGGTTCATCCCGTCTCGAAGCGGCGTCACCAGGCCGACTTTGCCAAGCCGGTAAAGCCCTGCAAGAATATGCCGGCCTACCGAACGGTTGATATAGCGTATGGGCACCCAATCAACAGCGCCGAGCGCGCCGTTCACCCTGCCGGCCTGTTCGGCCACAGTTCGCTGCATGGCTTCGTATTCCGGCACTTCGGACCGCGACTTCGGCGTGATCTGCAGATAGGTGACGCGCCCCTGCTGGGCCGGATTGGCCAGGATGAAGCGCTCGAACGCGTCGATGCGCTGCGTGATCCCTTTTGAGTAATCAAGGCGATCGACACCGATGATCAGGCTCCGGTGCTCGATGCTTTCACGCGCTTTCCTGACGGTCTTGTTGGTCAATGCCTTTTTGGCAAATTCGGCAAAGGCCGCAGTCTCTATGCCGATTGCATAGATGCCGCCCTTGAATACGCGGCCATAGGCACTGAAGCGGCCTCCACCGAGTTCATCGCCAATGCCTTCCCGCCTGAGGCAGCCGGCGAAGTTCTCAAGATCATGATCGGTCTGGAAACCGACGACATCGTAGTGCGACAGGCCGCGCATGATCTCCTCGTGAACGGGCATCGTGAAGAGTACGTCGGCAGGCGGCCAGGGAATGTGGAGAAAGAAGCCGATCCGGTTCTTCAAGCCCATTTGACGGAGTTCTGCGGCGAGAGGGATCAAATGGTAGTCGTGCACCCAGATCACGTCATCGGGCCTGACGAGCGGCGCCAGCCGATGGGCGAAGAAGCGGTTGACGCGGAAATACCCGGCCATCTCCTTGCGACCGTATTCGGCAAGATCAAGCCGGTAGTGGCAGATCGGCCAAAGAACCCGGTTGGCGAAGCCGTGGTAATATTCTCCGACGTCGGTATCAGTCAGGTCCGTGAGCGCATAGGTGATATTGCCCTGGTGCAACTGAGCAAGCGGCTCCGGCTCGTTCTCTCCGCTCGATCGTCCCGACCAGCCCATCCAGATGCCGCCATGCTCTTCAAGGGCGACTTTCAGCGCGACCGCCAGCCCACCGGCAGGCGCAATGCCTCCCTTGTCAGGGACGGGCACACGATTGGAAACAATGACGAGACGGCTCATGCCGAATTCCTTTCATTCAAGAAAATATACACTTGGCGCTCAAACGTTCAGGAGGGGGAACGCGTTTCCGACGCAGACGATCCCACCGACGCGAAAATCGTCGAGAGGGTGCAACTCGCGCGTGGAGCCGCGACGGCCGCTCCGGTGTCGAAGCCGTTTCAAGCGCTTGTGATTCGGGGGGCGTGGACGAACTTGGATAAATGGCGGGTTTGTCGGCGGTGGGTGATGATTTCCGCGCAGCCGCACTTTCATGCCCCGGGTGGCAGCTGCCCGCTGAATACAAAAGGGCGGCCGGAGCCGCCCTTCCATCATCAGGGATTTGGAAGCTACGAACGCTTCCTGGAATTGCGCTTGAGCATTTGATCCAACGCACTTCCAGACGGAAAACCGTTACACAGTTTTCCTGCAAGTGCTCTAGTGATTGTGGCGGGGCATATTCTTGGCGATCTGCCGGAAGTCTGCTGCGCCTTCGAGCACCGCGCCGTCGGAAAGCTGGGTGACGGACTTGCGGTAGATGCGCTGCCAGGGCGTGGCATCGGCCGGCACGGCGGGAATGCCGTCCGCCTTGCGTCTTTCGATATCCTCGTCGGAAACCAGCATGTCGCAGCGACCCAGGTTGAAATCGATGCGGATCACATCACCGCTGCGCAGCCAGGCGAGACCGCCGCCAGCCGCACTCTCCGGCGAGGCGTTCAGGATGGAGGGACTGTCGGCCGTGCCGGATTGACGTCCGTCACCGATGGTGGGCAGGCTCCTGATGCCGCGTTTCAAGAGGTGATCCGGCGGCTGCATGTTCACGACTTCCGCCGACCCCGGCCAGCCGAGCGGGCCGGCGCCGCGGATCACCAGAATGGTGTTCTCGTCGATGTCGAGTTCAGGGTCGTTGATGCGCTTGTGGTAGTCCTCCGAGCCGTCGAAGACCACGGCCTTGCCCTCGAAAACGCCCTCGCGGCCCGGTTCCTGAAGGTAGCGCTTCCTGAAATCGTCGGAGACGACACTCATCTTCATGATGGCGAAGTCGAAGAGATTGCCCTTCAGCACCAGGAAGCCTGCCTTTTCCTTGAGGGGCTCGTCGAAGGGGCGAATAACTTCGCGATCCGTGGGTTCGCGCCCTTCGAGGTTCTCGGCCACCGTCCTTCCCGTGACGGTGCGACAGCCGCCGTCGAGCTTTCCGGCCTTCAGGAGCTCCCACATGATGGCGGGGGTGCCGCCCGCGCGGTGATAGCGTTCGCCGAGATAGGCGCCCGCCGGCTGGATGTTGGCGAGCAGCGGGATATCGAAACCATGGACCTGCCAGTCGTCCGGGTAAAGCTCGACGCCGGCATGCTTCGCCATGGCCGCAAGATGCGGCTGGGCGTTGGTCGATCCGCCGATCGCCGAGTTGACGCGGATGGCATTGAGAAAGGCTTCCCGGGTCAGGATGTCGGAGGGTTTCAGGTCCTCGAAAACGAGTTCCACGGCGCGGCGTCCGGTACGATAGGCCATCTGCCCACGCTCGCGATAGGCAGCGGGGATGGCGCCGCAACCGGTGAGCGACATGCCGAGCGCTTCGGCTATCGCGTTCATTGTCGAAGCCGTGCCCATCGTGTTGCAATGGCCGACGGAGGGAGCCGAATCGAGTGCTGCCTGCATGAACTCCTCGCGGTCGATCTCGCCTACCGCGAGCTTGCGGCGCATGCGCCAGATCACCGTGCCGGAGCCGACGAGATCGCCTTCGTGCCAGCCGTCGAGCATGGGGCCGCCGGAGAGCACGATCGCCGGAATGTCGACCGTGGAGGCCGCCATCAGGGCTGAGGGAGTGGTCTTGTCGCAGCCGGTGGTCAGCACCACGCCATCCAGCGGATAGCCGTAGAGAATTTCAACGAGGCCGAGATAGGCGAGGTTGCGATCGAGGGCGGCCGTCGGGCGCTTGCAGTTCTCGAAAATCGGATGCGTCGGGAACTCGATCGGAATGCCCCCGGCATCGCGGATGCCGTCGCGCACGCGCTTCGCCAGATCCATATGCACCCGATTGCATGGAGTGAGATCGCTGCCGCTTTGGGCAATGCCGATGATGGGCTTGCCGCAACGCAATTCCTCCGGCGTCACGCCGTAGTTCATGAAGCGCTCCAGATAGAGCGCCGTCAGATCGATATGGTCCGGATTGTCGAACCAGTCCTGTGAGCGCAGGCGGCGCTGGGGTTTGTCAGTCATGGCGGGACCTAATTCCTTGGGTTGAGCTTTTCGAGTTGCAGAAGCAGTCCGCTGTGGTCCTGTTCGCCGCCGCCGGACTCAACGAAATCGGCAAATTCCTGCCGCACTTGCCTGGTCAGGGGAAGCTCGAGGGAGAGTTCATCCGCCATGGCCATGACGGCGTTCAGATCCTTCAGCTGGTTGTTCGATGCGCCGCCGGGGGCGAAGTTGCGCTCCACCATACGGGCGCCGTGCAGTTCGAGGATCCGGCTTTCGGCAAAGCCGCCGCGGATTGCGTCTCGAAAGGCCGCGCGCGAGGCACCGCCGGCTTCCACCAGAACCATGGCTTCGGCCACCGCGCCGATGGTGACGGCGACGATCTGCTGGTTGGCGAGCTTGCAGACCTGGCCGGCACCGCTCGGGCCCACATGGGTCACGCGACCGAGACACGCGAAAACTTCCTTCAGGCTTTCGACCGCGGTGCCATCGCCGCCGGCCATGATGGCGAGCGTACCGGCGGCCGCGCCCACCACGCCGCCTGAAACCGGTGCGTCGAGGTGACGGATGCCTTTTTCCGCCAATCTGCGCGCATGTTCGCGGGCGATCTGCGGGGCTATGGAGCTGCAATCCACCACGATCGTACCTTCCGCCAGGCTATCGGCGACGCCGCGCTCGAACAGGACCTCGGATACGGCCTGGCCGTTGGTCAGCATGGTGAAGACGATAGCTGCGCCGGCAACAGCATCGGCCGGCGAGGCAGCGATGTCAGCACCGTCGGCGACCAGCGGCTCGGCTTTGGCGGCGTCACGGTTCCACACCGTAACCGAAAAACCGGCACCGAGCAGGCGCCGCGCCATCGGTGCCCCCATCAAGCCCGTGCCGAGAAAGGCAATCTTCGTCTTCCCGCTCACAGCTTCCCTCCCAGTTCATCCTCGATGTGAACGCGGATGATCTCGTCGAAGCTCTTTTCGGCAGTGAAGCCAAGTTCGGTGGCGCGTTTGGCCTCGAAGCCCGGCGCCCAGCCGGCGACCATCTTCATGATCATCTCGTCGGGTTCGCGGCGGATCAGCTGCACGGCCTTTTCGCCGGCAACGCGGCGCAGCGCTTCGATCTGCTCGCCCACGGTGGCACTGAGACCCGGCATGGAAAGGTTGCGACGCGGGCCAACTTTTTCAAGGTCGATGGTCGCGCCATGGATGAGGAAGCCGACCGCCGAGCGCGGCGAGGTGTGCCAGTGGCGGACATCCTCCGAAACAGGCAGCACGGCTTCCTGGCCGACCAGCGGCTCGCGCAGGATATTGGAGAAGAAGCCGGAAGCCGCTTTGTTGGGCTTGCCGGGGCGGATGCAGATCGTCGGCAGGCGGATGCCGATGCCATCGAAGAAGCCGCGGCGGCTGTAGTCGGAGAGCAGCAGCTCGCAGATCGCTTTCTGGGTGCCGTAGCTCGTAAGCGGAGTAAGATGATAATCGTCCGGGATGGGGAAGGGGAGCGGCGCTCCGACCACGGCGATCGATGAGGTGAAGACAAGGCGAGGCTTGTAGCCGTCCTGATCGTGAGCAAGGCGGATCGCATCGAAGAGATAGCGCGTGCCGTCGAGATTGATCCGGTAGCCCTTGTCGAAATCCAGTTCGGCTTCACCGGAGACGATTGCCGCCAGATGGAAGATGACATCCGGGCGCCCCTCGACGAGCTTCTCGGCTTCGCCGGAAGCGGAAAGGTCGCCTTCGCGTGCAACGGCCGTTCCGGCAAAGCCCTGCGGCCTTTCCGGCGCCACTACGTCCACGAGCGTCAGCTTCTCCACCCGGTTTCCGCCGAGAGTGCCGTCCTTGACGAGCCGCTGCGTGAGCTTGCGGCCGACCATGCCGGCAGCGCCGATGATCAGGATATGCATGAATGTCTCCTCCTTGAGTGAGGCCGCATGCGATCAGGTCTTCATGCGGGTCGAAATTTTGTCTTGTACGGTTGTCTGATAACCTTATATGGTTCGATTGAAAACAGGATAGTGGCGGTTCGAGCGAAAGATTCTCGGTCGCGTGCAGGCATGGCGGGCGCTTTCTGAGAGGCGCGCGAGGAGGGGCAAGCAGCATGACGAGCGCAGGCACGATAGAGGATGCGAAAGGCCCTGCGGAACTGCGCCTGGCGCTACGTCAGATGCTTGGTGAAGATATCGTGCTGAGCGAAACGGAGGAATTGCTCCGTTTCTGCCGCGACTGGCATGGCGACGTAACCAGCGGCACCGTGGCGGTGATTCGCCCGCGCTCGACGCAGCAGGTGGCGGCGGCCGTGAAAGCCTGCCGGGAACTTGGGCTTTCGATCGTGCCGCAGGGCGGCAATACCGGCCTCGTGCTCGGCGCGATCCCCGATGCTCCGGAGAGGCAGGTCGTGCTTTCTCTCTCCCGCATGAACCGCATCCGCAAGATCGATCCGGCCGATTTTTCGGCGGTTGTCGAGTCCGGCTGCATCCTGTCCGAGCTCAAGGACGCGATAGCGAAGATGGGCATGTTCTTTCCGCTTGCGCTCGGCGCGCAGGGAAGCTGTCAGATCGGGGGAAATGTTTCGACGAATGCCGGCGGCGTCAATGTGCTCCGCTACGGCATGACCCGCGAACTGGTGCTGGGCCTTGAAGTGGTCCTCCCGGACGGCAGCATCCTCGAAGGCCTGTCGACGTTGAGAAAGGACAATCGCGGCATCGACCTGAAGCAGCTGTTCATCGGTGCAGAAGGCACGCTCGGCATCATCACCGCCGTCTCCGTCAAGCTGACGCCCTATCCCGACCACGTAGCCACGGCGCTGCTCGGTCTTGCCTCCCTGGAAGATGCCATCAAGCTCTATCGCCGGGCGCGTCGGGACTGCTGCGACCTGATGTCGGCTTTCGAATTCATGCCGCCGCTCGCCTTCACCCTGGCGCAGGAGGCGATGCCCGATCTGCCGATCCCGATCTCGGCGGAATATCCGGCCTATGTGCTGATGGAGATTTCCGGCTCCGGCCTCGTCGATGTCGACGATCTGATGCAGCGCTTCCTTGAAGGTGTGATGGAGGAAGGGCTGGTCCTTGACGGAACGATCGCCGCCTCGCAGACGCAGGCGCGCAATCTTTGGTTGATCCGCGAGGGCATGAACGAAGGTCAGGCGAAACGCGGCACTCATATGCGCACCGATATCTCCGTACCGCTCTCACAGCTGGCCTCCTTCGTAGAGGAGGCGGAAAAGGCAGTCTCCGAGGCGCTTCCGGGCGCCGTCAGCGTTT
This sequence comes from Sinorhizobium meliloti, assembly GCF_017876815.1. Classification (NCBI taxonomy): domain Bacteria; kingdom Pseudomonadati; phylum Pseudomonadota; class Alphaproteobacteria; order Hyphomicrobiales; family Rhizobiaceae; genus Ensifer; species Ensifer meliloti. The sequence continues at coordinate 1,056,802 of NZ_JAGIOS010000003.1, read as the reverse complement.
CCTATGGCCATGTCGGCGACGGCAATGTGCATCTTAACGTCCTGCCGCCGGCCGGCAGTACGCCCGAGGAGCGGATCCAATTGATCTACAGGGCCAAGACGGTCGTGAACGAGGTGCTCGATCGCTATACCGGAAGCATCAGCGCCGAGCACGGCATTGGGCGCTTGAAGCGACCGGATTTCGACGCCAGGCTGCCCGCGACCCGCCGAAAACTGTTGACGGCGCTCAAGCATGCCGTTGACCCGGAAATGATCATGAATCCTGGTTGTCAACTGAGATTCTAAAAGGGAGTGCAATCTTGGCGACAATGGATTTCGGCCAGATCAGCAGGAGCGAGCATTTGCCCGCGCGCATCGCGGCGAAGATCGGCAGGGAGATCACCGAAGGACGTATCGCCCCCGGAGAGAAACTACCGACGGAGCATCTGCTCGCCACGACCTTCGGGGTCAGCCGCTCGGTGGTGCGGGAGGCTATAGCTCAATTGCGAAATGAAGGCCTGGTGGAAACCCGCCAGGGCGTCGGCGCCTTCGCCACGGAAATCGAGCGACGGCAATCGCTCCGGATAGAGCAGGGAGATCTCGCTAATCGCGGAAGTTTCCGTGATTTGTTTCAACTCCGTATTCCGCTTGAGGTGGAGGCGGCTCGACTTGCGGCGATCCATCATACACCGCAGGATTTGGGCAAGATCGACGAGGCGTTGCAGCAGATGACCGGCGCGGAAAAATGGACGGAGCAGGGGATCGTCGCCGACCTCGCTTTTCATCGCGCGATTGCGGCGGCCACCCATAACGAATATTTCCTGCTTTTCATCGGATTCATCGCGGAGCGGATCAGCCTGGCGATCAACGCGGCACGCGCCGCTGCAATACTGGAGGAGATCGTCGAAGTCACGATTGCGGAACATGTCTCCATCCGAAATGGCGTGGCGGCGCGAGATCCGGTCAAGGCCGAGGAGGCGATGCGCCATCATCTGAACGGGGCGGCGGCCCGCCTGGACCTGACGATCGAAAGCTTCTCGTCCTGAATTTTCGGGTCGGACGGCGCAGCCTGTGAGGTCTTGGTGGCGTATCAGACTTTACCTACCGACGGCCTAGACATGGCCAAAAAGTCATACTAGAAGCAGGTCATCTCGTTGTCAGACATCCTGACAATAGAGGACCCGTACCTTCGAGGTACGAGATGAGCGGAGGTTTTCTCGTGAGTTTCGAACAGGCACTGAGCGCCGAATCAATCCAACCCGCGGATGCATCCAGCGCGATGCTCGTCGGGCGCGTCTGGTCCAAAACCGCCGGCGGACCTTGCCCGGTCCTGATCTCGGAAGGAGAGGTCTTCGACCTGACCCCGCTCGCGGCAACGATTTCCGCGCTTCTTGAGATCGACGGCCTTGTCGACGCTTTGCGCGACCCGTCGCGCTTTGCAAGTCTCGGCTCTCTCGATGCATTCCTCCGTGGCGAGGCGGGCGATCTTCTGGCGCCTGCCGATCTGCAGGCCGTCAAGGCGGCCGGCGTCACCTTTGCGGACAGCATGCTGGAGCGCGTGATCGAGGAGCAGGCCAAGGGCGATCCGCTGCGCGCGCAGGAAATTCGCGGCCGGCTGGCCCCCGTCCTCGGCGACAATCTCAAAGGCCTCGTCGCCGGCTCCGACAAGGCGGCCGAGGTCAAGAAGCTGCTCCAGGAGCTCGGTCTTTGGTCGCAGTACCTCGAAGTGGGCATCGGTCCGGATGCTGAAATCTTCACCAAGGCGCAGCCCATGTCTTCGGTCGGTTGTGGTGCCTATATCGGCATCCACCCCAAGTCCGACTGGAACAATCCGGAGCCGGAAGTGGTGCTGGCCGTCACGTCGAAGGGCAAGATCGTCGGTGCGACGCTCGGCAACGACGTCAATCTTCGGGACTTCGAAGGCCGCTCCGCACTGCTTCTCAGCAAGGCGAAGGACAATAATGCGTCATGCTCGATCGGCCCGTTCATCCGGCTCTTCGACGGTGCTTTCACGATCGAGGACGTGAAGCAGGCGGAAGTCTCGCTCGTCGTCGACGGCAAAGAAGGTTTCAGGATGACCGGCATCAGCCCGATGTCGGCGATCAGCCGCAGCCCGGAAGACCTCGTCTCGCAGCTTCTCAACGACAACCACCAGTATCCGGATGGCGTGGTCTTCTTCCTCGGAACGATGTTTGCGCCAGTCAAGGACCGTAGGGGCACCGGGCTCGGCTTCACGCATGAAATTGGAGACCGGGTCGAGATCTCGACGCCGCGCCTCGGACGCCTCGTAAATTGGGTCGATCATAGCGACCGCTGCCCGAAATGGAGCTTCGGCCTCGGCGCTCTGATGAAAAACCTGGCCGAGCGTGGGCTCTTGTAGGCGAAACGGGAGGGATAGATGCAAAAAGCGATCGATACTTTCTACAAACTGCTCGAGCTGCTCTTGATCGTGCTGCTCGCAGGCATGGCCGTGATGGTGTTCCTGAACGTCGTGATGCGCTACGGCTTCAACTCCGGCATCAACGTATCAGACGAGATGTCGCGGTATTTCTTCGTGTGGCTCACCTTCATCGGTGCGGTTGTCACCTTCCGCGAAAATTCGCATGTCGGGGTCGAGACCTTGGTCACGTTGTTCGGCCGCAAGGGCCGCATCATCTGTATGATCCTCTCCAATATCGTCGTCATCGCCGTCTCGGCGATCTTCTTCTGGGGCACCTGGAAGCAGTCGCCGATCAACGCCTCGATGGCCGCACCGGTCACCGGCATCTCGATGCTGTGGGTCTACGGGATCGGGTTCTTCACCGGAGCGGGCGTGGTCCTGATCGCGCTCGAGCGCCTTTTCCGCTTGCTGACGGGGCGCGTCACGGAAGAAGAAATCGCCGCCTTCGCCGGTGAAAACATGTCTCTCGAGCAGCTGGCGGAGCGCACTTAATGACCCTTGTCGTCTTCATCGTTTCGCTGCTTGGCGCCATGGCAATCGGCGTGCCGGTTGCCTTCTCGCTGATGTTCTGCGGCGTCATACTCATGTGGTACATGGGCATGTTCAATACCCAGATCATCGCTCAAAACATGATCGCGGGCGCCGATACCTTCACGCTCCTCGCCATTCCGTTCTTCATTTTAGCCGGTGAGTTGATGAATGCCGGCGGACTGTCGCGTCGCATCATCGATTTCGCAATCGCCTGTGTCGGTCATATACGCGGCGGCCTCGGCATCGTTGCCATCATGGCGGCCGTGATCATGGCAAGTATCTCGGGTTCGGCGGCAGCCGACACCGCGGCACTTGCGGCAATCCTGATCCCGATGATGGCGAAGGCTGGCTACAACGTTCCCCGGTCCGCGGGCCTTATCGCTGCGGGTGGTATCATCGCCCCCGTAATTCCGCCATCCATGGCCTTCATTGTGTTCGGGGTGGCGGCAAACGTCTCGATTACGCAGCTCTTCATGGCAGGCATCGTGCCCGGCCTCATCATGGGTATTGCCCTTGTCGCAACGTGGCTGCTGGTCGTGCGGAAGGATGATATCCAGCCGCTTCCACGCACGCCGATGAAGGAGCGGGTCGGCGCCACCGGGCGGGCGCTTTGGGCTCTTGGCATGCCGGTGATCATCCTCGGCGGCATCAAGGCCGGTGTCGTGACGCCGACCGAAGCCGCTGTGGTCGCCGCAGTCTATGCACTCTTCGTCGGCATGGTCATTTATCGAGAACTCAAGCCGCGTGACCTGCCGGGTGTCATCCTCCAGGCGGCGAAGACCACCGCTGTGATCATGTTCCTCGTTTGCGCTGCGCTTGTTTCCTCGTGGCTGATAACTGCAGCGAATATACCAGCGGAAATCACCGGCTTCATCTCTCCGCTGATCGACCGCCCGACGCTTCTGATGTTCGTCATCATGCTGGTCGTATTGGTGGTGGGCACAGCACTCGACCTTACGCCCACGATCCTGATCCTGACGCCAGTGCTCATGCCGATTATCAAGCAAGCCGGAATCGATCCTGTCTATTTCGGTGTCCTGTTCATCATGAATACCTGCATAGGGCTGCTGACCCCCCCTGTCGGCGTCGTACTGAACGTCGTCAGCGGCGTCGGCCGGGTTCCGCTTGGGAAGGTAATTGTCGGCGTGACACCATTCCTGGTGGCCCAGATTCTCGTGCTTTTCCTTCTGGTCCTGTTTCCGGACATCGTCATCGTGCCCGCACGCTGGCTGCATTAGAAGGGCTTTAACCCGCAACCCCTCACCAACAAATCCAAGGGAGGATACCCCGTGAGAAAACTGCTTCTTGCCACGACGGCCATCGCTTTCGGTTATTCGGCCGCGGCGCCGGCTTTCGCCGAGTTCAACGACCGCAACATCCGCGTGTCGAACGGCATCAACGAAGACCATCCGGTCGGTAACGGCATCAAGGCGATGCAGGCCTGTCTCGATCAGAAATCCGGTGGCAAGCTAAAGCTCACCGCTTTCTGGGGCGGCGCGCTTGGCGGCGACCTTCAGGCGACGCAGGCCCTGCGCTCCGGCGTACAGGAGGCCGTCGTCACGTCGTCCTCGCCGCTCGTCGGCATCATCCCGGCACTCGGCGTATTCGACCTGCCGTTCCTCTTCGCCAACGCTCAGGAAGCCTACACGGTGCTCGATGGCGATTTCGGCGACATGATGAACGAGAAGCTGGAAGCTGCCGGCCTGGTCAATCTCGCCTATTGGGAAAACGGCTTCCGTAACCTGTCGAACTCGGTTCGTCCGGTCACCAAGTGGGAAGACTTCGAAGGAATGAAGGTTCGCGTGATGCAGAACAACATCTTCCTCGACACCTTCCAGAACCTCGGCGCCAACGCCACTCCGATGGCTTTCGGCGAAGTCTTCTCGGCACTCGAAACCAAGGCGATCGACGCGCAGGAAAACCCCTATGTGACGATCGATACGTCGAAGTTCTTCGAAGTGCAGAAGTACGTGACCGAGACGAACCACGCTTACACGCCCTTCCTCTTCCTGTTCTCGAAGCCGATCTTCGACAGCTATACGCCGGAAGAGCAGGCAGCACTGCGTGAATGCGCAGTCGTCGGTCGCGACGAGGAGCGTAAGGTCATCCAGGACCTCAACAAGAAGTCGCTGGAGAAAATCAAGGAAGCTGGTCTCGAAGTGAACACCCTGTCTGCTGAAGAACAGGCTCGCATCCGCGAGAAGTCCATGGTCGTCTATGAAAAGCACAAGGCTGAGATCGGTGCCGAGGTGGTAGACGCCATTCTCGCCAAGCTGGAAGAGATCCGCAAGTAAACAAAAGAACTGGCTAGGTCACGGAACGTGGCCATGCTCTATGCCTTCCAGGAAGCCCACGGTCGACCGGCCGTGGGCTTTTATCGATTCCGTAGGACGATTGTCTCCTACGGGCGGATCGAGATAGTTTACACAGCGATTCTTCGCTTAAACCTGCAGGCACATGGAAACGTCGCTTTATCTCCCCGTCAAAGGCTTTCTCGAAAAGGCAGGTTACGTCGTCAAGGGCGAGGTTGACGGCTGCGATCTCGTCGGCCTGAGCGACGACGATCCGCCCGTGGTCGTGATCTGCGAGCTGAAGCTGCGCTTCAATCTGGAGCTCATACTGCAGGCCGTAGATCGCGCCGCTGTCGCGGACGAGGTCTGGATCGCGGCGCGAGTTTCGGCCAAGGGAAAGGGTCGGGAGGCCGACAAACGCTACCGCGATCTCTGTCGCAGGCTCGGGGTCGGCATGCTCGGCATTTCCGACGCCGGCGACGTCAGCGTGATCGTCGGCTCCGTGACGCCGATGCCGCGAACCAATCCGAAACGGCGTTCGAAGCTCATGCGCGAACACCGGAGGCGACGCGGCGATCCCGCAATAGGCGGGAGCACACGCGCGCCTGTCATGACGGCGTACCGCCAGCAGGCGCTCGGCTGTGCGCTGGCCCTGACATCAGGCCCGCTGCGCGTGCGTGAAATCAGATCCAGCGTACCGGATGCCGGGAAGATACTGCTTGCGAATGTCTATGGCTGGTTTGAACGGCTCGACAGAGGTGTCTACGGCTTGACAGCGGCTGGACGGGAAGCACTGCAGCGGTGGCCGCAGCAGGATATGCAGGCAAAAACGGCCGTCCCGGCCTGATTGTTGCCGACGCGCTGAAAATAGCGCATGTGGGGTGCTCCATCGCATTATCGGTGGGTATGAGCATGGGGAGGTGTTCATAGGGCAACCGGCGCTTTAGAGTTGACGCACCTTAACGATGGGGATCGGATGACCTCTCAGCTCGACATGTTTGCCCGAGATGTGCGACCAGCAGCCGCGAGAGCCGAGGCAAGCCGTGCCCGGCGGCAGACGTCGACATCCTTCTCCGAAACCGAGATGCTTGCCGCGTTGAAGGCGACGGGTCGCTACAGGATCTTGCGAAAGCTTGAAGCTCGCACGGTCGCATCCGAGGTGAGGCCCGGTTTTCCCCTGAGGGGCGTCATCCTCGACACTGAGACGACCGGGCTCGATGCCCGTAAATGCGAGATCATCGAGATCGGGCTTGTCTCGTTCACCTACAACGAGGAGGGCGAGATCGGCGATGTGGTAGCTGTTTATGGCGGTTTGCAGCAGCCGACAATTGCCATTCCACCCGACATCACCCGGTTGACGGGTATCACCGATGCCATGGTCGCCGGCCAGTCAATCGATATTGCTGCAGTCCAAGCAATCGTTGGGCCTGCGGATCTCATCATCGCCCACAATGCCGGCTTCGATCGGCCGTTTTGCGAAGCGTTTTCGGATGTGTTTGTCCGCAAGGCCTGGGCGTGCTCCGTCTCCGAAATCGATTGGAGTGGCCGCGGCTTTGAAGGCACGAAGCTCGGCTATCTGATCGGTCAGAGCGGATATTTCCACGACGGGCATCGGGCTGTAGATGACTGCTTTGCTCTCCTCGGGGTCCTGGAACAGTCCAGTGGTGGCGCCGCACTGCCGCCGTTCGCCGAACTTTACAAAGCGAGCCAGCGTTCACGGGTGAGGATTTTCGCGGAGAATGCGCCGTTCGACCTGAAGGACGTGCTGAAGGCTCGCGGGTACCGCTGGTCCGATGGCAGCGACGGCCGCCCAAAATCCTGGTGGATAGAGGTCGCCGAGGAGGAGCTCGAGGCTGAACTCGGCTTCCTTCGGAAGGAGATCTATCGCTGGGACGAGGCAGATCCTCCGACGCAGCGGCTGACGGCTTTCGACAGATACAGAGCGCGAAGATAGTTTACCATCGCGGTCCAGCGTGCCCAATCGATTCGGTGGGGCGGAGGATCCCGGCGCAAAACGATCCTAGAGCATTTCCGCTTTTCTCCGAATTGCGGAAACGCTCTACCCCTTTGTTTTGCCGCAACTCCGGATGGAAAACCGCTGCGCACTTTTCCTGGAATTGCTCTACCCCGAGCGAAGACCATAAAGCCTTGCAATATCTTCCCGCATGAATGGGACCCGATCTTTGTCGACCTGTTCCTGATAGGTCCGGGCATATTGATGGCCGGAATAGACGGCGGCGGCGATCAGGCCTGGCGCGAGGCAGTCGCCGAGGCGGGTGATGGTCTTGATGCCGGCATCGGCCCACTCGGCTTCGCGTGCTTTGAGTTCCAGCCACAGCGTTTCGTCCGGCAGGCGGGCGGTGACCGGGACGAGAGTGGCGCAATCAACCGGGCGGGACCTGCCGCTGTAGACGCAGGATAGTTCCAGCTGGTCTTTCGTTCGACCGGCGAGCGCCATGGCCGTGACGATCTCGACGCCGAGACCGATGAGGCGCTTCTGGATACGTGCCTGCTCCAGCGTGTTCCTGCTCCAGGGCGAGACCTGGGATTCGGGCGTTACGAAGGTAACCGTGCGCCCCCTCCTGGCGAGCAGTTCGGCGAGCACGCTGCCCATGTAGAAGCAATCGTCGTCGAAGACGACGACGGGACCGTCCGACGGCACTGCCTCGGCGCCCTCGGAAAGAATGGCGTCGGGAGAGACGAGGATGCCTTCCGACAGAAAATCGAGCGCCATCCGGTGGGTGCGGCCAACGCCGTCCGTCCGCCAGCTCGCTCCGGTCGCGATCGCCACATGGGGGATGCCGTATTGCAATATGTCGGCGGCCGAAAGCGGACTGTGCAGGTAAAGCTCTGCATTGACGCGGGTGCTGAGTTGGCCGATGCGCCAGTCGCGCACGCGGCCCCAGGTCGCAAGACCGGGTAAGCGACATTCGCGCGCAACGCGACCGCCCCATTCGCCGCCGCCTTCCGCCAGCATGACATCGACGCCGCGCTGGGCAAGCGCCCGTGCCGCTTCCAGGCCCGCCGGTCCGCCACCGATAATGAGGGCGGGTTCGGGAGCTTCGGATCTTGCGATGGTCTCCGGATGCCAGCCCTTGCGCCATTCCTCGCCAACTGTCGGGTTCTGCGTGCAGCGCATCGGTACGTTGGTATTGTCGCCGGAGGTGCAGATGTTGCAGCCGATGCATTCGCGGATGTCATCGATGCGCCCTTCCTCGATCTTCTTCGGCAGGAAGGGATCGGCGATCGACGGGCGCGCGGCTCCGATGAAGTCCAAAATGCCCTGTTTTACAACCCGTACCATGCTGTCCGGCGACGTATAGCGGCCGACGCCGACCACCGGCTTGGTCGTGACGGATTTGACGAAGCGGATATAGGGCTCCTGGTAGCCTTCTTCGGAGAAACGAGCCGTCTGGCTATCGTTCGACCAGTCGGAGAGATTGACGTCCCAAAGGTCCGGAAGTTCGCCGAGCGCCGAAATGATGTCCTTCCCTTCCCCCTCGCAGGTGATCCCGGACGGACCCATCAGCTCGTCCACCGCGAGGCGCACCGCCAGCGCACAGGTGTCGCCGATCGCCTCGCGCACATCATCCAGAATCTCTCGGAACAGGCGGAGCCGGTTTTCGAAGGAGCCGCCATATTCGTCGCTGCGGTCGTTATGGCGGCGGGACAGGAAGTGCTGCAACACGCTCATGTCGTGGCCGGCATAGAGATAGACGATGTCGAAGCCGGCCTTTTTGGCGCGCAGCGCGGCATTGCGATACCAGCGGCGCATGTCGGTGATGTCTGCCTTGTCCATTGCGCGCGCCTGGACAGGATCGAGGCTGTCGCTGACGGCGTGCGAGGGAGCGAGCGGGATCATCCGGCTGAAACGGTTGGCGACGTGCAGGCCGTTGTGCACAAGCTGGATGGCCGCGAGGCTGCCATGGGCGTGGATACGTTCCGTAACGGCGGAAAGGGCCGGGAGATCGCCGTCGTCCCAAAGACGGGCTTCGTTGGCTGGCGTCAGGTCCGATGTCGGGTGGATTTCCGCCTCCTGGGTGGAAACGACGGCCCAACCGCCTTCAGCCTTCATGCCGCGCAGATGGGCTTCCGCATTGGGATAGCGGTAGCCCATGCCGGAACAGTGGGGCACCTGATAGAAACGGTTGCGCGCCGTCACGGGGCCGATCTTGACGGGTTCGAATAGAATATCGAAGCGGGAGTCTCGGGACATTTCCTGCCATCCTGAAGGGAGCTGTGGTCCGCCGCGCCGGAGCGCGGCGGTTGGGGCGGCCGCCAAAATATCGGGAACCTTCCGTCAGGCAAGAGATTTGTTATACGAGTGTATAATATTATGCTGCGGCGAAGTTTTTGATCCGGTCCGCGGTTCGCATCCCTTCATCGACGTGGCCCAACACACCAGCGGCGAACTTCTTCGGCGCCCGCCTTTGCCGCCGCGAGCGCCTTGGCCCTAAAACTCCTTCATGTTTCACCGCGTGGGTTGCGCTACCAAATCGTGAAGCTGCCGGCCGAGTACGCCGTCGGTGTCGGCAAGGTCCAGGACGATGCTCATGTGGTTGAGATCGGGAACCGGGAGCAGTTCGGCACTTTTGTCCTGGGCACGCAGCAGCTCACATAGCCCGGCCGCCTGATTCTGGAATGGCGCCGTCTCGTCCGCCCCATAAGCGATGATGCGCAACGGGCAGGGGAGCTGCGAGCTGGTAAGAGGCGACCATGCGGCCGCTTCCATCGGTGTCATCTCCGCTTCGTGTCGCAGGAAGCTGTCCGGTATTCCCGACAGGTCGTAGATTCCGCTTAGGAGCAGCAAGCCTTGGAGCGTCGGCAGGGAGGGCGGGTAGGCTTCCTCGGGCCCGGTCGCGGCAAGGAAGGAAGCAAGATGCGCGCCTGCCGAATGACCGCTGACGGTCAGTCGCGCAGGATCCGCGCCGAAATCCCCCGCGTGGGCTTGAAGCCAGAGCACCGATCGTCGAACCTGATCCACCAGCACGTCCAGGCGTTTGCCAGGCATCAGGTCGTATTCGACCAAGGCCGCAATGCCGCCCGCCGCAAGAACCGGTGCAGCGACGAAACGATAGTTGATCTTTTCGCCGGAGCGCCAATATCCGCCGTGAACGAACACATGCAGGGGCGCGCCGGCCTGCACGCGCTCCGGTAAGATGAGATCGATGACCTCCCGCACGCCCGAGCCGTACCGTATGTCTGCCCGAACGTCGGCGCGCGCCGAAAGGGCCCAGCTGCGTTCGGCGAACTCTGCGGCGATCGTGTCGAAATCGGGCACGAAGTCGCGAATGCGGTAGAGGTCCTGTGCTGTCATCGTCTGCTCCGCCGATCAATAATCAACTGCGAAATATTTCGGCTCCATGAATTCCAGGATGCCCGTCACGCCGCCTTCGCGGCCAAGGCCGCTCTGTTTGACGCCGCCGAAGGGAGCGGCGGGGTCTGACATCAGGCCCCTGTTGATGCCGAGCATGCCGGTTTCGATGCGCTTGCCGACCTTCATCGCACGTTTGAGATCGCGGCTGTAGATGTACGCGGCGAGGCCATACTCCGTATTGTTTGCGAGGCGGATCGCTTCGTCGTCGCTTTCGAACTTGTAGACAGGCGCGACCGGTCCGAAGATTTCCTCACGTGCGATCGACGCGTTTACGGGGACGTTTTCGAGTACCGTCGGCGGATAGAAGTACCCGTTTTCCGTGAGCGGTTTGCCGCCGGTCGTTGCCCGCGCACCCGCGGCGAGTGCCTCTGAGACGAGCCGGTCGATCTTGCGGACGGCGTTTTGCGTGATCATGGGTCCACATTGCGTCTCGGGATCGTAGCCGGGGCCGAGCTTCAGTGACTTCATCCGCGCCGTGAGGCCGGCGACAAACGCATCATGGATGCCCGCCTGGACATAGAAACGATTGGCGGCAGTGCAGGCTTCTCCAGCGTTTCGCATCTTGGCGATCATCGCACCGTCGAGTGCCGCCTCGAGGTCCGCGTCGTCGAACACGATGAAAGGCGCGTTGCCGCCGAGCTCCATCGAGCAGCTGACGACCGACTTGGCGGCTTCGGCAAGTAGAACGCGGCCAACGCCGGTCGAGCCGGTGAATGAAAGCTTTCGAACGCGCGGATCGGCGAGCATCGCATTCGTTATTCCGCCTGGATTGCTTGTGGTCAGCACGTTGACGACGCCAGGCGGGACGCCCGCCTCTTCCCCGAGACGGGCCATGGCATAGGCTGTCAACGGCGTCTCCGAGGCAGGTTTCAGGATCACCGTGCAGCCGGCGGCAAGGGCGGGCCCGATCTTGCGCGTCGCCATAGCGGCCGGGAAATTCCAGGGCGTGATCAGGACGGCAATGCCGATCGGCTCATGGTCAACGAGGATATTGTGCGACCCGGAGGGAGTGTGCCGGAATTCGCCCGGAATGCGGGTCGCCTCTTCAGCGTACCAGCGGAAGAATTCGGCGGCATAAGCGACTTCGCCGCGTGCGTCGGCCAGGGCCTTGCCGTTTTCCAGTGCTATGAGCGTTGCAAGCTCCTCGGCGTGCTGTGTCATCAGCTGATACCAGCGTCGCAGGATTTCCGAGCGCTGGCGAGCTGGAGTGGCGCGCCACCCGGCCGCAGCGGCATCCGCGGCATCGACTGCGCGCTGTGCGTCCTCGATGGAGGCGTCGGCGACCTCGGCCAGCAGATTACCGGTCGAAGGGTCGAGAACGGTTATTCCGCTGCCGCTTTGCCATTTGCCGCCAATGTAGAGGCCCGCGGCATGCAGGGCAGGATCGGCGTAGCCGGAAAACTTGGCATGAAACGTCATGGAGGGTCCTTTCGACTCAGTTCAGGCGGGAGCGATCGCCGCAATGGGCGGCGGCGACGAGGTTGCGTATCTCGTGCGGGTTCAAGGGGCGGGGATTGTTCTGGATTAGGCGTGCGATACCCGAGCTTTGTTCTGCCACCCAATCGATCCGGTCTTCCTCGAGGCCGAGGTCCCGCAGGGTGGCGGGAATGCCGATGCGTTCGAAGAGCGAAACGAGGGCAGGGATCACTTCATCCGGTCCGCCGAGCCCGGCCGCATGCGCGATCTGCGCGAGTTCGTCGCGGATGAGCGGCGCATTCCAAGTCATGACATAGGGCATTAGACAGGCGACCCCGAGGCCATGCGCCGTATGGGTGAGCGCGCCGACAGGGTACTGGATGGCGTGGGCCGCGGCAGTACCCGCCACCCCGAAAGCAAGACCGGCGAGCGTTGCGCCGAGCATCACCTTTTCGCGCGCGCCGGCGTCGGCGCCGTCCTTGCAGGCCCTCTCGAGCCCCTGCCACAGGAGGGTAATGGCGCTAAGGGCAAAGTGATCGGAAAGCTCGTTCTTACCGACGAAGACGCGCTGCTGCGCGATACCGGGGACGGGCTCGCGCCGGATTGCCGTGAAGGCTTCGATCGCATGCGTCAGGGCGTCCGCGCCGGCGATCGCAGTCAGGCCGGATGGGCAGGAGAGGGTGAGTTCGGGGTCGCAGATCGATACCGCCGGAATTAGGTGCGGACTTGAAATGCCAACTTTCAGGCTACGCTCGGCATCCGAAAGCACGGCGACGGGCGTCACCTCCGAGCCGGTGCCGGCGGTGGTGGGAATGGCGATCAATGGCATCACGGGTCCCGGCACGGCATATTCGCCGTAATAGTCCTGTGGCCGCCCGCCGTGGGTAAGGAGGAGGGTGACGCATTTCGCCATGTCGAGACAGGACCCGCCACCGATGCCGATGACGAGGTCCGGCGCAAAGCCTCTGGCCGCTGCAGCGCTCACGATAGCCGATTCCACCGGAACGTCCGGCAGGGTGGAGCTGTCCACCATCACCTCAAGCCCTGCCTCTTCGACTCGCCGCACCAGTGCAAGCAAGTCGGCATCCACGGCAAGGCGCGTATCCGTGACGATCAGCGCGCGCTGGCCGAGCTTGGCGGCGATGCCCCCAAGGGCATGGCGCTGCCCGGCGCCGAATAGCAGTTCGCGCGGCGCCCTCAGTGTGCCGAATAGGTTCATTCCGTATGTCCTCCGATGAGTTCAGGCGGCCTCGAGAGCCGTAAGGTGGTCGAAAAGCGGCTGCGGCAGCTCGATGCCCGTCTTCGCTGCTGCAGCGCGTCGTGCTCGTGCCCCATCTCCCGGAATGGCGACTGGTTGCGTAGGGTCGAGCGGGCGGGATAGGCGCAGGCGATCGAGATAGGCGGCAAGTGCCGGTATGCTACCCGCGCCTGCCGACGGATCGATCAGAATGAGAAGGTCGCCTTTATTGGCGGGATGAATGTCGTCGAGCGTTCCATTTACATCAGGCGCAAGGTTGGATCCGGCAAGCGCCGCGACAAGAAGCTCGATCGCAAGGCCCAGACCATATCCCTTGGCGTCGCCGAAGGGCGCGATCGCCCCTGCCTGTGCCGCGTGCGGATCGGTTGTCGCGCGACCGTCTCGGTCCACTGCCCAGCCGGGCGGGATCGCCAGACCACGCATCGCATGGTTGTTGATCTTGCCCATGGAAACGATGCTGGTTGCGAGATCCAGCACGAAAGGGCGGCCAGCCGCAGGGATGCCGATCGCGACCGGATTGGTGCCGATCAGGGCCTGCGTTCCGCCGAATGGGTGCACGAGCGCTTCGCTGGTCGACATGACAATGCCGATCAGGCCGTCTCTTGCGGCGGCTTCCGCATAATAGGCAAGCATTCCCATGTGATTGGCGTTGCGGATCGCGGCAATGGCGAGCCCTGTCTCCTTAAGGATCCTTCGCGTGACGCGCATGGCGTCCATCATGACGACTGGGCCAAGACCGCGTTCGCCGTCGACGCTCAGAAATGAGGCTCTTCGCCAGGTTCCGTTTCCACGGGTCGTGGGGTTCGCGAGCCCCTTATCCAGCCGGGAAAGAAGCAACGGCAGCCGTTGCAGGCCGTGGGAGGGCAACCCGCGCAGCTCGGCCTCCAAGAGGAGATTTGCCTGAAGACGAGCGGAGTCGGCAGGAACACCCCGCTTTTCGAGCAGGGCGACGCTCAAATTCCTCAGGCGGGCGGGCGGCAGCCTCATTTCCTAATCCTATATCAGATCATATACGATATTGTATTTGACATGCGATATGTTATTTGCAACAAAACGTCGTATGTCAATAAGCAGTCGGAGAATGGCAGTGGCAATTGCAGCGGAGCGGGCAAGCAGGGGGGCTGGTATTCGCCCGACGAGTGTGGTCGAAGGCGTCTACGACAGCATCTATCACCGGCTGATGTCGCTCGATATTGCGCCCGGTGCACGCATTCCGATCGATGTCCTCGCTCGCGAACTCGGCGTTTCGCAGACGCCGATCCGCGAGGCCCTGAGTCGGCTGGAACGCGAGGGCCTCGTTCGCAAAGAGCATCTGATCGGCTATAGTGCAGCCCCGCAATGGACGCGCAAGCAGTTCGAAGACCTCTATGCCTTTCGCCTGCTGATCGAACCCGCAGCTGCCCGGCTTGCCGCCGCCAATATGACTCCGGAGGCGCTCCAGCAGCTCGAGAATTCCGCCGCCGACATGGGCCACGGCGAGGCGCCGGTCGATCGTAACACACGCTACTCCCGCTTTGCCCGCGCCGATGCGCAGTTCCATGACGAGATCCTGAAAATCGCCGGAAACGACGTGATCCGCAGCACTCTGTCGAACCAGCATGTCCATCTGCACATCTTCCGGCTGATGTTCCACATCCGGGTGACTCAGGAGGCGCTCGAAGAGCATGAGAGCCTGCTGGCTGCCTTCCGGGCGCGCGATCCGCAGGCCGCACACGATGCCATGCGCGTCCACATCGAGCGCTCGCGCGACCGCTTGCTTTCGGCTTTCGAATGAACGCGGCTCTGCCTTCCAATGCGGTCGCGCCGCCGCCAAACCGTGCTGTCGCCGCACTCGCGGCAGAGGGCCTTGGCAAAGCCTACGGCCCGATTACCGTCCTTTCGGACGTCACGCTTGAGGTTCATGCTGGAGAGGTTCACGCCATTATCGGTGAGAACGGCGCCGGAAAATCGACGCTGATGAAGCTCCTTTCCGGCCATGTCGTCCCAACGGCCGGCCACTTGCTCCTGGAGGGCAAGTCGGTCGAGTTCCGAAATGCGGTGGAGGCGGAGAACGCCGGCATCGTACTCGTGCACCAGGAAATCCTGCTCGCTTCGGACCTCACCGTTGCGGAAAACCTGTATTTGGGTCGCGAGGTCGGCCGCGGTCTGCTGGTCAATGACAAGGCGATGAACAGTCGTGCCGCCGAACTCCTCGCACGGGTCGGTTCAGCGGCGCGGCCGCGCGACCGTGTGGGTGAGCTGCCGCTCGCCCAGCGCCAGCTCGTGCAGATCGCGCGTGCCCTTCTCGACGAGCGAAAGGTCATCATCTTCGACGAGCCTACTGCGGTTCTCGCAAACGACGAAGTGGCGGCGCTGCTCGACATCGTTCGCAGCTTGCGCGATCACGGGGTTGCGGTGCTCTATATCTCCCATCGTCTCGATGAGGTTCAGGTTCTTGCCGACCGGATCACCGTGCTTCGTGACGGCCGCATGATCGGAACCTGGCCGGCGGCAGGCCTCGGCCAGCGGGAAATGGCGGAACTGATGGTCGGGCGAGAGCTGGACATGCTCTATCCGCATAAGCGGTCAGCCACGACCGCTGCTCCGATCCTGTCAGTCACCAACCTTGCCGTCGACCACGGCTCGCAGACCGTCTCCTTTAGCGTCAGCCCCGGCGAAGTGCTGGGTATCGGCGGCATGGTCGGGGCGGGTCGTACCGAACTGATCGAGGGCCTGATGGGCCTTCGTCCGTCAGAGGCTGAAAGCATCGTCCTGAACGGCCGGGAGATAGGGAGCCGCTCCGTCCGTACCCTAATGGACGCCGGACTCGTTTACCTGACCGAGGACCGCAAGGGCAAAGGCCTGCTCCTGGAGGAGAAGCTCGGTCCTAACCTCACCCTGCAGGCGCTGGATACGATCAATCCGGGTGTTTTTCTGGACAAGCAAGGTGAGCTTTCCCGCCTTCGAAAGGCGGTGGCTGATTACGACATTCGCGTGCGCTCGATGCGCCTTGAAGCCAGCCAGCTTTCGGGCGGGAACCAGCAGAAGCTACTTCTTGCCAAGGTCATGATGGCCGATCCGTCGGTGATCATCATCGACGAGCCGACTCGCGGGATCGATATCGGCAACAAGAGCCAGATCTATGACTTCATCGACGGGATGGTGCGCGCCGGCAAAGCCTGCATCGTCATCTCGTCGGAAATGCCGGAACTCGTAGGTCTTGCCGACCGTGTGCTGGTGATGCGTGCCGGGAGGATCGTCGCTGAGCTACGCGGCGATGAAATCAATGAGGAAAATGTCGTCTACGCCGCCACGACCGGTGGGTGCGCGGACGTCGGGGAGGAGAAACATGACCGTAGCGACAGCAACACTCGCACCCACTAACGAAGGAGCGCGCATCCGTTGGGCCGATCTGGCGCCTTTCATCGCCCTTGCGGTGATCGTACTGTTCGGGGCGCTGGTGAACCCCAATTTCGTGTCGTCGGCCAATCTGATCAACGTCATCACGCGGAGCGCCTTCATTGCGATTATCGCCGTCGGGGCGACCTTCGTGATCTCGTCCGGCGGGCTCGACCTGTCGGTGGGTTCGATGATGGCCTTCGTCACCGGTATCATGATCATGGCGATGAACCATCTCGCCCCGGCATTTGGAGCCTGGGCGATTCCGATGGGAGCGGGCGTAGCGCTGCTGGTCGGAGCACTGTGCGGCCTCTTCAACGGGGTTATCGTGACCGTTGGGCGAATAGAGCCCTTCATCGTCACGCTGGGCACGATGGGCATTTTCCGCGCCTTCATCACCTTCATGACCGACGGCGGCTCGCTGCCCATCGATCGCAGCCTCCGGGAAGCCTATCGGCCGGTCTATTTCGGCAGCGTCTTCGGTATTCCATATCCGGTGCTCATCACCTTCGTGGTGGTCATGGCTGGCGCCTTCCTGCTCTACAAGACCAAGTATGGCCGCCGCTTGAAGTCGGCAGGATCCAATGTCGAGGTCGCGCGCTTTTCGGGCGTGAACGTCGCCGGCGTGCGCACCGGCGCCTACGTGATCCAGGGCTTCTGCGTCGCCGTCGCTGCGATCTGCTATGTGCCCCGCCTCGGCGCGGCGACGCCAACGACCGGCCAGCTCTGGGAGCTGCAGGTCATCACCGCGGTCGTGATCGGGGGCACGCTGCTCCGCGGCGGGCGCGGACGCATTGGCGGCACGGTGGCCGGCGCCCTCATCCTCGAGGTGATCGCCAACGTCATGGTTCTGTCGGACTTGGTCTCGGAGTACCTCGTCGCCGCCGTTCAGGGAGCGATCATCATCATCGCCATGCTGGCGCACCGCTTTACTGCCAACCGCTGAAAACAGCACCGACTTCGAAGGAGGAGAAAATGAAGTCTATTATCCGCAAGGCTGGACTCTTGTTATCGACGGCTACCCTGGTCCTGGCTCAGCCACTGGGCACCGCTCAGGCCCAGGAGAAGAGGATTGTCGCCGTGTCGATTCCGGCCGCAACGCATGGATGGACGGGAGGAGTCGTCTACCATGCGGAACAGGCTGAGAAAGAGGTCGAGGCCGCGTTTCCGAATGTAGACGTCGTGCTGTCGACCGCGTCATCGGCGACCGCTCAGGTCTCCGCGCTTGAAGACCTGTCGGCGACCCGGAAGCTCGACGCGCTGGTCATTCTGCCGTTTACGTCGGAGGAACTGACAGGACCGGTCGAGCAGATTAAGAAAAACGGCACCTTCATTTCCGTGGTCGACCGTGGCCTCACCGACCCGACGATCCAGGACCTCTATGTCGCTGGCGACAACATCGCCGTGGGTGCCAATACCGCGCGCTGGCTTTCCGACAAACTTGGCGGGCAAGGCGAGATCGTCGTCTTGCGCGGCATCCCGACCGTGATCGACGACGAACGCATCAAAGGCTTCTCGGACGTCATCGACAAGACGAACATCAAGATCCTCGATATCCAATACGCCAACTGGAACCAGGACGAAGCCTTCAAGCTCATGCAGGACTATCTTGCAAAGTACCCGAAGATCGACGCCGTCTGGGCCAACGATGACGACATGTTGCTCGGCGTTATCGAGGCCGTCGACCGTGCGGGCCGCAAGGACATCAAATATGCGCTCGGGGGCAACGGCATGAAGCAAGTCATCGAAATGGTGAAGGAAGGCAACGAGCGCACACCGGTCTCGACACCCTATCCGCCGTCGATGATCAAGTCGGCCATCTATATGACAGCGGCACAATTCGCTGGTCAGGCGCCTATGCGCGGTTCGTTCCTGCTCGGTGCACCGCTTATCACTCCGGAGAACGCCGACCAGTTCTACTTCCCCGACTCCCCATTCTGAGTGTCGCCCGGCCCAATGGCCGAGCATCGATCAAACACGAGAGCGGGGTGAGGAAAAATATGTGGGGTTTTCCACCCGCATTCCGCGTCTCAACTTATCTAAGGCAACAGGAGATATGACATGAGCGGCAAGAAGATCCTCATGCTGACCGGCGAATTCACCGAAGAGTACGAAATCTACGTTTTCCAGAAGGGCATGGAGGCCGTCGGCCACACGGTGCACGTCGTCTGCCCAGACAAAAAGGCGGGCGACCGTATCAAGACCTCTTTGCACGACTTCGAGGGCGACCAGACCTACACGGAGAAGCTCGGCCACTATGCCGACATCAACAAGACCTTTTCCGATGTGCGGCCTGAGGAGTATGACGCCGTCTATGCGGCGGGCGGACGCGGCCCGGAATATATCCGCACCGACAAGCGCGTTCAGGACATGGTTCGGCATTTCCACGACACGGGCAAGCCGATCTTTACGATCTGCCATGGCGTGCAGATCCTCATGGCTGTGCCTGGCGTGCTGAAGGGCCGCAAGGTCGCCGGCCTTGGCGCCTGCGAGCCAGAGGTGACAGCTGTTGGTGGGACCTACATCGACGTGGAGCCCACCGCGGCCTATGTCGACGGCAACATGGTCTCGGCGAAGGGGTGGACGGGCCTTGCGGCATTCATGCGCGAGTGCCTGAACGTGCTCGGCACGAAGATCACCCACACGTAATGGATTGAGGGTGAGATCGACGACGGCGTGCCCTCGGGTGGTCGGCCCGAGGGAGATTGCTGCCAAAGCGGGTGACGTGCGCTCTGCTGTAGCAGGAGCGGTGGCTCGACCGGACGTCGCTCCTGACTGTCGAACGCGTGCTCCACAATCTGAAACGTGGCTGATTACTTTCGCAGGATTTTGTCCATCGCTTTCCCCTTCGCGAGTTCATCGATCAGTTTGTCCAGGTAGCGGATCTCCCGCATAGTCGTATCCTGGATTTCTTCCACGCGGACGCCGCAGATCACCCCTGTAATCAACGCTCGGGAGGGATTCATCCGAGGTGCTTGCGCAAAGAAGTTCTCGAGGCTGGTGTTCTTCGCCAGCTGGTCGTCCAGGGCCTGTGGGCCATATCCCGTCAGCCAACAGATGATTTCATCGACCTCCGCCTTCGTGCGTCCTTTCTTCTCAGCCTTGGCGACATAGTGGGGATAGACGCTCGCGACGCTGACCGAATAGATGCGATGTTTCTCCATGTGTCCTCCTCAGGGTTTCGCGAGACAGTGATTGATAACTGATTTGTCCATCTGCTTATCCGAGTCCAATGCCTTGAGATTTCAGGTTCCGAAGGCCCCCTGCCATTCAAGCCGCCATGTCGCGCCTTGCCTGAGGTTTGAACAAGCCAGGGACGAAGCGACGACGCAGGTGCAGCCTTTGCGGCCTCGGCGTTGCTGGCGCAAGATGCCGCCCGGTTGATCCGTGTGCAATATGAGCCACTACTGCATGTCATCGAGGTCGATGATGCGATCAAGCCGGATGCTCATGCTATCCGGGCGGGCTCTGCCGACCACACCCGTCCCAGATGGGATGCCGCCGGGTCGCGCAAGGCTGGCGAGCGGCCGGTGAAGGTCGTCATAACCCGATCGGAAGTCTTGCGTGCCACCGGGCCGACTCGACCTAAAATCATGGGATCTAGCGTTGAATGTAGCACTCTTGGTGTACAGATAAGTAGCAAGGTGGGCTAATCCTCCCTTTGCGCCATATCCACTCATCTTCGCGCCATTAAAGTCCACCAATGGATCAATTTTTCCTGCACCCCTTACAAAGCTCCAGCGTTTTCAGGAGCGGTTGGCTCTTCAATTCGCAACGGGTGGTATGTCTAACGGCCGCCTCCATCTGGAACCGCTGGGCAAAGGATCTAGAGGACGACCAGTTTCGCCCCGATCTTCACCCTTTTGTAGAGGTCTGAGGACGTCCTCGTTCGTCATGCGGAAGCAGCCTGACGATGAGGAGCGCCTGACACTTTCCGGCTCGTTCGAACCAGGAATGCGGTAGAGGGTATTACCTAGATAGAGGCCCGCGCGCCGAGCCGGGTGACCTCGGCGGTACGCATCACTCCGGGCGGGCGCTGCCTTCGTACATGAACGTCATGGGCTTCGGTCCCTGCATGTATCCGGTCTCGACCCGCTCCATTCGGAAACCGCCGCATTCGATCATTGACCGGATCGGACGATTGAGATGACAGCCGCCGCTGATCCGCCGCCAGACAGGCGTGAGAGTATCCTGCCACCAACGTACCCCGCGGTCGGGCGCAAGGCCGTGTTCAACAAACAGCAGTTTTCCGCCAGGTCTGAGTACGCGGCGCATTTCCGTCAGCGCTGCGGCCGCGTCCGGAATCGTGCATAGGGTCCAAGTGGTCACGACGGTATCGACGCTCTTGTCATCGAGCGGTATGGCCTCGGCAGACGCGTCGATGAAGCTGACGGGCAAGTCGGGACGCGGGGCTTCGCGGGCCATCGCCACAAGACCCGCGGACGGCTCGAGCGCCAGAACTTCACCCACCACAGGGCCGTAAAACGGGAGGTTCAAGCCAGAGCCGACGCCTATTTCCAGAACGCGCCCCTGCGCGGCGCCGATCACGCGCTCACGGTAGGGGCGCAGACGTTCGTTGCGCATCGAGAGATCGCATAGCCTCGGCAAGATCACGTCCCGATAGATGCCCATGGTTCTTCTCCGCTAGTACTCTCCCTGAGATCATGGTTTATGGCAAACCGCGCCGATAGGCGGAACGCATCGTCCTTCGTAGAATGCGCCGGTAAGCCACTCTCCATGCCCCGCACGTTCATCGGCCGCGTTTGCATCGCGCGGCGTTACATAGCGTGGGTTGCTATGAGCCCAATGCTCCCAGCGGCCATCCAGACTGCCATCGCGATCATCATTAGGTTTTCGGTAAGCGAGATGAAACCAAGGGGGACGTTGCTCGATCCCCCGACGCAGGCGCACTTCAGTTCACGCTTGTCGATGTAAACCGCCTTGAAGACCGAAACAGCCCCTACCGTACCGATGAACATCGCGACTGGAACAGACAACCAGTTCAGAGCGCCTGCCACCATGAGCACACCAGCCAATCCCTCGGCATAGGGATAAATGTAGCTGTATGGAACCCAGCGCGTTGCCAGGAGGTCATAGTTCAAGAACATCGTCGCAAAGCTCTCGACGTTCTGGAGTTTCATCATCGCCAAAACCACCATCGAAAAGGCGATGAACCATTCGGCGGCGCGCAAAGTAAATGGAGTTCCGTTGACGGCATGGCTCGCCGCCATCGCCGTGAGTGCGGTCAGCGTGAACAAAACGATAACCGGACGGTACGTAGTCGCCTTCGGATCGGCAACGGGTTTCCCGAGAAAACGACGCAAATCGTCGTAGCCCCCGACCCGCTTGCCATCAATGAAGACCTGAGGCGTCGTCGGCACGCCGTGCTGCGCCTTGAAGGCGTCCGTCTCCTCGCGGGTGGTCAGGTGATGATCATCCACCTCGTAGCCTGACCGCTGCAGCAGATCCTTCGTCTTCAATCCGTAGGGGCAGGTGTGGCCTGGCATTACCATCCGGTACAGGACGGCCTTCCTGGCGAGATTATGCGGAATGGTCCTGTCCAACATTTTCACATCTCCTTGTTCTTGTGAAATCGTTGGCAGGACTATAAGTTCCGTAGCATGGTACAGAGTCAAGGCCTTCAAGAACTGACGATCGGAAAACTTGCGGCGGCCGGAGGCGTGGGTGTTGAAACCATCCGTTTCTACCAGCGCAAGGGCCTGCTGGCGACGCCGAAGCGGTTAGAAGGCGTGCGCCGCTATGGAGGCGAAGACGTGCGCCGACTACGTTTCATAAAACAGGCGCAGGCGGCCGGTTTCACGCTTGAGGAGATCGGGCAGCTTCTGGCACTGGATGCCGGGCACAACCGCTCGGCCGCACGGGAACTGGCGAAGAAGAAGCTTGAGCAGCTGGATGCCAGAATTGGAGAGCTTAATCGCGCCCGGGAAGCACTCCGTAAGCTGGTCTCTGAATGCGCAGAGGACAAGACCGGGCCGTGTCCGATCCTGGCTTCCTTTGGAGTTTGAGCTCGGATCAGGTCGGCCGCGGAGGGATTCGGGCCTGGGATACCGCAGCGTTCCATGGCCTCTTTGATTTCGACCATCAGGCTGTTTCGAGCGTCTTCGCTCCTCTTCAAATCGAGAACATCCGTATTGCATGCAATCTGAAGAGAGCAGGGCATGTCAACTCGCGCGGCTATCTTCGCGATCTGACAGCGGAGCCGTGTCGACAGAATAGAGGATCGACATATTTTCTCGGCTGCCTGTGAGGAACAGAGCGCCGGGTGGTCCGATAGCGCTGCGCCAGCTCAGACGAACAGAGGTGCCGCTCTGCCAAACTTTCGCTCCGCATCATTGTAGTAGCGCGCGGCCTGGTTTACCGACTTGTCAGCGACTGCTGCACCGCTTCGGGATATTGTCCCTTGGTGCCCGGCTTGTCTTTTGGTCCCCGGAAATCGACCGAGTTCCTCGTGACAAACGTCCAGTCGCCTTCGAGAATGATCGGTTTGAGCTCCCAGTCCTTCAGACCGCCAATTTTGATCCAGACGACGTGGCTTGTTTCGCCGTGGCCCTTTTCGATTGCCACTTTTGCCAGTTGAGGACTGAGGCACTCATCGATCAGAAACTTCATCCCGTCTTCCTACGACGGGGGACGCGACGATCCGTGACGATGACCGAGCCTTCGGGAATGTCGCCGGAGACGCGGGGCCGGCCGCGCAACGGGTTCGCTTCCGCGCAGATAGAGGCGAGCCTTATCTTCTCCGTGTCCAGGCTTCCAAGATGCGCTCAACCGAATGACCAGCAGCTACGGATGAGGCAACATCATAGACTGGAGCGCGGGTGCCGCGGATGACAGGCGTCCCGCCAAGGACGTCGGGTGATGTGACGATTTCTCGCGCTGCGGCAAGGTCGTCCAGCCGTTCGCTCGCACCTCTCATAAAGGGCATAAGATCGATCGTCAGAAACTCGTGATGCACGGTCCAGTCCTCGCGCAACAGGGCCGCCCAGGGGAGTGCGCGCTTTTGCCAGTCGGGCCTGTACGGTGCGGATAGCAAACAGTCGCTCCTCCGACGTCAGGCGGCGCGCGCTTTCAAAATAGAAGGCGATGAGCGAACAGGCTCCCGCCAGCGCGTGGCGGCCATTGTCGAGCGAAACGAAGGCGTCTGACAGCATGTGCTCATCTATAACGCGATTGATGTCGCGTAGGCTCACGCGTGAGACAACGGCGGCCTCGCTCGCCTTCTGCATTTCCGCAACTGCGAGCATGTGAGCTTCCATACTAAATCGATGTGTCGGAATATAAAACTCGCATATCAAGGCAGTGTCGAGGAGTTCCGAGCCCTTCAAAGTCGAACCGGTTAGATGGCCGCTGCCTGCCTTTTTAGTAGCGGCGCGGTCGATCTCGCTTGCGGCCGCCATCCCCGTCGGAAATGAGCGATGCCGATGCACCGCTGCATCGAAGTCGCCCGAAGTAGCGTGGAGCTATCGCAAGCCGTTCTGCTGAGGCGATCGAGGCCGTGTCCGGCCGGGACTTTGCCTTGCGCCAGGTCTCGTGAAAACAGATGAATAACCGACCTTCTGCGGCCACCTGAACCGCAGAACAAGCTCGTCGCAGTCCTGCTGGTCAAGGCTCACTGTATCCACTCGCAAAAATTCGCAGCTCGTAGGCCTCCGGATCACTTCGAAAGATCAGTGCGCCCTTCCTCTCCGATTTTTGCGGAATATAGTCAATCGTGACACCGCTCTCCTCGACCACCTCTTCGCCATCGCGAAGTTCACCCTTGATCTCGACCGCAGCGACCGATTTTCCTGCACGATTGTTGGCGGCGAACTCGACCACGTAACCATCGTTCATGGCCGTGACCTCGGTCGGCAGCACAATGATATCGGCGGCCCCGTTACGTCCGCTTAAGCCGTCGAGGATGAGGTAGCCGAGGACTGCAAGCAGGGCCAGGCAGCTTACTCCTGCCACGATCCACTCCGCGATGGAGGTCCCCGGCTTTCGCGTGGGTTCCTCGTTTTCGGAGCGAGAGTTCTCTTGCCTTTCGGCTTTTGTGGAGCCCTTGTTCACAGAATGAGCCTCGCTACCGCCGCGCCAAGTGCGCCTGGGAAGGATAGGACCACGACAGCGCTGAGCGTCTCCGAAAAACCGACACCATCAGTTCTGCCGAAAGTCCAAAGGATGTAGAAGTTCACGAGCATCACCAGACAGTAGCCGACGATCGTATAACGAAAGAAGATGTTGACAAACCCAGCGCCCGGTTCTGGATTGTGCGTACCGCGGAATTCGAGTTCATAGACGAAGACATGCATTAGGCCCAGGGTGCCCAGCCCTAGAGCAATTTCGTGCCAGGGATTCATCTTGTAGGCGATAAGGACAACCTCTTCGGTCGGTGCGATGTTCACTGACAGAAACAGCGCTCCGACCACCATCAGGAACAATTCTCCCGCATAGGCGGGCTCCGGAACGGCATCCCCCTCCAATGGACCGGGACCCAATTGGGCCCGGGCCAGCGATGCGCCCAAGCTGCCGGGGACAATCTGCACGGCAACCTTCCCGACGATCTCCCGCAACGGCATGTCTGCGTCCACGATGCCAAAGGTAAAGAGAATCGCCGACGCAGCTATAGCGGCCACAAGAAGGGCCACGAATGCGTCCGCGATTCGATCACGCAGCCCCACTGACTTGCGAAAGCCACCATATTTGTGCAGCAGCACCAGGGTGGGAACGGTGGCTACTAGCAACAGCGCAAGGCGCAAGGGGTGAAGGTGGAAGCCCAGAGCCCAAGCTTCCATCGTCATCAGTACAGGCACTGCGAAGATCAATGCTCCGGCGAACGCGCGGCCAAGACCAATCCAGAACTCGCGCGGTGTCGGACCGACGACTACTTCAGCTGGCGTCACGTCGTTCCCCGTTCACGATGTAGTTCGACCACCAGCCTCGGCGGCTGGGATCAAGTGGGGAAACAATGTCTACCGCGCGATCTTGTTCCGCCACATCGCGTGCAACTGCGATCGCTGCGTTTCGTTGGTCGTTCTATCCTCGCGCCCAAGCAGCCGCACGGGGTCGGACCTTCAACTCGCCGGGGGGAACGGGCCTCCCTTGGTAAGGGGGTGCGCATTATCCTGGGAGAATATCCTTCCGCCGCTTGAGCCGTTTAGGTAGCGCCGCGCCGATCTATGGTTTTATTCTGCAGCGATCCCCATATCTCTCCCGAAACCAGCCCGGAGAATGCAGTGTCGGAATTCATCAGCTATCTGTTTGCCATCCTTGTCGTCGGTCCGCTGCAGGCGGAAATATCCGAGCACCTTCGAGGTGTGCCGTCAAGCGAGATTGTCCAGGCAGGACGCGCCTGCGTCGCTGCCGAAGCTCCAAGGCTTCTCCAACGCGCCCAGGAAGATTGGGGATGGGCGGCTGCGAATGCCGTCGGGGTCAGCGTAGGACTCATTGACCCGGCAAGCCTGCTTGCAGGTCAAAATGCAGACTGCGACCGACTCGTACAGGTTCTGTCGCAGAGTAGCGGGGGCAACGGCGATGATGAGGCATAAGATTCTTGTCGGGATCGCTCTGTAGCAATGGCAAGGTGGAACGTCTACCGTGCTGAGGCGGTACAGCTGCCAGGCCCGAGGGCCTCGATGACGATAGGCCATTCGTCCGTTTCATGGGCGCCAAGCAATTTGCGGTTGGCGCGTTGGTTCAGCGGCCGAGGCAGAATGCGGGGCGGCGGGAAGTCGAGTCGAAATCGGTAGTCCACACGCCGTGCATTGGGGTCGCGGATCTTGTCACAGGACAGAGGCGAAATGCCTCCTCGTGAAGGTTAGCCCCCCAAGTTATTCCAAAGCTGCGGCTCCTGCCCTCCTGTCATTTAGCAACTGCGAAATTGCCACGATCAATTGTGACATGACGAAAGGCTTTTCGATCATGATACTCTTAGGAACGCCTTGAGAGGCCCAATCGGGAGCACTGTCCCCGCTGATGTAGACGACCGGCATCTCAGGGTCGATCTCCCTTGCAATGCGGGCGACGTCCCAACCGCTTGGGGATTCGGCGAAGCGGATGTCCGTGACTATTCCAGCAATGGAGGACTCTGCGGCTTTCAAGTGCTCGACTGCCTTCTTGCCGCTAGTCACAGCCAGAACCATGAACCCCGCCTCTTTAAGCGCGTCTTCGAAGTCCAACAGCAGGAGAGTCTCGTCTTCCGCGAGCAATATGGTGACTGATTCTAATGCCTGTCCCCCGAGAATAAGGTTCCCGTGAACGCGCGATTTGGCAAACTGTTCCCTTAATGTGACTGAATTCGGCGCCTGCTCAGGTTCCTGGCCAGGCCAGACCGCATGTTCGCGCGGCAGCGCGTCATGGAAGTGCAACAGATGGGATACCTCTCGAGCTTCGGTGTACCTTCGCGTCGGGTTGCTTCTCGCAAACACCAACGGCTGCCGGTGAACCCCGTCGAACACGTCCAAGCGCCATCTTGCCCTGGTCTAGCTCGGCGCCTCAAGGTTGTCATGTGTGGATTATGCATACTGGACTGGAATACTTGGTAAATCTTTTACTTGCCAAGTATGTTCCCGTTCTCTGCTCAACAGATCGCATAATGTATCAACGGGAATACACGTATTGGAGCTGAGTGCGTAGACCGGCACGACTATGGGACGATTGAAAGGGTTCCTTCGTCGCTGCCTTTGACCAACCCGGTGGCGGCGTGGCTATTGTGCAGTCGATAATCGGTGTAGCGCAAGCCAAGGGGCTGCGCACCACGGCCGAAGGTGTCGAGACCGAAGAGCAGAGCGAAATTCTGAACCGTCTCGGCTGCGGTTTCCAAGGCTTCCTGCTCTCGAAGCCGGTGTGTCAAAAGAAATGCTTCGCCAATTTCTTGGTGCGGAGACTAAGAGGAAACCCCGCCTGCGCAGCAAACGCTGCCGGCAATGAGGGGCAACGTTACATTAACAAGGGCCTCGCCGCCGAAGAGATCCGAATCTATCGAGATCGCCCTCTGAGCCGGCGCGGCCACCACCTGCGTCTATACCAGCAGCGCGCCAACCGGCGGCGCGATCATTGCGCGGCTTCTATCGCCATTGACTTCGGCCGTTGTCACCTGACGATCGACCCATAATATAGCCGATGGCAAAGGCAACGGCGCCGACGGCGAGCGCCAATCCTGTTGCAGTGTATGGGTGATCTGCGGCTCCTACCACAACAGCGTTCGCTTCGCGGCTAACTGCGCCGGTGGCTGCCTTCGCTATCTTTCGGACACCAGTGGGCGGTTCTGTCGGCGTTCCGGTGAAGCCGGCGCTCAGTTCGTCGTTCGCCATGTTGTTTCTCCTGTTAGGGAAGGGGGAACCGCCGACGGGCGGTGAGGTTCCGGGTATCAACGCTCAGGGAACGGGCAGCTGATGGCGGCATACGACTAGGACCCGAAGCTCCTCCGATAGGCAGCCGGGGATGTGCCAAATCTGCGGGCAAAGGATCGCCGGAAGGGGACATCGTCGCTGAAGCCTATATCAATGGCGATCCTCTTGAGTGGAATGCTGGTGTCCTCGGACAATCTGCGACCCGCCTCTAGCCTCATGCTTTCGACATAGTCGGCCGGTGTCATGCCGACCTCCTGTTTGAACTGCCTTGAAAAGTTTCGTTCGCTCATTCCCACGCGCTTCGCCAGGGCCGCCACGGTGAGGTCGGCGGCGAGGTTGTCGGCGACGAAGTCCTGGGCCGCACGGATCGGCGTCTTCTGGGCCATCTGCCCGGCAAGGAGCGTGCTGAACTGTGTCTGTCCGCCGGGCCGTTTGAGAAACACCACGAGCTCTCGAGCGACTCTGAGGGCAATCTCTAAACCGAGGTCCTGCTCGACAATCGCAAGCGCCAGATCGATCCCAGCGGTAACCCCGGCCGATGTCCAAACGTTGCCGTCCTTTGTAAAAATGCGATTTGGTTCAAGCTTCACATCCGGAAAACGCCTTGCAAACTCCGATGCCTGCGACCAATGCGTGGTCGCTCGCTTGCCGGTAAGTAAACCTGCCTCGCCGAGCACAAAAGCCCCGGAGCAGACGGACCCAACGCGATTGGCTTTGGCCGAGGTCTGCTTCACCCAGCGCAGGAGGTTTTCGGTGAGCGGCCGCTCCTGGATGAGCGGATCGCCTGCTACAAGAAGCGTATCGACTTCGGACGGTTCTTCGTCGATTAGGCGATCGGGAATGAGTGCCAATCCAGATGATCCTCTGACGGGGCTGCCAGAAGTGCTGACGACCTCTACCGAGTAGTAGCCGAGACCACTCTGGCGGTTTGCTTCCGCGAACACGTCGGACGGGCCGATCACATCGAGCAATTGCACGCCCTGCATCGCTACGATCGCAATTTTGTGCGTCGACATCACTTTACCTCGAAAAGCCTGCCGGTCAGAACGATGCACGCAGTGCGGATGAAAACGACGGTGATCGCAACGGCAAGGAAGACGAACATGACCCCTGCCAGCATGACGAGGAAATTGCTTTGCACAGCCTCAGCATATCGGAAGAAGGCGATAGACAGAGCTGCGAGCGGGAAGCTGATTGCCCACCAGGTAATGCTGAAGGGAATATGCGTCCGGAAGACCATCGGCGAGAGCACAAGCATCAGGAATAGGCCGAAGTAAAAGAGAACCGTGGCGAATAGGTCGACCGAACCAGTGACGTTGGTGTAGGCGAGAAAGCCGACCGCAAATGGAGCGACCAGCACCATCAAGGATGGGCGGGCAGGCAGCGGAACGGGATCCTCGTGCCGCAGACGGGCAAAAATGAGCGCAACGAAAACTGCGGCCATGACACTGCCGATCGCGAACGCGAGCATGTTTACTTCATGCGCCCAGGAAAACGGCATGGCATACCCGGTTACCGCTATGTCCAGTGTCGCTACACCGGGAATGAGCAGGGGCGGCAGTGTCGTCTCGTGTAATTGCTGACGCCCCAGGAAGGCTTTGGCGACGACATAGGCCAAGGCAAAGGTTAACGCCGACGCGGCTATCCAAACACCTTGGGAAAGAAGCGGACTGTATCGATTGAGGAAAGCAGATTGCAGCAGAAGGCCGATAGCCACGGTGGCGAAGAAGTTACTTTGAACCGGATGGGCGAACTCTGACGAAACTGAAGAAGGGTGCCGCACCCACTTGCTGACATAGCCGATGGCTAGGGCAACGAAGACCAAAGTGCCGAGCCCGCCGATATATTCTCCCGGCAAGCTCGGTAGTCCCAGAGACTTTGCCGCCTCACGCCAAGCGAGGCCCAGCCCGGTGATCCCCATTACTGAGGCGAACAGATTAATGGGAAGCTGCGAAATCGAACGGCGCGCCAGCGGCGAGCTGCTCGAGATATTGATGGATTGAATGGTCATCGGCTGCTCCTTGTCCGAAAAGATGCTGACAGGATTAAAGCAC
Source organism: Sinorhizobium meliloti (assembly GCF_017876815.1). Lineage (NCBI taxonomy): Bacteria > Pseudomonadati > Pseudomonadota > Alphaproteobacteria > Hyphomicrobiales > Rhizobiaceae > Ensifer > Ensifer meliloti. The sequence goes on along the minus strand of NZ_JAGIOS010000003.1, from coordinate 1,026,728 downwards.
GCAGCAGTTTTGTCTTAAATGGGTCTATTGGGACGATTTCAGACTCATCGCGTACATTTCCGGACAGGATCTCGCAGACGAATCCTCAAATGAAGTAGCTGCGGCGAAGCAAACTGAATTCAGTCACTTGCGAGAACTCGTTTCGAACATTCTCCGCCAATATCGGGATGTTCTTGGCCATACACGTTTAAGCTGTGGCGAATGCAGCCGCCAGGAACTTATGTACGTCGCGCGGTCGAGGGCCTGCGCCTTTCGAGGGTCGCCTCGACCGGCGCACCACATACCACCCGGGCATCGATTGATGCCAGTCAGGCCACCGGGCCGCCCGGTGCACCAGAGGGGATTAAATCGGCCATTCGCTGTGCCTGCTTTCGATGACTGTCTCGCGCCGAACGGAGCGGTCCTTCACGAGCCCTATGCCCGGCTTTGTTGCGAGGATGTTCACGTTCTGGCTCGAAAGATCGCATAATGTATCATCAGGAATCATTTGTCGTGGGCTGGACTGCCTTTGCGGGCGCAAGTCCCGTTGCTATTACGACTGTGATCCCGACGATGTCGATCGTCACAGGGGATGGCAATCTTCCGCCGCTGCTGCATTAACGACTCAGTTGTGTCTGGTCGAAGAGGAGTAAATGTGACAATGGTTTTGCGCGTGCCGTCTATTCCTGCTTACCTTCGCGACAACAGCGGTCGTTGCGGCGGCTTGACATTAGTCTGAAGACGCTCAAGGGGGCTCACCCACTACGGAATACATCTGCGAGTTCTGGACAAACGAGCCCAAACGCTTCAGGTTCGACCCCATCAAATGCCTAACCAGTCCGGTTCACGCCTGCCTCATCCGGCAGCCTCGACCTCCTTCAACGCATGGATGAAGTGGTCGTTTTCCACAGGCGAGCCGATGCTGACGCGAATATACGTCTCGAATCGGGGTTGTTTCCAGGGTTTGACGATGACGCCTCGCCGGAGCAGTGCTTCGGCCACCGGGGTCGCTTCTGTGCGTGCGTCGAAGAACAGGAAATTGCATTTCGATGGTGCAATTCGATAGCCCATCGTCGCGAGCTCTTTCTTCATCCGTTCGCGTTCGACAAGAGCAAGCTCGACGGAACGGTTTAGGTGATAGGTATCATCAAAGGCGGCGAGGGCGGATACTTGCGCGATCGCATTGGTGTTGAACGGAGTGCGCGCACGATTGAAAAAATCGCAAAGGCTGCCGTCGCTGACAATACCATATCCAATACGCAGGCCTGCCAGTCCGTAGGCTTTGGAGAAAGTGCGTAGGACGACCCAGTTCAAGCCCGTCACCTTCAGCACTTCGGCCGCACTTGGATAGTCGTCGCCGGCTGCATATTCCGCATAGGCCTCGTCGACCACGATGAGCGTTTCCGGATCGAGCGCGGCGACAACCTTTGCCAGTTGGAGCGGTGTCAGCCATGAGCCGACGGGGTTCATCGGGTTCGAGAACATCAGCATACGCGGCTTGCGGGCAATCGCGGCGAGAAGTGCGTCCATGTCGACGGAGAGGTCGGGGGTAACGGTGACGCGATCGACCTTTCCGCCCATCAGAGTCGTATAATCTTCATGCAGGGGGAAGGATGGATAGAGCGTCACCACAGTGTCGCCCGCGCGCACGACGGAGCGGCAAATGACGGCGATCAGATCTTCCGAGCCGTTGCCGAGGATAACCTGATTGTTCTCGACATCGAAGCTGGCAGCCAGCCGGGCGCAGAGCGCGCGGCCCTGCGGATCGGGATAAAGCCGGGCTAGTTCGCCGATGTCGGGAAAGAGCCGGCGCAAGGCGGGCGAGGGACCGAGAGGGTTCTCGTTGGAGCCGAGCTTGGCAACTTCGTCGACATGGTACTTCGCTCGCACCTCCTCGAGCGTCAGTCCGGCATTATAGGGGGCGATCGAGCGGATTTCTTCCCGTATGGGCCTTGAAGGGATTGCCATTTTACCGTCTCCATGGGGTGCCATTGCCATGTGCTATTCATAAGCCGGGATTCATGATCTGTATATATGTATAGACATGTTGTTGAGATAATGATGTCCATCCCGGTGGGGAACCAGAACAGGAGCCGTCATGACCAGCCCGATCTTCGACCTTTCCGGCCGCCGCGCTCTTGTTACGGGAGCAAGCCGCGGCATAGGGCAGTCTATCGCCGTCGCTTTGGCCGAGGCCGGTGCGCACGTGGCCGTGACCGCGCGAACGGTAGAGGGTTTGGCCGAGACCCGGGCACTGATCGAAAAGACCGGCAGGCGCGCGGTGGCGCTTGCCCAGGATGTCCGCGACGTCGAAGCCTGCGCAAGCGTCACGAGAGCAGCGGCTGAGGGTTTGGGCGGTCTCGACATCCTGGTCAACAATGCCGGGTTCGAGAATGTCCGGCCTTCCTTCGATGTAGACGAGGCGCTCTGGGATACTATTGTCTCGACCAATCTGAAGGGCGCCTTCTTCTGTGCCCAGGCGGCGGGCCGGATCATGGCGGACGCAAACGGCGGAGCGATCGTCAATCTCTGTTCCCTGACATCCTACGTCGGCATTCCGACGGCGGTACCCTACGGCGCCTCGAAATCCGGCCTACTCGGCGTGACGCGTGCCCTGGCAACCGAGTGGGCAGCGCACAACATCCGGGTGAACGCCATTGCTCCCGGCTATTTCCGCACTGCCATGACTGCGGGCTTCTACGAGGACGAGGACTGGCAATCCCGCATGCTGGAAAAAATCCCTCAGCGGCGCTTTGGCAAGGAAAGCGACATCGGCGGTGTCGCGGTTTTCCTCTGCAGCGATGCGGCTGCCTATATCACGGGGCATTGTATTCCTGCCGACGGCGGCTACCTCGCCTCGATCTGATCCGTGCGCGAACTTGCGTGAGTGCTCCGTGTGGGGTGCAAACCGTACGACGGACCCGTCTTGACTGCTTGTCATTCTGTCCGTCGCTGCCAAACTGTCAGCGGCTGTGCGCCTTCCTTTCGCACCTGCACAAATAATTGGCATATAGAATTGCAGCGCAAAAAATGCGCAATGCCGGTTGACGGTACTTGTACTAATATGTATAGACAACTAGGCGTAAAGGCTGGTGGAGTGCCTTCCCGCCGGGTCGAATAGAATAAAGCTTCGCCGCGGTCTCATCGGTTGGAGCAAGACAGGGGAATCGTATGGGCGTTGTTGCTGCTGGTCTCCGTCCGACCGTATCCGTCAATCCGGTCGCTGTTTCCGTCAAGGACGTCGGCATGGCTTTCGGCGATGTTCACGCTGTCAGGAATGCCTCATTCGACCTCCCGAAGGGGCGGTTCCTGACCATTCTCGGCCCGTCCGGATCCGGTAAGACGACACTGCTGCGCATGATCGCCGGTTTCGACCGGCCGACCCACGGTGAGATCTTCATCAATGGGCGCCCGGTCAGTGCCGTGCCGCCGCACAAGCGCGCCATCGGTATGGTGTTTCAGAAGCTCGCGCTTTTTCCGCATATGACGGCGGCCGAAAACGTCGCCTTTCCGCTCAAGATGCGCCGCCATGACGCGCGCACGATCCCGGAAAAGGTCGAGCGCTATCTCGATCTCGTGCGCCTTGGCGGCTACGGAGACCGACGGATCAATGAGTTGTCGGGCGGCCAGCAGCAGCGTGTCGCCATCGCCAGGGCGCTGGTGTTCGAGCCCGATCTGCTGCTGCTCGACGAACCGCTTGCCGCGCTGGATCGCAAGCTGCGCGAGGAGATGCAGCTCGAGTTCCGCCGCATCCAGAAAGAGCTCGGCGTCACTACGATCAACGTCACCCACGATCAGCGAGAGGCGCTGGTGGTTTCCGACGAGATCATCATCATGAATGGCGGAGCCATCCAGCAAAAGGCCCGGCCGGTCGATGCCTATCGCGCGCCGTCGAATGCCTTCGTTGCCAACTTCATCGGCGTGACCAATTTTCTCGAAGGAAGGATCGTCGAACTTACTTCGACGCAGGCCGTGTTTGAAACGAACGGTGTACGTCTCGTCGGCATCGCTGCCGATGCCGCTCTCGCGCCCGGTCTATCCTGCAGCGGAGCGCTTCGTGCGGAACAAATACGCATTGCGCCCAGGGGCGGGCGGCTCGATGAGTTGGAAACGCTGGTCGACGGCCAAGTGGTCGATTGCATTTTCGAAGGCGATCGAGTCGTTTACGAGATCCGGGTTCCGGATCTGGCAGGCGTGCTGATGCGCGTCTTCGATCACGATCCGGAATCCCACTTGCAGTTCGGTCCGGGCGACGAGGTTCGTCTCGGCTGGAATGCAAGGGATATGCATGTCTTTCAAAAGTGACCCCCAGAAGGTCCAGCCAGAGGAGAACCTGTAATGTCGCATGAAAAGTTCCTGTCCGCGCAGATCGGCCGCCGGACGCTGCTTGCGTCCATGGCCGCGGCCGGCGCTTCGGCGGGTCTTTCGACCCTCGGCGTCAGCCGCGCCTTTGCCCAGGAGCCGGAAAAGCCGGCCGAGATTATCGTTCGCGCCTGGGGCGGCAGCTGGGTCGATGCGCTCAAGGCTGGCGTGTCCGACAGCTTTACCAAGATGACCGGGATTGCCGTCCGTCACGACCTGACCGAGGACAACGAGATCCAGCCGAAGGTCTGGGCCGCCGTTGCCCAGAAGCGCGTCCCGCCGATCCACATCAACTGGGATACGACGACGAACGCCACCAAGTCCGCTTTGCGCGGCGTGACCGAAGACCTGTCCGACCTGCCGAACCTCAAGAACGCCACGGATCTCGCAAAGCCGGTCGGCCTCGACGGCTATCCGATCGTCAACACCTACGGTTATGTCTACGTGCTCGCCTATCGCCCGTCGGCCTTCCCGAACGGCGCGCCAAAATCCTGGAAGGATCTGCTCGACCCCAAGCTCAAGGGCCGGATCGCATTGTATAACGACGGGATCGGCTTCCACTTCCCCGCACAAGTCGCCGGCGGCGGCAAGCTCGAGGACATTCCGGGCAACATGCAGCCGGCCTGGGATTTCATCTCCAAGATCAAGGAGCAACAGCCGCTGCTCGGCGAGGACCCGGATTTTACCACCTGGTTCCAGAAGGGCGAGATCGACGCCGCCTGCACCATCTCGACCAATGCGCGCGAAGCCAAGAAGAACGGCATCGAGATCGCCTGGGTCGTGCCGGAGGAAGGCGCCAAGTTCGACACGGACGGCCTTTGGATACCGAAGGGTCTGCCCGAGAACGAGCTTTACTGGGCCAAGCAATATATCAACCACGCCCTGACCAAGGAAGCGCAGCAGATCTGGCTGGACGGTCTCGGCTTGCCCGGCGTCATCCCCGGCATCACGCCGCCCGCCGATCTCGTGGGCGACCCCTCCTATCCAACAACGGAGGAGGACTTCAAGCAGCTGATCCGTATCTCGGCCAAGGTACAGGTCGAGAACGAGAGCCAGTGGTTCGCCAAGTTCAAGGAAATCATGCAGGGCTGATGCCTTATCTGCCCGCCGCACCCTTGCGGCGGGCAGCCTTCTCTCGTGAAACAGGATCGTTGCCATGCGCGCTCCCCGTGCTGCATATCCCCTGACGTGGCGCGTCATGGATGTGCTCGAACGCCTTGCGGCCATCGTCTGGCCATCGAGCTTCCAGCGGGGCCTGCCCTATCTCATGCTGATGCCCGCGCTCGTGCTTGTGGGCCTTTTGGTGCTCGGTCTCGTCCAGATCGGCGACACGAGCCTGAGAACGCTCGACACCAATACCTTCCTGATGTCGGAGAGCTACACGCTCGCCAATTATCAGCGTGTTCTGACCGAAAGCTTCTTCGCGACGGTTGCCGGCCGCAGCCTTGTCGGTTCGGTGATCGTGACGGTGATCACCCTGCTGCTCGCTTTTCCATATGCCTACCTCATGGTGCGTACGCCGTCGTCCGCCCTTCGCAAATTTCTGCTGGTTGCGCTTTTCCTGCCCTTCTTCATCGGGCAGGTGGTGCGCGCCTATGGCTGGCTCATCATTCTCGGCAACCAGGGCATGGTCAACGAGGCGCTCGGTCTCGTCGGCGTGCCGCCGATACGTCTGCTCTACAACTACCCGGCGGTCCTTTTCGGCCTCGTCCAGTACATGCTGCCTTTCGCGGTGCTGATGCTCGCACCGGCTCTGACCGCTATCCCGAGCGAACTCGAGGCCGCTGCCGCCTCGCTCGGCGCGGGCTGGACCCGGACATTCCGCCACATCGTTCTGCCGCTCTCCCGGCCGGGGCTGGTGGGTGCCGGCTTGGTGGTATTGACGCTGTCGCTCACCGACTTCGCCATTCCCGCCATCCTCGGCGGCGGCACGCAGGATTTTATCGCCAACGCGATATACGACCAGTTCTTCCGCACCTCCGACCAGGGCATGGGTGCCACGCTGTCGCTGATGCTCGTTGCGGTCGGGTCCATGCTCGTCGGCGTCGTCTTCATGCTGTTCGGTGCAGGTACGCTCGCCATGACGGGAGACCGCAAATGACGGCCAGCAAAAGCAAATCCTTCGTCCTGTGGGCCTTCGTCACGACTGCACTTTTGATGCTGTCCGCGCCCACGGTCGTGGTGCTCGGAGCCTCATTCACCGCCGGCAACATCATCACCTTCCCGCCGGACGGCCTGTCGCTGAAATGGTACGGGGCGATCGCCCAGGCAAGTGACCTCAGGCAAGCTTTTGTTCGTTCGCTGATCGTTGCCACGATATGCACCCTGGTCTCGATCCCGGTCGGCACGCTCGCCGGCATCGCATTGGCCAAGTATCGGGTGCGGTTTGCCCGTTCGATCCAGATCTATCTCTTGTTGCCGTTCACCATTCCGCTGATCGGTTCCGGCATCGGCATGATGCTGGTACTCGGCAATATGGGCGTTCTGGGAAAATTGTGGCCGGTCGGGATCGCCTGCGCTGTCATCAACCTGCCCTTCATGATTTGGGCTGTGACGGCGAGTGCCAGCAATCTGTCGCCCGATCTGGAGCTGGCGGCGGCCAATTGCGGAGCCCCGCCGCTGCAACGCTTCCTCTACATCACGCTGCCGGCGGTCCTGCCGGGCGTGATCACGGGATCGCTGCTGATGTTCATTCTGGCGCTCAACGAGTTTCTGGTCAGCCTGCTGCTGGTCGACGCCCGAAGCGTGACGCTGCCGGTCCAGATCTACAATTCCATCCGCTCGATCATCACGCCGGACCTGGCCGCGATCTCGGTCGTGTTCATCGCCTGCGCCGGTCTCGCGATCGCGCTGCTCGACCGCCTGGTCGGTCTGGATATCTTCCTGAAATCGAAATGACCCTCCGGCCCCAACTGGCCAGATACAAGGACAAGACGATGACATCAGTGTCTTTCTACGAATATTCGAAGCTGAACGCCGAAGAGAAGGCCGCCTTGCTGCGCCGTTCGGAAACCGACATATCGGGCTTCATCGAAAAGGTCGCGCCGATCCTCGAAGCGGTCCGCACCGAGGGCGACAAGGCACTGGCACGCTTCGGCCGCGAACTCGACAAGGCCGATGTAACGGAAGCCAATCTCAAGGTTACGGCGGCAGAGTTCGATGCGGCCTTCAAGCTGGTTGATGCAAGTGTCCTCGAGTCCGTTCAATTCGGCATCGACAACATCCGCAAATTCCATGAGGAGCAGAAGCCAGAAGCCATGTGGCTGAAGGAGATCCGCCCCGGCGCTTTTGCCGGAGACCGCTTCACGCCCATTCAGTCGGTCGCGCTCTACGTCCCACGGGGCAAGGGCTCCTTCCCGTCGGTGACTATGATGACATCGGTCCCGGCCGTGGTTGCAGGCGTCCCGAACCTGGCCATTGTCACGCCGCCGGCGCCGGACGGTTCGGTCGATGCCGCGACGCTGGTTGCTGCACGTCTCGCCGGCGTTGAAACCGTCTACAAGGCGGGCGGCGCGCAGGCCGTTGCTGCTGTCGCCTATGGCACCGAAACGGTCAAGCCGGCGCTGAAGATCGTCGGTCCCGGCAGCCCTTGGGTGGTCGCCGCCAAGCGCTCGCTCTCCGGCGTCATCGATACCGGGCTTCCCGCTGGTCCGTCCGAGGTGATGATCCTCGCCGACGACACGGTCCATGGTGGCCTTGCCGCGCTCGACCTGCTGATCGAGGCCGAACATGGCCCGGATTCTTCCGCTTACCTCGTTACCCACAGCCGCCGCGTCGCCGAGGAGGCGCTCGCAGCCCTTCCGGAACATTGGGCGAAAATGACCGAGCAGCGCGTCGCCTTTTCAAAGGCCGTGCTGACGGGGAAGACGGGCGGCATCGTTCTGACCTCTTCGATTGAGGAAAGCTACGCCTTCGTCAACGCCTATGCGCCCGAGCATCTGGAACTCCTGTCGGAGCAGCCCTTCATACATCTCGGCCACATCACGGAAGCGGCCGAAATCCTGATGGGCACCCATACCCCGGTCAGCATCGCCAATTTCTCGCTCGGGCCCAACGCCGTATTGCCAACCAGCCGCTGGGCCCGCACCTTCGGCCCGCTGTCGGTCACCGATTTCGTCAAGCGCAGTTCGATCGGCTATGTCACGGCACCGGCCTATCCGGAATTCGCCAGGCATTCCCACAATCTGGCGATCTACGAGGGCTTCTCCTCGCATGCGCTTGCCGTATCGCCCGTGCGCGATCGTTATCTGAAGAAGGGCGCCTGAACCATGAAGGCTGTGCGGCTTTACGGCGCCATGGATTTGCGGGTGGGAGAGGTCGCCGAACCGTCGGCTCCGCCGCCGGGCTTCGTCAACCTTGAAGTAAGGGCTGCTGGCATCTGCGGTTCCGACCTTCACAACTACCGTACCGGCCAATGGATCTCGCGCCGGCCCTCGACGGCAGGCCATGAATTCTGCGGTCGCGTGACTGCGATCGGAGAGGGCGTCAGTCACGTGGTGCGGGGAGACGTCGTCTCGGCGGACTCACGCATGTGGTGCGGCACTTGCCCGGCTTGTACGAGCGGCCGCAGCAATGTCTGCGAGACCTTGGGCTTCGTCGGCGAGATTTGTGACGGCGGCTTTGCCGAGGCAGTGCAATTGCCAGCCCGACTGGTCGTGCGCCACGATCCGCAGCTTTCGCCCCATGTTGCCGCCATGGCCGAGCCGCTGGCAGTGGCCTTGCATGCCGTACGTCGCCTTGCCATTCCGGCCGGCGAACCGGTCCTCGTCATCGGCTGCGGCACGATCGGTGGGTTGAGTGCGCTTCTTCTGTCCCGGCTGCATGATGGTCCGCTGCTGCTCGGCGATCTGAACGCCGACAAAGCCGCCCTTGTCGCTGAGGTGACTGGCGGCGCGGTCGTTGCTCTTGACAGGGCGGTGGTCGAGGCCGCGCTTTCCGGCGGAAGGGTGCGCTATGCACTGGATGCCACCGGCAGCATCCAGGCGATCGCCCGAGCTCTCGACATTCTGTCAGGCGGCGGAGCGCTGGCGCTCGTCGGCATCGGCCACGGCAAGCTCGATTTCGATCCGAACATCATAGTGGAGCGGGAGATATCGCTCGTCGGCTGTCATGCCTTTGCGGGCGAGTTGCCCGAGGCCATCGAATTGCTCGCCGATCTGGCGCCGGCGCTGCAACGTTTCATTGAGGTGCTGCCGACGCTCGACGATGTGCCGGAAGCTTATGAAAGGCTGCTGCGAGGCGAGAGCAATGCGCTCAAGACGATCATCGAGGTGGCGGGCTGAACCGGGTCCGTCATGTCATTCCGAATGCCGGCCCGATTTGGCGGCGGTGGAGGCAGTGAACCATGAATACGCTTTCAGATTCCGCATCGCCCCTCTACGAGAAGGTAAAGGACTTCGTCCTCGGTAACATCGGCAGCGGCAAATGGGCGCGCAACAGCCGGCTTCCCTCGGAGAACGAACTCGTTTCGGCACTCGGTGTCTCGCGCATGACCGTTCACCGGGCGCTGCGGGAACTCACCTCCGAGGGGCATCTGCGCCGCATTCAGGGGGTGGGCACCTTCGTTGCGCCGCCCAGGCCCCGGTCGACGCTGATCGAGATCAGCAACATCATTACCGAGATCAAGACGCGCGGTAGCCGGCACCGGGCCGAGGTGGTCGTGCTCGAGCGGATCGCGCGACCGGAACCGGAGCTTCTGCTCGCCTTCGAGTTCGAGACGGTGAAGCCCGTCGATCATTCCGTCGTCATTCATTTCGAGAACGACCTGCCGGTTCAGCTCGAGGAACGTTACGTCAATCCCAACCTCGTTTCCGGCTATGCCGACCAGGATTTTACTACCGTCGCCACCTATGACTACCTGCAGAACGCCACGCCGCTGACCGAGGTGGAGCATCTCATCAGCGCTCTGCCGGCCAATGCTGAACAGGCTCGCCTGCTGAACGTTCGCCCTGGTGACTGCTGCCTGATCCTGCACCGCAAGACCTGGTCAGGGCCGGTCGTCGCAACCGTCAATACCTTCACCTATGTCGGCAGCCGCTACTCGCTCGGCAGCCGCTATCTGCACGGCGGCAAGTGACCGCCGTTCCTATGCCCAGAAAGACCCATCCGGAAAGAACGCCATGAGCCAGCCCACGAGCCGCACCGCGGAAATAAGAAAGGTCGCCAAAACCGGAGACGGCAAGGCGGAACAGTTGCTGGCCGAGCTGCTGCGTGATCTCTTCAGGATCGAGGCAAGGAACGTCGCGATCAATCACGACCAGTACAGCCTCAATTCGCTCAATGGCTTCTTCGAGACGGAGGACGGCGCCTTCTTCTTCAAGTTCCACCAGGAAGAGGGAGAAGAGGCCATGAGCGGCGAATATTATCGCGCCGACATCCTGGCGCGCGCCGGCCTGCCGGTGGACCAGCCATTGCTGATGTCGGTGCTTCCTGGCGAACAGATACTCGTCTATCGCCGACGCACCGATCCGCGTTTTTCAGATGTGCTGAGGGCATTGGACTTGAATGACGATGCCGCGGCGAGGGGAAGGGCGGTTGAGGCCGAACGCCGGCTGAGCGAAGCCGTGCTGAAGGTCTATCTTGCCACACTGCATACGGTGGGTGCGAGGGAGGTTGCGGCCGAGCCGATCCACCGTCTGTTTTACGAAAGGCTCGTAGACCCTTCGGCAGCAAGCTATCCGGGCGGGCGCATGGCAAGCTTCTATGTCGGCAAGGACTTTGCCTTTCCCAACCTGACACTCGATTGGGAGACGCTCTCGCGCTGCCGGTTTGTGGTGAACGGCATCGAATACAGCGACAGTATCGGCGCCCTGTTCGATGCCGCGCATGAGCGGCTGAACCCCGCGCGGCTGGCGGATGCCGGGGGAGTGGTCGCGCATGGCGACGCCCACAATGCGAATGTCTGGTACGAGGAGCGCGATGGCGGGGCACACTTGTCCTTCTTCGATCCCGCCTTTGCCGGCGAGAACATTCCTGCATTGCTCGCCGAGGTGAAGACGACCTTCCACAACATCCTTGCCCATCCGCTGTGGCTCTACGATCCCGCCATGGCGGCCGGGCGCTACAAGGCAAGCGCAGTGCTTGATGGCGCTCTGCTCCGCGTTACCACCGATTTCGCGCCGAGTCCTGTCAGGCGGGCGCTTCTCGACGTAAAGGCAGAGGCACTTTGGCGTCCGCTGCTTAGCGAACTGAAGGCGCGGGGCATGCTTCCGGCCGACTGGCGCCGGGTCATCCGGCTTGGCCTTTTCCTCTGCCCAACGCTGGTGATGAACCTGCGGGCTGGCGCAACGACCCATAACGCGATTTCCTCCCTGATAGGCTTCTCCGTCGCGGTGATGGCCGGAAGCGAGCCGGTTGCGGGAGACGATTTAATTTCCCGCTTCATCGACACAATCGATCCGGACAACGGCTGACATGGCGCTGGTCAACATCGACGACTTTCGCGATCTCGCCCGGCGGCGGCTGCCGAAGATCTTTTTCGACTATATCGACGGCGGTTCCTTCGAGGAGGAGACGATGCGGGCGAATCGCTCGGACTTCTCCCGCCTAACCCTGCGCCAGAACGTGCTGGTCGAGCCGCAGCCGCAGGACCTTGCCACGGCCTATCTCGGGAAACGTCATCCCCTGCCGTTCATGCTCGGGCCGGTTGGCTTCCTCGGCCTCTATTCCGGCAAGGGCGAGGTCAAGGCCGTGCGGGCGGCGCATGCCGCGGGCATCCCCTTCTGCTTATCAACCTTTTCCATCGCCTCACTCGCCGACCTTCGGATCGTCACGGACGGGCCGCTGCATTTCCAGCTCTATGTGCTGGAGGATCGCTCGCTCTGCGAGGAATTCCTGCGAGCGGCAGAATACGCCGGCGTCGACACCCTGTTCGTAACGGTCGACACCGCCATTACGGGCATTCGCGAACGGGACGTGCGAAACGGATTCCGATCGCTGACGCGGGTGACGCCGGACCTCTTCGCGCGCCTCGCGCTGAAGCCGCGCTGGCTTGCAGAGGTGGTCCTTGCCGGCATGCCGTCGGTCAGGGCTATCGAGCACCGGCCGGAATTCGGTCGCGGCGCGCTGGAGCAGGCGGCCAATCTCTCGCGCCGAATCGACAAGACGCTGTCGTGGAAGGACATCGCCTGGCTGCGCGAACGCTGGACGGGCAAGCTCGTGATCAAAGGCGTTCTCACGCCCGCTGATGCTGTGCGCGCTCGCGATCTCGGCTGCGATGGGGTGGTGGTTTCCAACCACGGCGGACGCCAGCTCGACGGTGCCCCGAGCACGATCCGAGCCCTGCCCAGCATTCGCGCCACCGTGGGAACCGACTTCTGCCTTATGCTTGACGGCGGTATCCGCCGCGGCGCGGACGTCATCAAGGCGATCGCACTCGGCGCAGACGGCGTGATGCTTGGCCGGGCTTATGCCTACGGCCTCTCGGCCGCCGGGCAGGCGGGGGTGGCCGAGGTGATTGCCATCCTCGAGCGCGAGATTTCGATCAGTCTTGCGTTGATGGGGATTGCCTCGGTCGAGCAACTCAAGGCTCTCGGCGCGGAAGCCGTCTCGACACTCTGACGGAGCGCCGCGCGCCGTTTTTTAGGGCCGGGCTGCTGCTGCCGCCCCCCATCGTCATCCACCCCCCATCCCTTCTAATCATCACCAAGCGGCTCCTCTGCCTGCTGACCTGTCGCTTGGCAGATAAATGGGGTCTTCCTCACTTTGTGTGGTGGCGATTTTGGTCAAGCGGCAGCACGCGTGCCCTGAGCAGCTCCGGGCCAGCTCTGCCATAGATTGCACGCTTGATTGCCTTCAGGCGGTTGATTTCGCCTTCCCCCTGGCCGTTGCTCCTGGTGGCGCTGACGTTTGTGGCGGCCGTCGATGCGCCGGAGCGATTCCGCTCCTCGCGCGCGGTGGGGCCGCACTTCGGATTGACGCCGAAGAAGTGTCAGTCGGGCGAGACCGATCATAGCGGTCGCATCTCGAAGATCGGCGATGGCAGCGTGCGAACCGCGCTCTACGAGGCGGCCAATGTCAATCCTGACGCGACCGGTCAAAGGCTCCGATCTGAAGGGTTGGGCGTTGGCGGTCGCAAGACGTGCCGGCCCCAAAAAGGCGCGCGTGGCGCTGGCCCGCAAGCTGGCGGTGGTGTTGCATTGCATACTCAGGGATAGAACTTCATTGCTCATAAGGGAGCGCCAGCCCTGGCGGCTTGATCGGAGGAGACGACGAGACAGGCTTTCGGACGGGCACAGCCATCAGCCCTCCGCAGCAAGGTCCCTTCGCCGGGACGATGGATGGGTTAGGCCGCTATGCGATCAGCAGCACGCGGTGACTGCGCTTCTAAGATTGGCCAACCGGTCCTCAGCAGACACCATAGAGCAGCGGCAAAGCTCCGACTGCGGACAGAAGCAAGCCCTCGGCGACGGATTAAGCGCACAAGGGATTGACGCAAAGCCCGTTACAGAAGATCGCATAAGGTATCAATTGGACGGGGGCGTTAAGCCCGGCCGACATGCAGTTCGTTTGCACATCCCGGACCAACACAGCGAAAGTGTCGGTCGATTACACTTTAGGTAGTATCTGATGATGGTCTTGCGGATGGACTCTTGCCGTTTGTCGTCAAGCACCCCGATGCCCGTCCCGGTCGACCGCCCTTGCGATCCACCAACAACGTTTCGTCCCACCGTTTCCTCAAGGCTAATTCGCGCTTCTCGAAAGACGGGGGTGAATGAAGAGAAGGGCCGATCGAATCGCATCAAGTCCATCAAGTCCATCACGTCGGTAGGCGCGTTCGGCCAGAGGGTCCCAAGAGGCGACTCTGTCCGGCATCGATTCAACTGTGCACCGGGCCGGGTAGAATGCCTTTCAGGATCGTCTCCGTAATTGTCGTTGCGGCTGCTTCATAATCCTCCGCTTTCAAACGCGCCTTCCTTAGCCCGTCGGCGGCGATGGGCTCAAAATCCGCGTAAAACTGCGTTGAAGCCCACAGCATGATGAACAGGTGGCGCGGATCAACCGGCAGCAACTTTCCGGCCGCAATCCAACCCTCCACGACCGCCACATGCGCATCCGTGACCTGGCGCATATGGTCGCGATCCTTCTTCTTCAGGAACCGCGCTCCCTGAATGATCTCACTGGCGAAGAGCCGGGACTCGGCGATGTTCTTGCGCGTGTAGTCGAGCTTTGCCTTGATGTAGAGCCGGAAGGCCTCCGCCGGCTCACGCTCGGGCGAAATATATTTTAGCGCCTCGTCCCAGCTGGTAATGAGGTGCGCAATGATGGCCCTGTAGATCTCCTCCTTAGAAGAGAAATAGTAATAGACGTTGGCCTTGGGCAGGCCCGAGGCCTCGGCGATCTCGGCGATCCGCGTACCATCAAAGCCCTTGCGCGCGAATATCTCGATCCCAGTTTTGATGATGAGGCGCATGTTGCGTTCGCGGATGCGCTCCTCTGGATCCCGTGCTGCCGTTGCCATGCGATCTCGTCCCTCTCACGTCGCCGCTTCCTACCAGGCAATCATGCGTGGCGGCGAGGTCGTTTCCGCAATTGCCGCGTTTTACGGCGAAATGCAAGCGCGCCACTATTCAAAAAACCGACGATCTGGTCAAAAAAAACTGACCCATTCGTCATTTTTTTCCTTTTAAAAGTTGACACTTTGGTCAGCTTTTGTCTAGTCTCATTTCAACGAACGCAGGGGAGCGGCGTGATGCCGGCACGACTGAGAGAGGCGATGGCAGAAACGCTCGCCGGCTGGCAAGCCGACCTGCCGCATGCCTGGCGGGATGCGCTCGGACCCGTCGAAGAGGATTTCGACCGCATCGATGCCGGGCTCGATCTGGAGGCCTGGGAGCCGATATTTCCCGCACGCCGCGGCAAGACCTTTCCCGGCCAGCCCCGGGGTGCCCATGTCCTCGCCGCCTTCGACGGCATCGCGCCGAACGGCGTCCATTGCATGATCCTTGGCCAGGATCCCTATCCGGAACCGGGTCTGGCAACAGGTCGCGCCTTCGAGGCCGGCAACCTGGCCGCGTGGAACGAGCTGGACAAGATGTTCTCCAAGAGCATCCGTGCCTATATGCAGCTCATTGCGGCCGCGCGTCTCGGCGATGAGAGTCTGGCGCAAAGCTTCGACCGCTGGCCCGACGTGCGACGTCTCTTGTGCGACCCCGCCGGCCCGTTCGAGGCACCCGGAGTGATTGCCGGCCGCTGGGTGGGCGAGGGCGTGCTGCTGCTCAACGCGTCGCTGACGCTCTCGCGCTTCCGGGTCGATATCGATCCGCATCAGTCGCGCGGGCACCTTCCTTTCTGGCGACCCTTGATGCTGCGTGTGATCGATATGCTGGTGGCGCGGGGTGAGCCGGTCGTGTTCCTCGGATTCGGCGCGGCGGCTGCGGACATTCTTGCGGAAGCAAGCATTCGCGAGGGGCATGCGGGCCATGTCGGCTATGTCCAGCGCGAGCATCCCGCCTTCGCCGACAAGGTGCTCGGCCGGGAAAATCCTTTCCTTCTCTGCAATTCCTATCTGGAGGCGATGGGCGGCCGGCCCATCGCATGGTGAACCATGGCGTCTACCCCGGAATATGATTTCATCATCGTCGGCGCGGGTTCGGCCGGCTGCGTTCTCGCGAACCGTCTGTCGATGGACCCTGCGAACCGCGTGTTGCTCATCGAGGCTGGCTGCAAGGACCAAAATCCGCTCTTTCGGTTGCCAATGCTAATGGGCAAGCTTTTCCATTCGGGCATCTACAACTGGCACTATCACACGGAACCCGAGCCCTATCTCAACGGCCGGTCCCTCTACTGGCCGCGCGGCAAGGTGCTGGGCGGAACCTCCACGATCAACGGCATGATCTACGTGCGTGGCAATCGCCACGACTACGACCGCTGGGCGCAGCTCGGCCTGCCCGGCTGGTCCTATGACGAAGTCCTGCCGGCATTTCGCCGCTCGGAAGCGCATATCCAGCGCAATGGGGAATTTCACAATGTGGACGGCGAGCTCACTGTCTGCCGTGCCCGTGGCCACAATCCGTTGATGGACGTGTTCTGCGAGGCAGGACTGCAGGCCGGCTATCCTCAGAACGACGACTTCAACGGTGTGACCCAGGAAGGGTTTGGCCGATACGATTTTACCATCCGCAAGGGCAAGCGCTGGTCCACATCCTGGGCCTTCCTGCGCCCGGCGCTCGGCCGAAAGAACCTTACCGTACTGACGGGCGCTGAAACGACGCGTGTCCTCATCGAGGGCGGCCGGGCCTGCGGTGTCGAATATTTGAAGGACGGCAGGCCCGGCCTCGCGCGTGCAGGTCGCGAAGTCATCCTGTCCGCCGGCGTGGTCAACTCGCCCAAGGCGCTGTTGCTTTCCGGCATCGGGCCGGCAGACGAACTGAGTGCCCTCGGCATCAAGCCGACGCTCGATCTTCCCGGTGTCGGCAAGAACCTCCAGGATCACGTCGACTGCGTCATGAGCTGGGAATGCCGCGAGCCGGTCACGCTGTTCGGCGACCTGCGCGCCGACAAGCTCATTCCTGCTGTCGCGCAAGGGATGCTGTTCGGCGAGGGTATCACAACGACGTTTCCCTACGAGGCGGGTGCCTTCATTCGCTCGAACGACGGCCTCGTCTCGCCCGACATCCAGCTGCATTTCATGCCGGCGCTGGAAAAGACCGCCAACCTGCATTTCCCCAATCCCTTCGCCAAGAAGCGGGCGGTCGAGGCAGATCACGGCTTCACTATCCGGGTCGGACCCGTCAATCCGGCGAGCCGCGGCGAGATCACGCTACGGTCGGCGAACCCCACCGACAAACCGAAGATCCAGGCGAACTACCTCCAGTCCGATTTTGACGTCCGCACGATGATTGACGGCATCCGGCTGACGCGCGACATCGTCGGCCAGAGGGCTTTCGACCGCTATCGCGGCAAGGAGCTGGCGCCCGGGCCGGAAGCAAACGACGACGCTGGGTTGACCCGCTGGCTACGGGCCACGGCCATGACGACGTTCCACCCTGTTGGCACCGCCAAGATGGGTAACGATCCCATGGCGGTGGTGGATGCGCAGCTCAAGGTCCATGGCATCGCGGGTCTGCGTGTCGCCGACGCCTCGATCATGCCGATCATCTCGAGCGGCAACACCAACGCGCCCGCCATCATGATCGGCGAGAAATGCGCCGAATTGATCCTGAACAGCTAAGGGAGTGATCCGATGATCCTCGAACACCGCACCTATACGTTCAAGCCCGGCACGGTCGACAAGTGGATGAAGAAATACGAGGCTGACGGTCTCCCGGTGCAGAAACGTCATCTCAACAAATTCGTCGGCCTCTACGTTTCGGAGCTCGGCACGCTTCACACCACCGTTCTCCTGTGGGCCTACGACAGCCTTGCGGATCGCGAGGCGCGCCGCTCGGCCATGTACGCCGATCCGGATTGGAAAAAATTCATCTCCGAGGTCTGGGCGCTCGATGCGATCCAGAAGCAGGAGGTGATGATCATGAACCCTGCATCCTATTCGCCGCCGCTTTGAGACGACCAGGCACGTGTCGCCATTGCCCGCGTGTCGGAATGCGCATGACACAAGACAATTAACAAAAGAGGGAACGATCATGACTGACAAGGCTTCACAACACATAATGCACCGTCGCACATTCCTACAGGCGAGCGCGGGCGCCGCTGCGCTCGGTCTTGCCGCCAGCATTGTGCCCGAATTTGCCAGGGCGTCCGGTGGGCTGGTCGCACTGGTCCACACGCAGGCCGCCGGCGACAACGGCCCGGTCGATCAGATGATCGCCAAGCTCAAGCAGCTGTCGGAAGAGAAGGGGTTTGAGCACCGTGCCATCTACGCGCAGGACCCCGCGACCTACGAGACCATCTACCGCACGCTCGGTGACGCAGGTGCTGCGATCATCATCTCCACCTTCAACGAAGTGGCCGAGCCCTTCAAGGCGCTGGCGCCGTCCTATCCCGGTACCAAATGGATCCAGCTGTTCGCCGACCCCTTCGAGCCGGCGATCCCGAACGTGGTGACGGTGTCCTACGACTACTATCTCGGCTGCTATCTCTCTGGCGTCTTTGCGGCCAAGATGACAACGACGGGCAAGACCGGCTTCATCGGAGGTGTTTCGATCCCGCCGCTCAACGCCGATTTCAACGCATTCAAAGCCGGCGTCCACTCGATCAAGCCGGACGCCAGCGTCATCGCCGCCTTTGCCGGCTCGTTCCAGGATCCTGCAAAGGGCCAGGAAATCGCCGCCCAGATGTACAATGACGGCATCGACTACATTCAGACGGACGCAGCCGCCACCGACGGCGGCATTATCGCCGCAGCCAACGAAAAGGAAGGCCGCATGGTGAGCTGTCTTGCGCCAGGACAGTACGCACTCGGTCCGAAGTCGCTCATCTCCATCGTCGGCCTCGATTTCGGCGTCTCGCTCTACAACGAGGCAACGAAGGCCGTCGGTCCTGAATGGAAGGGCGGCACGCACGAGCATACGGGCCTTGGGACCGGCGTCATCGACTTCATTCCCTCGCCCGTCTTCGCCGAACAGGGGCCGCCTGAGCTGAACGCCAGGGCGAAGGAAGCGCTGGTCGAGGTCGAAAAGGCGCGTGCCGGTATTCTTGATGGCTCCATCAAGGTTCCGTTCAACACCACGCTCTGAGCTCCGGCGCCGGCCGCAGGGTCGGCCCCCGGAGCCTTGACGGAAAACCGGTATCGGCCTTTGCCTTCGGGGAGGGCCGCCGGACGTTCGCGGATCGTCTTCCTTCCTGTTGACGGTCCGTGAGCCTTCGCTCTCGATGGGAACTTTTGATGTGCAACCTTCTGAAGCCTGCGCTGGAGTGCCGGGATGTCACCGTGAAATTCGGAGACGTGACTGCACTGTCGGGCGTTGCCGTTTCGTTTGTTCCCGGCCAGATCCACGCGGTCGTGGGCCAGAACGGCGCCGGCAAGACAACCTTCGCCCGCGTCGCTGCGGGGCTCGTTCAACCGACTGCCGGTGCCGTCGACGTGATGGGCCACGAAATTCGCACCGGCCAGGTCAGCGTGAGCCGAACGGCGGGTGTGGAGCTGGTTCATCAGAGTTTCGCCCTGCCGCCATCCTTCACGGTCGCGGAAATCATGGAGTTCGGCGCCACTGGCAAAGGTGGTATTTACAGCCGCAAGGGGCTCGCCAAAAGATGGCGGGGGCATATCGCCGACCTCGACGTCCAAGTTGACCTAAACCGGCGGATCCGCGACCTGCCGATCGAGACCCAACAGGGCATCGAGATCGCAAGGGCGCTCGTGATGGATGCGCGCGTGCTCATCCTCGACGAGCCGACCGCGGTGCTCTCGCCCTCCGGCATAAACATGCTGTTTGCTCGTGTCCGCCGCCTCAGGGAACGTGGCGTTACCGTCATCCTGATCCTGCACAAGATCCGTGAGGTGCTCGGCATCGCTGACACGGTAACGGTGTTGCGCGGCGGCCGAAAGGTCGAGGGGCCGCTTCCGATAGCCGAGGTTTCGGCCGAGAGGCTCGCCAACCTGATCGTCGGTGAAGCGGCTGCCAAGACTCTTGATCGGCATGAGCGCGACGCGCTGGTCGGAACGAAACCGCCCTCAGGCGAGGGCGCAGGTCATCCAAAAAATGCAAAAGGTCCGAGCGTGCTATCCTTGAAGGCCGTCTCCACGCGGCCCGACAGTGAGGGCATCACACTCGATGGCGTCGATTTGGACATTCGCCCAGGCGAGATCGTTGGTATAGCAGGCGTGGAGGGCAACGGACAAAAGACGCTGGTGCGCGCCATTTCCGCCCTTGCCGATCTTGCCGGCGGATCGATCGTGCTTGCAGGCCATGACGTGACCGGCAAACCGCTCGCCGCCCGTCGCGCGATTGGGCTCAGGATCATTCCCTTCGAGCGCAACGTCGAAGGTCTCAGCCTCACGAGTTCGCTCTGGCAGAACTGGAGCGCAAGGGAGTTGCTGCAGGGGAGCCTGCTCAAGGTGATCCGCCCCTCGGCGGTGCGCGAAGCCTGCGACCGGTCGCTTAGGGAATGGAGCGTTCACTACCACAATTCAGCTCAGAAGGCGGGGTCCTTGTCGGGCGGTAATGCCCAGAAGGTGATCCTTGCGCGCGAGGTCGATCGCGATGCCAGGCTGATCATCGCGGCTCAGCCGACGCGTGGTCTCGACATCGGTGCCACCGCCTTCGTGTGGCAGGCGCTCCGGCAGGCACGCGATCGCGGCGCCGCCATCCTTTTGATTTCGTCTGATCTCGACGAGCTGTTCGACATCTCCGACCGTGTGGTGGTGATGCTGTCGGGACGTGTGAACGGTGAATTCCACGCGCCCTTCGATATCGCGTCGGTGGGCGCAGCCATGACCGATGCGGCTGCGAGGGTAAGCGCATGAAAGACAGTCTCGTCACGGTTGCCCGCAGCCTGATCTTTGTCGCCTTTGCGCTCATCCTGTGCGCGCTGGTGTTCCAGTTTGCCGGCTACAATGCGCCGGTCATGCTCTGGGCGGTGGCCGACGGCGCCTTCCTGCGCAGCGGTGCGATTGAACAGAGCCTCAGATGGGCATTGCCACTGTTCATCACGGCCGTAGGCGTCGGGATTTCCTTCCGGGCGGGTTTCTTTAACATCGGCGCACAGGGCCAGTTCTATGTCGGCGCAATCTGCGCTGCCTTCGCCGCCGAGGCATTCAAGGGCGGGCCGGCTTTCCTCGTCATCCCGGCACTCATCATTGCCGGTACGCTGGGCGGCGCCCTCTGGGCTCTCTGGCCGGGACTTCTAAGGCTACGGTCCGGCACTGACGAGGTGATCACCACGCTGATGGGCAACTTCATGGCCGGCCTGCTTCTGGTCTATGTGACCTCGGGACCGCTCAAGGATCCTTCGGGGTCCGGTCAGCAGGCATCGAGCCGCCCCCTCGACGCGGCCTACCGCATCTCGGACTCGCTTGGCATATCCCCGACCACCATCGCCATCGGGGCCGCCGTCGGCATTTTGATGTGGCTCCTTGTCAACCGCACGGCATTCGGGGTTCTTGCAAGCCTTGCCGGCCGCAACGGCACGATGGTGGAGTGGCAGGGCGCGCGGCTGTGGAAGCTCGGCCTGTCGAGCTTCATCATCTCGGGCGCACTGGCGGGTCTTGCCGGAACTATCGAGTTCATGGGGCCGAACGGCCGCATTGCGTCCGGGTTCCTGCCGGCCCACGGCTTCACGGCAATCCTGATCGCACTCGTCGCCAATCTCTCCGTGGTCGGCACTGCGGCGGCGGCGGTGTTTTTCGGCGGCCTTGCCTCGGCGGCGCTCTATCTGCCGATCATGGCCGGGCTGCCGGCCGCCGCGATCGACATCATCAATGCGGCGATCGCGCTGTTCATCACAGCAAGGTCGAAACTCGTCGACCAAGTGCTGCGTCTCGGAGGACGCCCGTCATGAACGAGATCATCATCGCCATCCTGCGTTCCGGGACGCCGCTGATCTACGTCACCCTCGCTGGCGTCATTGCGCAGCGGGCAGGGGTGTGGAACCTCGGTCTCGAGGGCCTGATGATCATGGGTGCCTGCGCCACGATCGTCGGCATCATGCTGACCAACTCCATCGTTGCGGCCATCCTCATCGCCATCCTCATCTGTGTGCTTGCCTCCGTCCTCCTCTGGTTCGTCATCGACAGGCTCAAGGCCAATCCGATCATCGCCGGCCTCGGCCTGACGGGCCTTGGCCTCGGTGGCACGGCGCTCGCCGTTCAGTCGATCTTCGGAAGCCAGGCGAGCGTGACCGCACCGTTCGGCATTCCGAAGCTCGGGCCGGCCTTCGGCGCCTATGGCGTGCTGTCGATCGCGGTCGCCGCCATGCCTTTCGTCGTCTTCGGCATGTGGGTAATGCTCCGCCGCACACGCTTCGGTCTCCGCCTCGCCGCCTGTGGCGAGCATCCCTTCGCTGCCCGCAGCGTCGGGGCCAATCCCTCGCGGATGCGCCTCGTGGCGCTGGCGATCGGCGGGGTGCTGTGTGCCATCGGCGGGGCGGAACTTGCCGCCGGCAGCCTGCAGTTCTTCGCCCAGGGCATGACGGCGGGTCGCGGCTTCATGGCCTTTGCTGCGGTCATCTTCGGCGCTTCCCATCCGGTGGGGGCCACTTTCGCTGCGCTGTTCTTCGCCGTCGTTGGCGCGCTCGGTATCCGGGCGCAATTGATGTTCGGCGACAAGATCCCGCACGACCTTCTGCAGGCTTTGCCCTATCTCGCGACTGTCTTCGGCGTCTGGCTTTCCGGCAAGCTGCGCGGCGGCGCGAAGGCCGCCAGCTCGTTCGCCGAACTCAAGGATCAATAGGGAGGCACCATGAAGTTCGCGCAACTCCATCCGATCCAGGATGTCTGCATCCTGGTCACCGACGTTGAGGCGTCGATCCGCTTTTATACGCAGAAGCTCGGCTTCGAACTCAAGCACCGCGCACCAGGCTTTGCCGATTTCATCGGCGCGGGGCTGACGCTCGCGCTGTGGGAGCGGTCGCATATCGAAAGCCACACTGATGTGCGCGTGCCCGTAGGGTCGGCATCGGCCGTGCTCGTGGCGGTGCGAGTCGACAGTCCCGCTGATATAGATGTCCTCTATGCGGACCTCGAAAAAGATGGCGTGACCTTCGTCAATCCCCCGGCCGACTACCCGTGGAACGCCCGGTGCCTCTATTTCCGCGGACCTGACGGCGAGACCTGGGAGCTTTACGCGTGGCTTGATGGCGGCGCTCCTGGCAGGGTGGCCGCATGACACGCAAGCTGATCATCCTAACCGATCCGGGTCAGGACCAGGCGGCTGCCATCCTGACGATCCTCGGGCAGAAGCAAGCGTTCGAGGTTCTCGGACTGGTCGCCACCGCCGGCAACATCAACCTCGATCACACCATCGCCAACTGCCTGAAACTGATGGAACTGGCCGGCCGGCCGGATATTCCCGTCTTCGCCGGTTGCTCGCATCCGATCATCCGTCCGCTGGTCACGGCCGAGCATGTGCATGGTCCGACGGGTCTCGACGGTCCGGACCTGCCGCCGCCGTCGATCAAGCCGCAGGAAAAGCACGGCATCGATTTCATAATCGACACCGTCTGCGCGCATCCCGGCGAGGTCACCATATGCTCGCTGTCCCCCGTGACCAATTTGGCCATGGCTTTACGCAAGGCGCCCGACATTGCCGGCAAGATTCATGAGGTTGTCGCGATGCTCGGAGCTTATTTCGAGGTCGGCAACATCACGCCGGCGGCGGAATTCAACTGCTATGTTGACCCCGAAGCCGCGGACGTCGTGCTGAAGGCCGGCATCAAGACCACGCTCCTGCCACTCGACGTGACACACCGAATGCGCTCGACGCCGGAGCGGCTCAGCGCAATGCGGGCTCTGGCAAACCGCTGCGGCGTGGCGACCGCCGAAATGCTGGAATATTCCCAAGCCTTCGACCTCAACAAATACGGTTGGGAGGGCGCACCGCTGCATGGGCCATGCGTGCCCGCCTTCATGCTGGCGCCGGACATGTTTTCAGGCCGGCAGATCAATGTCTCGGTGGAGCTCAACGGCACGCTGACAGCGGGGATGACGGTCGCCGACTGGTGGCAGACCACCGACCGTCCGAAGAATGTCTTCTATGTCAGGGATGGCGACCCCGTCGCCTACTACGACCTTCTCATTCAATCTTTGGGGAACCTGCCATGAGTGAAATCCTGATCCGCAATGCGACGATCGTCGCTATGGACGCTACCCATGGTACAGCGCCGTTTACCGGTGATATTCTGATTGATGGAGGAAAGATCAAGGCGATGGGCGCGGCGCTTGCCGCCAAGCCGGATGCGAGCATCATCGAGGGGCACCGCAAGCTGGTCATGCCTGGACTCGTGAACGCCCACACCCATTCCAGCGAGACCTTCCTTCGCGGCCGCTATGATCGCATGCCGCTTGAAGTCTGGCTGCTCTATGCCTATCCGCTGCTGATGAACGACCCGATCGGCGAACGCCTGCTCTACCTGCGCAGCCTGCTGCTGGCGATGGAGTCGTTGCGTAACGGCGTCACCACCTTGTGTGACGATTTCTTCGATCCGCCCCGTCACGATCTCGACAGACTGGCGACGGTGTTCCGCGCCTACGACGATGCGGGCATCCGCGCCAATGTGTCGAGTGCCGTGATGAACGTCCACACGCTCGAAGCGCTGCCCTTCGCGCGCGAGGTAATGCCCACTCAATTGCAGGACCTTCTCGATTTCGGCCCGCCCATGACTGCCGCCGCGTATCTGGACTACTGCAAGTCGGCCTTCTCCAGCCTGCATGGCAAGTCCGGCCGCCTGAATTTCATGATTGCGCCCTCGGCGCCGCAGCGTTGCTCGCCTGATCTCATGGCCGCTTGCATGGATCTTGCAATCGAAAATCACGTGCCGTTCCACACGCATATTTTGGAAACCAAAACCCAGGCCGTGACGGGCCACTTGCTCCACGGCAAGTCGCTGATCGCTTACATGGCCGACCTTGGCCTTTTGAAGCGCAACACAACCATCGCGCATTCAGTCTGGGTAAGCGATGAGGACATGTGCCTGATGGGGGAGGCGGGTGTCTCCGTCGCCCACAATGCCGTATCGAACATGAAGCTAGGCGCTGGCATCGCCCCGATCCGCCGCCTGCTCGATGCAGGAGTGACGATTGGCCTCGGCACCGACGGCGTCTCTTCAAACGACACCTCGCGCATCTTCGATGTTATGCGTGTTGCCGGCCTCATCCATAGCGTTTCCGGGCCCGACTATGCGAAATGGGTTGCGGCGGACGAGATTCTCGCGATGGCCACGATCGGCGGTGCGAGGACGGCCTTGCTGGAACAGGTGACCGGCTCGCTTGAGGCCGGCAAGGCGGCAGATCTTCTGATTCTCGATTTGCGCACCTACCCCTTCATGCCACTGAACGATCTAGCTAAGCATTTGGTCTATTCGGAGAACGGTTCCTCTATCGAGACCGTGATCGTCGCCGGTCGGATCGTGATGCATGACAGGCGGTTGACCGCGTTGGATGAGCCGGCCATCTTCGACGAGATTGCCGAGCTGGTGCCGGCGTATCTTGCCGAACATGCTGACCTCGAGCGCCGCAACAGAATTTTCGAACCTGTCATGGCGGAGATCCATCATAGGGCGGCTCTGATGGATATCGGCCTGAACCGCTACCACGGGACGCCGCCTGATGTCGGCCGTAGAACATAATTCACATCACTGCTGTACCGTCACCACGAGCGCCACCGTCGCGCGAGCGGCTTCGTTCTTGGTCGAAGGAAGCCGTGCATCACGAGCCCGGGCACGGCTTGTTGCAAGGATCTTCACGTTCTGGGCTAAATAGATCGCATAATGTATCGGCTGGAACTGCGCGCGCTTATCCTTCTGCGGCAGTGTCCTTCTAGGACAACATCTCGAGACCGTGTTTCCGGACGATCGAGAGCAGCTTCAAGGCGGGGCCGCTCGGCCGCTTCGCGCCGGTTTCCCACTTTTGCACTGTTGATGCACTGGTGTTCAGGTAGCGCGCGAAGACTGGTTGGCTGACATGATTGTTCTCGCGCAGCGCCTTGATCTCGCTTGGCGTCAGCTCCTGCGGGATGGAAAGGCAAGTCTCATCGAAGGTCTTCATGGTTTCCTTGTCGATGGTACCTGCCGAATACATGTCTTCGACGGCGCTATGGATCGCCTCAAAGGCATCGCTCTTGAACTTGCGCTTAGTCGCCATTGCAAATCTCCAATAGGGCGCCGGTCCCGATGTCCGCATCAAGCTCGGCCTGTGTCTTGCGCCGATAGAGTTCGGCAAGCTTCCGGAAAGCCAGGAGCTCGTCGTCATCGATGTTTGCGCGGTCCTTCTTCGCGAACAGATAGGCGAACACCCAGTACTCACCGGCCTTCGCCAGAACGATCGAACGATGCATGTTGTCGTTGAGCCGCTTCTTGAACACGCCGCCACCGAGGTCATCAGCCTGTCCGCGTGCGACTTGCTCAATCGCCTTGCAAAGGGCCTTGTCGGAGATCCGCGCTTTCTTCGCTGCTTTGGAAAACCACGCCGTTTTGAAAGTCCGTCCTGACATCTCTTCATATAGCACTCCGTGCTACACCTATCAAGTTTCCGGGAAAAAAGTTGCAGGAACTACGCCGCTTCCATACCTGATTCAGAATCGTCGCAGCAAGCGCCGCTTTGTCTTGTGGCGAGAAGGGACCCGCAGGGATGGCAATCATCTCCGGCGTGCCCTGGATAGCGTACCTTGGCTGTCGTAGGATCCGGTTTGCTTTAGGATATGAGTGGCAAGGACATCGCGGACGTGCGCAGACGCGCCTTCTGTTCATCGTCGAGGCCCTGAAGGACCTGCTCGCTGACGAAGGGTTTCTCAACTTGCTGCGAGCCGAGGGGCTTGAGACTATGCCAAGAGCCCTCGCTACACGGATTTCCGGGAGATGCGATGAATGAAGAGTGCAAAGGCGACGACGGTGGGGACGGGCGAATCCACTTCGCTTTTGACCGCGACATACAAACCATCGCAATTTCTGCGATCGTTCCCCTGAAGTCACTCCCGGAGGGCGCTCGCGAGAGCCGAAAGTTTGCGCAGATCCTGAGCTCGATCAAGGCAATTGGACTCGTCGAGGCACCGGTGGTCATTGCAGATACAAGGAGCGCGGGAACCTGGTACCTGCTCGATGGACACCTGCGGCTGGAAGCACTGAAGGAACTTGGCTTCGCGGAGGTCGAGTGTTTGGTTGCGATTGACGACGACACCTACACTACAACAAGCGGGTCAACCGGCTGGCCCCGATCCAGGAGCACAGGATGATTGCTCGTGCCATCGAGCGGGGCGTTTCTTCGGCCGATATAGCCGATGCATTGGGGCTTCAGAGTCCGTCATTCGCCGGTTCCGTCTGTTGGAAGGCATCAGCCCGAGGTAGCCGAGATGCTGAAAGACACGCCCTGCTCGATGAAGGTGTTCGATGTCCTGCGGCAGATGAACGCCGTTCGGCAAATCGAAGCGGCAGATTTGATGATCGGTCAGCACAATTTTACGCTTATGTTCGCGCGAGCGATACGCGCTGCCACGCCTGACAGCCAGTTGGTCGCAGCCAAAAAGATGACAGGCGCTGCTGCATCCACGCCGACAGGCCAGCAGATTGCCCGGATGGAAAGGGAACTGCATCACTTCAGACTCAAGTGAAAAGCGTCGAGGAAACTTACGGCATCGACAATCTGCATCTTACCGTCGCACGCGGATACGTTGCCAAGCTGCTCGCCAACACTCGCATCACCCGGTGGCTTTCGTATCACCGCCAAGAATATCTTGGGGAGTTTCAGAAAATCGCTGAGATCGATCCTCAGCCGGAGGCCCTGGACGCGTAAAGTTCCTTATGGGGCAGAGACGTGGCCCACCGGAATTGCGAAATGTTCCCGGCTGGGACTGTCAGGAATTCTGTGCGGTGGGCCGGTTTCATCAGTTGAAGAACCGCTCGCCAAAGATGACGGCGAACTGTGTCTTTGCCTCGACCCATTCCCGCGGCGCCCGTTTCCATTGCTCGGCCGCGTTGTTAAGAACGAGATATAACAGCTTCATCGCGGCTTCGTCACCAGGGAAATGCCCGCGGGAACGCACAGCTCGCCGAAGCTTCGAGTTGAGGGCCTCTATTGCGTTCGTCGTGTAGATGATGCGGCGGACCCCTTCGGGGAAGGCGAAGAAGGGAACGACGTGTTCCCAGTTGCGCCGCCAGCTTTGAGCGATAGCGGGATATTTCTGGCCCCAGTACCCTTCCTCGAAGGCCTCCAGCGCCTTCAGGCCCGCCTCGGCATCTCGGGCGCGGTAGATGGCTCTCAACGCCGGCACAACGGTCCTTCTATCCTTGTAGGATACGAACTCCAACGAGTGCCGGATCAGGTGGACGATGCAGGTCTGGACGATTGTTTGGGGAAAGACGGCGGTGATGGCCTCGGGGAAGCCCTTCAAGCCGTCGACCACGGCGATTAGGATATCCTGGCAACCGCGGTTCTTCAGCTCGTTCATGACCCGCAGCCAGAACTTTGCCCCTTCCGTCTGCTCGATCCAGAGCCCGAGGATCTCCTTGCTGCCGTCAGCGAGCACGGCCAGGGCGACATAGACGGCTTTGTTGCGTACGAAGCCCTCGTCTCTGATCTTGACCCGGATGGCGTCGAAAAACACGAGGGGGTAGCAAAGCTCGAGCGGCCGGTTTTGCCACTCTCCAACGGCCTCCAGAACCGTATCGGTCACCGCCGAGATCAGATCCGGCGACACATCGATGCCGTAGAGCTCTTCAAGATGCCCCTGGATCTCGCGCACTGTCATACCACGGGCGTACATCGAAATGATCTTATCGTCGAAATCGGGAAACCGGCGCTGATATCTGGCGATCAGCTTTGGGTCGAAGGTACCCGCCCGATCGCGCGGGATGGTCAGCGTCATCTTCGATGTGCCAGTCAAAACCGTCTTCTTGGAGGAACCGTTGCGCCTGTTGGCGGGGCCGCCCTCCAGGCGCTCGACGTCGAGATGGTCGTCAAGCTCCGCATTGAGGATGCGCTCTGAAAGCGCCTTCTTCAGATCGTCCAGCAAACCGTCCTTGCCGAAAACCTCGGATGGATCACGTCCAGCCAGGAGCTGGTCCAGAAGTTCTTTCTCGATAGCCATGTGATGATTCTCTCCTTTTCATCATCATGGCCCACCGCACAGAATTCCTGACAGTCCCTTCCCGGCTTGTTCGTCCAGGATCGCATAATGTATCCACCGGAACCTTACTCCGGATGCATGAGGCCTTGAGTGTGCAACGCACTATCAGTGCGGTGTCCAATGAAGTCAGGGCTTGGCAGAGGCTTTCTATGTCGGCAGCCGCAGCCTGGGTCCCACGAGGGCCTTTAAACGCAGAAGCCCACGCCTGCACTCACCCTGCGAACCATCTATGCCACCTGAGACAAGGCGCGTACGATTGCTCCCTTGTTCGTGCCGATGAACACCTCCTGCAGGGGGAGGGCGCACGCATCCTGAAAGCTTTATCGTGCCGCTTACGCACAGCGCCCCTTCTTAAGCCAATATCTCGAGCACGTGTCGGTGCAGTAGGTCGGTAGCTGTGGCTACGCACAAACCTCCTGAGTTGAGCGTAAGCGGCCGCCCTTGCCAGTCGGTTATGCAGCCGCCAGCGCCTGTGATTACGGGAACAAGCGCGCAATAGTCATAGGGGTCTAAGCCTCCATCTATGCTGATGTCCACGCTGCCGTCGGCTACACGGCCGTAGGCTATGCAGCTTCCGCCGTAGACGCACCAGCGTGTGATCCTTCTGAGAGATTCAACCCTGCTTTTGTCAGCGGGGCTGAACGCGTCCGGGTTGCCATTCGCTATGAAAGCTGTTGCGAGAGCGGTTGTGGAGGCCGTTCTAATCGGAACGTTGTTGAGAGTGGTCGGTTGGCCAGATACGCCGAGCCAGCGGTCGCCTGTCATGGGATTGTCTATCAGGCCAAGGATGGGCGTTCCTCCGCGCGTCAGTGAAATCAACGTGCCGTATACCGGAAGACCAGCAACGAAGGCTTTCGTGCCGTCGATTGGATCGATAACCCAGACGAATTCATTGCCCAATCCTTCGGCGCCGAATTCCTCCCCAAGCACCCCATGATCGGGAAAGTGGTCGGCTATGCGCTCGCGCAGGCATTTCTCCACGGCTCGGTCGGTCTCCGTCACCGGACTGGCGTCCGACTTCGCGATAGGTTCGCGCCTTACCCCCGCCGCGCTGCTGATCGTTTGTCGCGCAAGGTCGGCGATGTCGTGAGCGAAACTGGCAAATTCTCCGAGCGGCGGATCAAACATCGAGTTCTGCACTCCTTTGATTGTCGTTGGGGGCACCGTCCCGCCAGCAGGCGAGCAGGTCCAGCGTCGGCATGTCGGAATGGCGATCCCGATGGACAGACGGTTGTCGGCGGGAGACCTCCGCGCGCGAAGAAATTGCATGGGTGGCATCACCCTTCTGTGCGGTGACCGATCTTTGCTTGGCCATCGCGCGGCGAGAGGATCAACCTCTTCTGCGTGCGACGTGCCGCGTCATCTCACCAATCAGATTCGATCTGAGGTTCTCCAACTGGCATATACGCAGGTGCTCACAGGCATCGCGAGCCTCGTCGATTACCGGATGGTGCCCTGCTGCCGGCAGTTCCTCCACGTCAAGGGCGCGTTTGATGACATCGGGGAACTTGGCCGGATGCGCCGTTGCAAAGCAAACGATCGCGGCAGCCGCGGGCAGGCTGTCCCTGACCGCTTCAACCGCCGCAACGGCAACAGCCGTGTGCGGGTCAATGAGGTAATGGCCTTCCGCTTCGTAGACACTGCGGACGGTGGCCAGTGTCTCCTCATCAGATATCGAAGCGGAAATGAAGCCCCCTTGGATGGTCTTCGTCGTTTCGACGTCGAGCACCACCTCCCGACGCGCGGCGAAGTCCTTCATCCACTGGCGGATACGGGCGGTGTCTCTGTTCGTCGCGAAATATAGGAGCCGCCAGAAGTTGTAAGGGGCCACGATATCAATGGCGGACGAAGGCGTTTGAACGAGATCGTGACGGGGCAGCACCCCCCGCGAAAACGCGGTATGCAGCGCGTTGTTGACATTGTTGGCGCAGACGAAACGGGCGACCGGCAAGCCCATGGAGCGCGCGAGGTAGCCGGCGAACAAATTACCGAACGCACCGGACGGTACGGAAAAGACGACGGGATCGCCGACGCGCTCGACTGCCCGGTAGTAGGAGTAGAAATAGTGCACCGTCTGCGTCATGACGCGGCACCAGTTGATGGAATTGACGCTGGAGAGCGCCAAGGTGCGCTTGAGTTTTTCGTCGGAGAACAACTCTGCGACCACGAGGTCGAGGTCGTCCCCGCCGTCCGGGCAGTTCTCGACCCCGACGGGATGCACATTATCCGCCCTCAATGTGGTCATCTGGCGCTCCTGCTCCCGGGAAATCATTCCTCTCGGGTAAAGCGGCCAGCAATCGATGCGCTGTTTGCCTGCGGCCGCCCATGCGGCGGCGGGGCCTGTATCACCGGTTGTCGCAAGCACGATGTTCAGTCTTTCCCGACGCTGCCCGAGAAGATAGTCGACCACCTGCATCAGGAAGCCCATTGCCATGTCCTTGAAGGACTGGGTCGGACCATGGAAAAGCTCTAGTACGTATGTGTCGCGATTGCCGCGGATAGGCACGAGATTGACGATGTCGGGGCGCTGGAATTCGCGGTAGCTGTTGTCGATCAAACGTCTGAGATCCTGCCGCGGAATGATCGATGCATCGATGTAGAGCGATACCAGTTCGAAGGCGAGGTCTTGAAAGCTAAGGGTTGAAAATGCCTGCAGCTGCTCCTGGTCGATCACCGGAATTCGATCGGGTACGAACAGGCCCCCATCGGCTGCAAAGCCCTGCAGCACGGCTTCGTCGAAGCCTACCGGCTCTATTCCCCCGGTCGTGCTAACATACTTGATCATTGGCTTTCCTCCTGAAGTGAAAATGGACGGCAAATGTGTGTGTTGGAACGCAGGTATGTCGACGTCACGATGACAGCCGCTCGCATACCGCTTTTGCGATTTGAATATCCTGGACTGCGACGCCGGTCAGGTCGGCGACCGTAATTTGGTCCTGTGAAGTGCGCACCCGCGTACCGGCGCGTATCAGGCCGCCGAGCTCACGTACCTGCGCGGCCGCGATATGGCCTGCGCGGACCGCGTGAAATATCTCTCCGCGCGACAGGCACTGCTCGAGGCTGTCTGCGACGACGATGTCGGCGCGTGCCAGGATCAGGCTATCGAGTTCCTGTTTTTCCGGGGTGTCCGACCCCATCGCCGTGATGTGGGTGCCCGGCTGCAGCTGGCTCGCCATAAGCAGGGGTTTGGTCGAGGGGGTGGTCATGATGATGAGGTTGCACGCCTCGGCCACTTCGCGCGGGTCACGAGTAGTGGTGACGTGATAGCCGAGCGCCGCCATGTCATCGCAATAGCGCCGGAGGCTGTCATCCGACCGACCCCATGCGACAATATTTTGGCAGTCCGTCTCGGTGGAAAGATAGGTGACCTGCATCCGGGCCATGGTACCGGTGCCGAACACGCCGATCGCCTTTACCTCTTTCGGGGCCAGGTAACGCGCGGCTATCCGGCCGGCAAGCGCCGTGCGAACGTTGGTGAGATAGCCCTCGTCGAGCAGCACCGATTCAAGGAAGCCCGTCTTCTGCGAGAACACCAGCATCAACCCGGAGCTCGAAGGCAGGCCCAAGGCCGCATTGCCGTAAAAGCCGGACGCGATTTTTATCACGAAGACCCGGTCGTCCCGGATGTACCCGTATTTGATATGCGTGTCGCCAGGCGGTTCTTCGAACAGCAGCTCGCCTACCGGGGGAACGACCACCTTGCCGTCGGAGTAGGCGACGAATCCGGCTTCCATCTCCGACGTCAGATCCATCGACGCCGTGGCAGCGCGTATTTCTTCAATTCCAAAAACCTTGGTCATCTAGTGCCTCATGTCATTTCATGAGCCCGCAGGGCTTCGTCCGAATGCGCCGTGCATGGCTCATCCGTGGCTGTTTCAGGTCTTTTTGCGTTGCGGCGCCGCTCTTGGCACCGGTGGGGCCACCCGTCTCGGCGGGTGCCTAAACGCTCAATGTCTTAGAATCTGGCGGAGGAAAAGCGCGGTTCGCTCGTTGCGCGGATTAGCGAAGAACGTTTCCGGGTCGCCTTCCTCGATCAGCTGGCCGCCATCCATGAACATTACCCGATCCGCAACGGACCGGGCGAAGCCCATCTCATGGGTGACGCAAATCATCGTCATCCCATCCCGTGCCAGATCGACCATGACGTCCAGAACCTCCGAGATCATTTCCGGGTCCAAGGCCGAGGTGGGTTCGTCGAACAACATGATCTGCGGCTTCATGCAAAGTGCTCGCGCGATTGCAACGCGCTGCTGCTGACCGCCGGAAAGCTGTACCGGGTATTTGCTGGCCTGTTCCGGGATCTTCACTCGCTTCAAATAATGCATCGCGACCTCCTTTGCCTCCTTCTCGGGGGTTTTGCGGACAAGGCGCTGCGCAATGGTCAGATTTTTCAGGATGGTCATGTGAGGGAAGAGATTGAAACTCTGGAACACCATGCCAACTTCGCGCCGCACGGCGTTGATGTTCTTCGTCCTGTCGGTGAGCTCCCGGCCGTCGATTATGATTCGTCCGCTCGTGTGTTCCTCCATACGGTTGATACACCGGATGAGCGTTGACTTTCCGGAACCGGAGGGGCCGCACAGGACGATCTTCTCGCCTCGACGTACCTCGAGACTAACTTGCTTGAGCGCTTCGAACTGACCAAAGCGCTTTCCCACGCCAATCAGCTGAATCATCGTGTCATTGGGTTTATTCATGAATGTCGCCTCAATCATCCTTATTCACGTCAGCGTGCGGTGGACCGGCCGAGGTAAACCTCCAGGCGCTTCACCGATCGTTGGATGATCCACGTTATGGCCACGTAGACGATCGCCAGTGAGAGAAATACTTGGTAGGGGGCAAAGGTCTCGGCGACGATCGTCCGCCCGATGCCGGTCATGTCGACGAGCGTGATGGTACTGGCGAGAGCGGTCGATTTCATCAGGCTGATGACTTCGTTGCCATAGGCCGGAAGGGCAATGCGGATGGCAAGCGGCGTCGTTATATAAATGAAGCGGTGCGTCGCGCTCATCCCGAGGGCCGCGCCCGCCTCGAGAAGGCCGCGCTCGACGGCGAGCACGCCGCCGCGGAAGATTTCCGAGAGGTAAGCGCCGGTGTTCAGCGAAAGCGCCAGAATCGCGCAGCCGAACGGGTCTCGCAGTATCGGCCAGAATATGCTTTCGCGGATCCATTCGAACTGGGGCAACCCGTAGTAGACGATGAAAATCTGCACCAGGATCGGCGTGCCCCTAAAGACATAGGTATAGAACTGGGCAGGCCACGACAGCCACCAGCGGCCGCTGATCCGCATCAGGAGCAGCAAGACGGCAATCATTGTCCCGATCGCCAGGGAGAGCAGCAATAGCTGGAATGTCATCACGATGCCGCTTAGCATCCGAGGTATCGCGTCGAATACGATGCCGATATTCAAGACGGCCTCCGCTGAATATGTCTGTTCGCAAGGGTCTCAAGAAGCAGGACCGAGATCGTAATGGCGGTTGAGAAGCCCAGGTATATAAGCCCGACGACGATATACATCGTGAATGGTTTTCCCGTCGTGCTGGCAGCCTGCTTTGCGACGAAGAGCGTCTCGTTCAGTCCGATGATGGAGATCAAGGCGGTGTCCTTGATGAGCGACAGCATGTGATTGCCGAAGGGCGGGAGGGCAATTCGCCACATTTCCGGGATGCGGATGTAGAAAAACGTTTGCAGTCCATTCATTCCGAGCGCCCGTGCGGCCTCGATGCTCCCGCTCTTCACGCCATTGAACGCGCCGCGGAATGTCTCGGTGGCGTAGGACCCGACCACCAATGCAATCGCTATCGATCCCGCCCAGAAGGGCGGGATATCGACAAAAGCAACGGACGGGTCGAAAACTCGGGCGATGGTCGTCAGCGAAACCGCCGAGCCGAAATACAACAGCAGGATGACGAGTATTTCGGGGGTCCCGCGGAAGAACACGGTGTAGGCGTTGCCGACAGCGTTGGCCAGGCGGTTGGAAGAGAGCTTGGCAGACGCGCCAAGCAGCCCGAAGATCACCATCAGGATCAGCGAACAGACGAAAACCTTTGCGACGGTTACCGACGCCAACAGATAATCATCCCACCAGCCGTTCAGTGCTTCCAATGCCCTACTCCGTGTTCTTGGATGTCATCCCACCGATGATTACTCTTCGGCCCAGGCGTCATCGTGGATCTGGAACGGGAAGATTTTCAGCGCGTATTCCTTAAGCTTGCCTTCGCGGATGAGTTTGCGGATCGCTGCGCTGATCTTATCACGCAGTTCGTCGTTGCCCTTGCGCAGGCCCACGCCGACGCCGGGCCCGAAGAATTTCGGCTCATTGACCTCGGGACCGATGAATTCGTACTTTCCCTTTCCCTCGCCGCTGAGGAAGCTCAAATGCGCTTTCATCGGGTTGGTCATGATCACATCGACCCGGCCGTTCTTGAGGTCGAGATACATCGCCTCATTGCTATCGTACAACACCAGGTCGGCTTTCGGCAGCTTGGCCGAGAACCATTCGAAGTAGGTCGAGGCGCGCTCTACCCCGATCCGAAGTCCATCGAAATTTTCTACGACCGGTTGGCCCTTGTCGTCGAAAAGCTTCAAATCCTTGCCGACCGGGCCCACGATGCGGCCGACCGAGTTGCGATAGGGCGAAGAGAAATCAATCTGTTCCTTGCGCTTGTCGGTAATCGACATCGAGGCAATGATCAGGTCGAACTTGTTGGCCAGCAAGGCCGGGATCATGCCGTCCCATTCCTGGCAGACATACTCGAAATCGACGCCGATGATTTCAGAAATGCCTTTGGCAACATCGACATCGTAGCCTTCAAGCTTTCCATCGGAGGTTCGATAATTAAACGGCGCATAGGTGCATTCCATGCCGACGCGAAGCGTGTCCGCGTTCGCCGGCGCAGCACTGAGGAGCACTGCTGTGATTAGTCCGGTGAGGGACGTTTGCCAGTTTTTCATTGCGTTCATTCCCCTCTCGTTTTTTCTGGTACCGGCACAACCTCGTTGCAGCGGGTTGTCTCTCTAGCTGCTTGCACGGAAGCACCATAGGAAATAGACTAGATCATCCAAAATAGACTGTCCAGTCTGTATATTGTGAATGCCGATCGCATGGCACTTGAGCTACATTTCGCCTGCGCCAGCCTCTGAAGGAGACCGTTCGTTGAAGAAGAAAGACCAGGAATTGGGAAAAGGCATAGGTCCGGAGCTTTCGCCGTTCGTCCCCGTCTGCGACGCCATTGCGAACCTATTCGCCCCATTCGCGGAGGTGGTGCTGCATGACATGGCGAGTGCATCCGTGGTCTACATTGCCGGGAATTTCTCAAAGCGGGAATTCGGCGACCCCTCAAATCTCGAGGAGATCGACTTCAAACCCGCCGATGTGTTAATCGGGCCATACGAAAAGACAAACTGGGATGGTCGGCGGATCAAGTCGATCAGCTCGGTGCTGAGAACCGCCTCGGGCAAGGAAGTGGGTGTGTTGTGTATAAACGTCGACGTCTCCGTCTTCGAAAACATCCTTCTTACGCTGCAGACCTTCGTCTCTCTTCCTGCCACGGCCGGTAAGCTGGACAGCCTTTTTCGCGATGACTGGTTTGAGCGCATTAACAGCTATATTCGGCATTGGACGACGTCACGCGGGCTCAATATTTCCGACCTGTCGCGCGCACAGAAGAAGGAACTCGTGCAGGCTCTCGCCGACGATGGCGCGTTTAGCGGGAAAAACGCGGCAGGCTACATATGTCGACTCCTCGGTATGGGCCGGGCCACGGTATACAACTATCTCAACGGTGATGCGGCGAAGGTGGCTGGCGGCAACAGTAAGCAGTAAGTTGGCCATGCTGAAAACGGCCCGGCATCTCATGCCGTCAAATGCCGGAGGTCAGTCAAGATGCTGCCAAGATGATCTCACACGCAGAAGCCCACGCTTGCGCTGACCTTGCGGATCATCTGAGAGACCTGCGGGAGTGCGCGTACGATTGCGCCCTTGTTTGTTCCGATGAAAACTTCCTGCAAGGGTAGTGTCGTCCGGGTCTTCAGAACCTGTATTGTCCCGTGCCGAATCTGCTCTTGAAGCAGCCGCGAGGGCAGGATGCTTATACCGGTTCCCGATTCCACGAGATTGAGGATCGTGCCAAGGCTGTTGCAGACATTGAGCCGCAGCCCGGCACCAGCCGTTGCGGCGAGGAAACCAGTGGTGAGCGAATGAAGGTTGGACGGTGCGGGTGTCGCAAAGATGCGCTGACGTAGGAGTTCCTCGTCGGAGACGATCGTCTGCGGCAAGCCGAGTTTGTGGCTGGCGATCCAATCGACGCTCTGGCGTCCGAGAAGCTCAAGCGCGACATTGTCGTGCGACGGCGGCGTAGAGAGGACCGCTATATCCAGCAGCCCCTCAGAGAGTTGATCAGCAAGTTTGTGGCTGGTGTCCACCGTCGCGGCGATGCGTGCGCCGGCAAAACGGATGTCGAGTTCATCGAGCAGGGAAGGGAGGCACACGGCTGCGAAGCTATCGATCACGCCGACCCTCAGCGTCGGCAGGCGGGTGTTGCGGGTCTTGATATTGGATTCAATGTCGCGCGCTATGGCGATCATCGATTCCGCATAGTGCTTCAGCGCCTCGCCCTCGCTGGTCAGCACAAGTTGCCGCCTTTGGCGCACGAAGAGCGACACGCCGAGCCGCTCCTCCAGTTCGCGGATCCGGTAAGAAACCGTAGGCTGGCTGACATTCAGCTTGTTGGCCGCCGCATTGAAGCTGCGCAGCTGAGATACCCAATAGAAGGATTCCAGGGCGGAAAAACTTAAGGTCATTTGAATAGAATTTTTCTATCGATAGCTCTAAGTATCCTAATTAGATTTTGATCTCAAGACCGCGTAGGTTTTCAACATCCACATCAGAGACGCGGGGACACCATGCACAAAACCATCTCCCGGGAACACATTCTCGAAGACCTGCCGGAGATCGCGGAGATCCAGTCGGACGACCTGAGAGAAAAGGTGGTGGACGCTTGGGTATTCGCGCTGGAACGCTCGTCCTTCGATCGCGTGGTCGACATTCCTGGCGAGGGCAGCCCGAACGTCTTTGCGCTCAAGCGGGGCACTCAGGACGCCCACCTGCGCGGTGTCACGCGCCTTGCGCTTGCGATCTACGACGAGTTCGCCAGGACCTATCCCGAGGCCAGGGTCGATCGTGACATCATTCTCGCCGGCGGACTTTGCCACGACATCGGCAAGACCTGGGAGTTCGATCCGATCAACCTGAAGCGTTGGCGCGAACGCGGCGACCGCTACGGCGAACCGTCCTTCCGCCATTCGGCCTACGGCACCCATGTTTGCCTCTCGGTCGGCCTGCCGGAAGAAATTGGCCATATCTGCATGGGACACTCGCTCGAAGGGGCGCATATCGGCCACAGTACGGAATGCTACATCATCCGTCAGGCCGACCATGCCTGGTGGCATGTCGCTGCGGCGCTCGATCTGTGCCATCCGGAGACGATCGGTTTCGCCGGCCCGAACTTGCGCGTCCGCCCGATCGGCATGCAGTAGGAAGCCGTAAAAAACTGCCAAGAGGGAAAGCCGAGGTTAGAGATGGACTATACGTTCCAGTTCGGCCCATTGCTGAACTACCTGCCGCAAATCGTCAGCGGATTGTGGCTGACGATCGGCCTGTCCTTCGTCGGCATTTTCGGCGGCATCGCGCTCGGGATTTTCTGCGCGGTGATGTCGACCTCGTCCTCGCCAATCCCGCGCTTGCTCGTCCGCCTCTATGTCGAGGTGGTCCGCAACACGCCGCTGCTGGTGCAGATCTTCGTGATCTTCTTCGGATTGCCGAATATCGGAATCCGTCTGTCGCCGCTCACCTCCGTCTTCATCGCCCTCGTTTTGAACAATGGCGGCTATGTCGCGGAGATCGTTCGCGGCGGCATCGAGGCCACCCATCGCAGCCAGGTGGAGGCGGCCGAAAGCCTCGGCCTTAGCTATTTCCAGACGCTGCGTTACGTGATCCTGCCGCCGGCGCTGGAGAAGGTGTTTACGCCGGTCGTTTCGCAATGCGTGCTGCTGATGCTGTCGACCAGCCTCGTCTCGGCAATCGGCGTCGAGGACTTGACGGGAGCCGCGATGATCGCAAGCTCCGAAACGTTCCGCACGATGGAAATCTACCTGGTCGTCGCCATGGTCTATGTGGTCTTGAACTTCGTCTTCCGCGCCGTGCTCAACGTTGCCGGCCTCATGATCTTCACGCGGTCGCGCCGCCGCCTGCTCGGGAGGGCCTGAGATGCGCACGTTCGGCTCCCCCGAATTCCTGTTCATCGTCTATGCGCTTCGCTGGACGCTGACCCTCACCGTCCTGGCCTTCGTCGGCGGCGGCATCATGGGCATCGTGCTGGCGCTGCTGCGCATTGCCCGCATCAGGGCCTTCAGTGCAATCACGACCTTCTACATGCAGGTGATCCAGGGCCTGCCGCTGCTCGTGCTCTTGTTCCTGTGCTATTATGCGCCGTCGCTTTTTGGCATCGAGATCGCGGCGCTCACCGCGGCGGCCATTGCGCTCACCATCAATTCCAGCGCCTTCCTTGGCGCCATTTGGGAAAGCGCGCTCAGGGCAATTCCCAAGGCGCAGTGGGAGAGTGCGGACGCGCTGGCGCTGACGCCCTACAAAACACTGCGCTTCGTCATCGCGCCGCAGGCGATCCGCCTCGCCCTGCCGTCCACCGTCGGCTTCCTCGTGCAGATCATCAAGCAGACCTCGCTTGCCTCTATCATCGGCTTCATCGAGATCACTCGCGCCGGCCAGCTTGTCAGCAATGCCACATTCGAGCCGCTCAAGGCCTTCCTGAGCGTCGCCGCCCTCTACTTCGCCGTCTGCTTCCCGCTCACGCAACTGAGCCTTTGGCTCGAGCGGCGCACGGCCTGCCGGGGCGCCCGAACCTGATCACCCAACGGCCCGAAGAAGGCCGTCCAAACCACCCGGAACTCCAGAACTGAGAGGATGACCATGCGCCTGAAATCCCTTCTTCTGCCCCTCGTCGGGCTTCTTGCCATCACCGTTGGCGCCGCAACGGCGTCGGCTTCCTCCCTCGACGACATTATCGCCCGTAAGAAAGTGATGATCGGCGTCGACCTGTCCGTCCCACCCTTCGGTATCACCAATGAGGAGATGCAGCCGGACGGGCTGGACGTCGATGTCGCCAAGCTGCTCGCGAAGGATCTCGGCGTCGAGCTGGAACTTGTGCCCGTCACCGGCCAGAGCCGCATTCCGTCGCTTCAGACCGGCAAGGTCGACTTCGTCGTGGCAAGCTTCGGCATCTATACCGAGCGGGCGCTTTCGGTCGCCTTCTCCAATCCATATGGCGGCCACAGGTCAATCATTATCGCGCCGAAGGAAGCCACCATCAAAAGCCTGGCCGACCTTGCCGGCAAGCGTGTCGGCGTCCCACGCGGCACGGCGCATGAAAAGATCCTTTCGGCGGCCAACGTGGAGGGCATGGAACTCGTGCGCTTCGACGACGACAGCACAACGCTGAACGCGCTTGTCTCTGGCCAGGTCGATGCCATCGGCACTGTAAATTACATCGCCGCGCAATTGCAGGAGCGCTATCCCGACCGCGGTTTCGAGGAGAAGACCACCTATCTCCAGAGCTTCTACGGCGTCGGGCTGCGCCGTAACGATCCGGACCTCCTGCATTGGCTCAACACCGTGCTCTTCGTCCACAAGCAGAGCGGGGAGTTGGGTGCGATCTATGAGAAGTGGATGAAGACGCCCATCCCGGAACTGCCGTCGTTCTAATCGACAGAACCGGGGGCGCCCGCGGCGCCCCCACATGAAGAGGTCCGAAATGTCCGTTGTCGTCGCCAAAAATATTCGAAAGAGCTTCGGTGGGCTCCAAGTGCTGAAGGGCGTATCGCTCACGGTCGAAGGCGGCGAGGTTGTCGCCTTGATCGGCCGCAGCGGCTCCGGCAAGAGCACTTTCCTGCGCTGCTTGAACGGCCTCGAAAGCGTCGATTCCGGTGAGATCGAGGTCGCCGGCCACCGAATGTCGCGCAAACCGGCCGAGCTTCGCCGGTTGCGGCGCGATGTCGGCATTGTCTTCCAGAGTTACAATCTCTTCCCGCATCTCACCGCCGGCGAAAACATCATGCTCGCCCCGGTCCAGGTGAAGGGAATCGGCAAGGACGCCGCGCGATCCGAGGCGAAACGCTGTCTGTCGCTCGTCGGACTCGGCGATCGTTTCGAGGCCTATCCCGACATGCTCTCCGGGGGCCAGCAGCAGCGCGTCGCCATCGCCCGCTCGCTCGCCATGCAGCCGAAGGTCCTTCTTTTCGACGAGGTCACGTCGGCCCTCGACCCGGAACTCACCGGTGAAGTGCTCGCCGTCATCGAAAAGCTGGCGCGCGACGGCATGACCATGATCCTCGTGACCCATGAAATGGGCTTCGCCCGGCGCGTGGCCAATCGGACGATCTTCATGAGGGACGGCATCATCCACGAGGAAGGGCCTTCCGCCGAATTCTTCTCTTCGCCGAAAACGCCTGAACTTCGAGCCTTCCTCCACGCGGAAGTAGGCTGAGCCTCGCGAGGCAGTTTCGTCCGCCCCATCGTCTGACATCATTGGCAGAAACGCTCTGCCGAAGGAGCACCCATGCCCAAGATCGAGCTATTGCAGGTTGGCCCGTACCCTTCATGGGACGAGGAGCGTCTGAATGCGAACTTCACCATGCACCGCTATTTCGAGGCGGCGGACAAAGCGGCGTTCCTCGCCGAGCATGGCGCAGCCATCCGCGGCATTGCCACACGCGGCGAGCTTGGTGCCAACTGGGCGATGATCGAGGCGCTGCCCAGGCTGGAGATCATCTCGGTCTATGGCGTCGGCTACGACGCGGTCGACTTGGCTGCGGCGCGTGAGCGTGGCATCCGCGTCACCAATACGCCCGACGTCTTGACCAAGGACGTCGCCGACCTCGGCGTCGCGATGATGCTGGCGCATGCGCGGGGCATGATCGGCGGCGAGACCTGGGTGAAGAGCGGCGACTGGGCGAAGAAGGGCCTCTATCCGCTGAAGCGCCGCGTCCACGGCAAGCGCGCCGGCGTGCTCGGCCTTGGCCGCATCGGCTTCGAGGTGGCAAAACGCCTTGCCGGCTTCGACATGGAGATCGCCTATAGCGATACCGGTGCGAAGGATTTTGCCAGGGACTGGAGCTTCATTGCCGATCCGGTCGAGCTTGCCGCCCGCTCCGACTTCCTGTTCGTGACGCTCGCGGCGTCTGCCGAGACGCGTCATA
This sequence comes from Sinorhizobium meliloti, assembly GCF_017876815.1. Classification (NCBI taxonomy): domain Bacteria; kingdom Pseudomonadati; phylum Pseudomonadota; class Alphaproteobacteria; order Hyphomicrobiales; family Rhizobiaceae; genus Ensifer; species Ensifer meliloti. Next base: position 984,441 of record NZ_JAGIOS010000003.1, on the reverse strand, counting down.
TCGTCGGGCGCAGGGTCATCGAGGCGCTCGGGCCGGACGGCATGCTGATCAACATCTCGCGCGCCTCCAACATCGACGAGGAAGCCCTGCTGGACGCGCTCGAAAGCAAGGTGCTCGGTGCTGCCGCGCTCGACGTCTTCGAGGGCGAGCCGAACCTTAATCCGCGCTTCCTGGCGCTCGACAATGTGCTGCTGCAGCCGCACATGGCCTCCGGCACCGCGGAGACCCGCAAGGCGATGGGCCAGCTCGTCTTCGACAACCTGTCGGCCCATTTCGGCGGCCGGCCGTTGCCAACTCCGGTTCTGTGAGGAAGAGGCCATGAAGGCGATCGTCATCCATACGGCCAAGGACTTGCGCGTCGAAGAGTGTGCGGTGGAAAAGCCCGGCCCCGGCGAGGTGGAGATCCGCCTTGCGGCCGGTGGCATCTGCGGCTCGGATCTGCACTATTACAACCACGGCGGCTTCGGCACGGTGCGCCTCAAGGAGCCGATGATCCTCGGCCATGAGGTCTCCGGTCATGTCGCGGCGCTCGGCGAAGGCGTATCGGACCTTGCCATCGGCGATCTCGTCGCGGTCTCGCCCTCGCGGCCCTGCGGCGCCTGCGACTACTGCCTCAAAGGCCTGCCCAACCATTGCTTCCACATGCGCTTCTACGGCTCGGCCATGCCGTTCCCGCATATCCAGGGCGCCTTTCGCGAGCGGCTCGTCGCCAAGGCCAGCCAGTGCGTGAAGGCCGAAGGGCTTTCGGCCGGCGAGGCGGCGATGGCGGAGCCGCTCTCCGTGACGCTGCACGCCACGCGGCGCGCCGGCGAGATGCTGGGCAAGCGCGTCCTCGTCACCGGCTGCGGGCCGATCGGCACGCTGTCGATCCTCGCCGCCCGAAGGGCGGGCGCCGCCGAGATCGTCGCCGCCGATCTTTCCGAACGCGCGCTCGGCTTTGCCCGTGCCGTCGGTGCTGACCGCACGGTCAATCTGTCGGAAGACCGCGACGGTCTTGTTCCCTTTAGCGAGAACAAGGGCACTTTCGACGTGCTTTACGAGTGCTCGGGGGCGCAGCCCGCGCTGGTAGCCGGCATCCAGGCACTGCGCCCGCGCGGCGTCATCGTCCAGCTCGGTCTTGGCGGCGACATGGCCCTGCCGATGATGGCGATCACCGCCAAGGAACTCGACCTGCGCGGCTCCTTCCGCTTCCATGAGGAATTCGCGACTGCGGTGAAGCTGATGCAGGGCGGCCTGATCGACGTCAAGCCGCTGATCACCCACACGCTGCCGCTTGGCGAGGCGCTGAAAGCCTTCGAGATCGCCTCGGACAAGGGGCAATCGATGAAGACGCAGATCGCCTTTGCCTAGCTAAAGCGATCGCAGGAAAAGTGTGAAGCGGCTTTCCGTCCGCAATTGCGAGAACAAAGAGACATCACTATGAGCACCGAACTCTTCGACCTGACGGGCAAGCGCGCCCTCGTCACCGGCTCCTCGCAGGGCATCGGCTACGCGCTGGCCAAGGGTCTTGCCGCGACCGGCGCCGAGATCATCCTGAACGGCCGCGACGCCGCCAAGCTCGCGGCCGCCGCAAGAGACCTCGGGGCAGGGCACACGCTCGCCTTCGACGCCACCGACCACCAGGCTGTGCGCAAGGCCGTCGACGCCTTCGAGGCGGACGTCGGCGCGATCGACATCCTCGTCAACAATGCCGGCATGCAGCACCGCACGCCGCTGGAGGATTTTCCCGCCGACGCCTTCGAGCGACTCCTGAAGACGAATGTCTCCAGTGTCTTCAATGTCGGCCAGGCGGTCGCCCGCCACATGATCAAGCGCGGCGCGGGCAAAATCATCAACATCGCCAGCGTCCAGACGGCGCTCGCCCGCCCCGGCATCGCGCCCTATACCGCCACCAAGGGTGCCGTCGGCAACCTGACCAAGGGCATGGCGACCGACTGGGCGAGATACGGCCTGCAATGCAACGCGATCGCGCCCGGCTATTTCGACACGCCGCTGAATGCTGCGCTTGTCGCCGACCCGAGCTTTTCCGACTGGCTCGAAAGGCGCACGCCAGCCGGCCGATGGGGCAAAGTGGAGGAACTGGTCGGGGCCTGCATCTTCCTGTCCTCGGACGCCTCCTCCTTCGTCAACGGACACGTGCTCTATGTCGACGGCGGCATCACGGCCTCGCTCTGAGATGGCCCCTCATTCCGCTCGACGGGGAATCGTCCTGATGGGCGTCGCCGGCTGCGGCAAGTCGGCGATCGGTGCCGCGCTCGCCACCCGTCTCGGCGCGACCTATGTCGACGGCGACGACCTGCACCCGCCGGAAAACATCGCCAGGATGAGCCGCGGCGAACCGCTCACCGACGACGATCGCTGGCCCTGGCTCACCCTCGTCGGACGAAGGCTCGCGGCCCCTGACGGCGTTCTGATCATCGGCTGCTCGGCGCTGAAGCGTCGTTACCGTGACCATATCCGCAACGAAGCGGGGGCGCCCGTCACCTTCGTCCACCTCTCCGGCACGAAGGTCCTCATCACCGCCCGCATGGGCGCGCGCGCCGGCCACTTCATGCCCGTGAGCCTCATCGAGAGCCAGTTCGCAGCCCTCGAACCCCCAACGACAGACGAAAACGTCATAACCGTCGATATCGACCAGCCGCTTGAGGTGCTCGTCGACGAAATCGCCGTAAAACTGGAGGAGACCCCATCATGACCAACAGGGTTGCGCTGATTGGCGCGGGCGCCATGGGTGGCAGTATTGGCGCGCGGCTGGTGGAGACCGGCAATCGTCTGACCGTCTTCGATCCCGGTCCGGATAAGGTGCAGGCACTGGTGGACAAAGGCGCCTTTGCCGCCCCGTCGGCCGCGGAGGCCGCCGCCTTCAGCGACTACGTCATACTCAGCCTCAACGCCCCCGCCATCGTGCGCCAGGCCGTCTTCGGTGACGCGGGTGTGGCGGCCGGCGCGCAGGCGGGCACACTGATCATCGACATGTCGTCGATAGACCCGAACGCGACCAAGCAACTGGCGGCGGACGCGGCCGAGAAGGGCCTGCGGTGGGTGGACAGCCCGCTTTCCGGCGGCGCGCCCAAGGCCTTGATCGGCGAACTGACGCTGATGGCTGGCGGCACGGCGCAGGATGTGAAGGATGCGCATGCCGTCCTCAGGCATGTCGCCAGCAATTACACCCATATGGGATCGGTCGGTGCGGGTCAGACGACCAAGCTGATCAACCAGGTACTCTGCGGCCTCGGCTTCCTCGCTGTCGCGGAAGCCACCCAGCTCGCGCTAGATGCGGGCGTCGACGCGTCAAAGATCCCGCAGGCGCTAATGGGCGGGAGGGCCGACAGTGCGATCCTGCAGGAATACATGCCGCGTTTCGTGACGAAGGATTACCGCCACACCGGGCGGATCGACAACATGGTGAAGGACCTTGCCGGCGCGCAGGACCTCGCGCGCCGCACCAACACCGCCATGCCACTGACCGCCGCCTGTGCCGAGATCCACCGAATGCTGACGGCTGCCGGGCTGGGCGGCGAGGATCAGGCGGCGCTGATGGAATTTTTTCGTGGACCGAATAAGGAGAACTTCAAATGATTACGCGGTACGCACTGTTCGAGGGCAAAGTGAAGGACGGCCATACCGAAGCCTTCCGCAAGGCCGTCATCGAACGTATCCTGCCGAAATGGAAACAGTTTCCGCACGCCACCGACGTGCGCATCTCGTTTGCCGAAAGCCGCGACGAGGGGGCCCCGGAACTATCCATGATCCTCGCCATCAACTATCCCGACCTCGAAGCCGTGGAAGAAGCTCTCGCAAGCCCCGTGCGCGCCGAGGCCCGTGCGGCGACCGAGGCCGTCCTTGCCGAATTCTTCGAGGGTCGAATCCACCACCACGTGATGTCCGCCAGCGAATTCAAGCTGTGATGTCATCACGAGTATTTGGGAAGCCGTCCTTCCTGGCTTATGGATCGACGGCGTAGGGTTCCAAGACGTCCGGCTTTGGAGCCGCAGCGGCTCCAAAGAGCTGCCAAACCCAAGCCGTTCAAATGCGCCCGCGTGATCGCTTGCGAAGAGCCTATGCCATGAAGGTGGCCGAGAAGGCGGGGCCACGGCTCGTCAAAATATGTCGTAGCTTTTTGAGGGAAGATTTAGGCAGACGTGTCAGGCGAGAAATCAATCGTGAGCGAAGTTGGCGTTTGATTTATGCAAGCCGACTTGCGTTCATTTTACATCTTGCAATTCTGCATGCGGAATGTATAGCTGGCGGTAGGGAGAGGAACCGATGCTCATTGCCGAACGTGTGCAAACTATTGCCGATACGCTGACGCCTGCTGAACGCCGTCTCGTCAAGGAGATCATCGCCAAGCCGCGCGATGTGGCGCTAGGGACGGCCGGGGAATTGGCGCGGCGTACCGGAGTGCATGAGGCGACGGCATCCCGACTTGCGCGCAAGCTCGGTTTCGAAACCTATGCCGGGTTTCGACACGCAATCCGGGATGAGTTCATCGTGAAGACCGATCCGGCGTTGCGCGTGCGGCGTACGCTGGAAACGTCCCGTGGCCATGGCATGCTGGAAATGCTCGTCCAGCAGGAAATCGAGGCCTTGACCCGACTGTCGAGCTATGTCGACGAGGAGCGCCTCGCTGCCGCTGCTGCCGCCTTGAGCGACCGCAGAAGGATTTTCATCTTTGCGCGCGGAAATGCGGAAACACTGGCCGTTCTGATGAACCGGCGTCTGCGCCGAATGGCGTTCGAAACTGTGCTGGTTTGCGGTGATAGCCGCGATATCGCTGAGCAGATCCTGTCCATGGGGCCGGATGATGCGCTGCTCGTCTTTGCGTTTCGCCGTCAGCCGCGTGCTTATGCGCCGCTGATCGAGCGAGCAGGAAAGGTTGGCGCCGTTAGTGTCGTCGTCTCTGGAACGGTGGGACCTTCCTTATCGCCGAAGGCCGATCACCTGCTTGCTGCGCCGCGCGCTGGCGACGCCGATGCATTCCAGACGCTGACGGTGCCCATGGCGATTTGTAACGGGCTCATTCTCAGCATGGCACAATCCGACGAGGTGCGCTCATTGAGCAACCTGGAACAATTGGGAGAACTGATCGGGGAACTTGAGGGACGCTGAGCGCCGAAGGGGGTGGCGCCGTTTTGGCATGCTTGGAGACTGCAAGAATACTTGCGTCCCGCGCTAGTGGTGCAAAAAGAAATGCATATTCGGTGGCGAAGTCCGCCACCATTGGGGAGGAAGCACGATGAAACGCATGATGATGATTGGCGCTGTTCTGGTCGCACTTGCCGCGCCGGCAATGGCGCAAGACGTTGATACGCTTTCGCCGGAAGCGCTGCTGACTTTGGCGCAGAAGGAAGGCAAGGTGACGGTCTATTCCTTCACCAGCCGTATCGCGCGAGTGGAAAAGGCATTCGAGGAAGCGTATCCGGGCATCGATCTGATCGGGTTTGATATGTCCTCGACAGAAATGATCACGCGCCTGCGCACGGAGGCCGCAGCCGGCATCACCAATGCGGATGTTGTCTATGTTTCCGACGCTCCGGTGGTGCTCAGCGATCTCTTGGAAACGGGTTTGCTCAAGAACTATGTACCGCCCCGCATTGCCGACAAGCTCGACACGGCGTTCAAGTCTCCGCTCCTGGCCCAACGCCTTTCGACCAAGGTCCTGATGTATAACGAAGCTGCCTATCCCAACGGCGCTCCGATCAAGAACCTCTGGGATCTCACGACGCCGGAGTGGAAGGGCAAGGTGCTGATGGTCGATCCGCTTCAGCGTGGTGATTATCTGGACCTGATGACGGAGTTCGTCCTGAGGTCCGACGAGATGGCTAAGGCGTACGAAGCGCTATTCCGCAAACCGATCGAACTGGATGACGGCGTGGAAACAGCCGGGCACCAGTTCATCGTAGATCTTTTCGAGAATGATCTGGTTCTGCTCGCCTCGACGGACGATGTGAATGCGGCGGTTGGTAAACTCGGTCAGGATCAGCCGCCCGTCGGCTTCACCAGCTATTCCGACCGACGCGACAATGAGGACGAGGGGTGGGCGCTGCAGGTCGTAAACGATGTCGTTCCTTCCAACGGGATCGTATTCCCGGCTCTGCTGGCGCTTACCGCTGACACAAAGAACCCGGCGGCATCACGCCTCGCTATCGACTTCCTGATGGGTGATGACAGCGAGACTGGCGGACCGGGCTATGCTCCGTTCTACGTGGCGGGTGACTGGCCAACGCGCAGCGACATCAAGGGCCACCCGGATGCGATCCCGCTGGCGGACTTCAAGGCCTGGCGGGTTGACCCGGCCGCGACGGCCACGATCCGCAAGTCCGTCGGTGACCTCGTTCTCCAGTTGCAATGATCCGCGTGCCGCCGTCGCCCTCGGGCCGCGGCGCATCCGCGCTATCGGATATTTTGATGTCTACTCAGTCTCGAAATCGCTCGTTCAAGGACGCGTTCCTCAGCCCCGGCCTGGGGCTGAAGGCGGCCGTGCTGGTGCTGCTGACTGCACTCGTCGCCGCTCCGCTATTGAAGGTCTTCGGCGCCACGCTTGCACCCGGTGCGTGGTCCGCCTGGTCCGACGTGCTTGCAAGCAATCTGTCACGAAACCTCTTCTGGCTACCGCTTGCTAATACAATGATCCTCGGCGCGGGTGTCGCCACTGGCTGTGTGCTCGTCGGCGGCTTTCTCGCCTGGCTCGTGGTCATGACGGACGTGCCGTTCCGACGCACGATTGGCCTTCTGGCAACGCTGCCCTTCATGATTCCCAGTTTCGCAACTGCGCTCGCTTGGGGTTCGTTGTTTCGCAATGCCCGCGTGGGAGGCCAGATTGGTTTCCTTGAGGGGCTTGGATTTTCTGTGCCCGATTGGCTTGCCTGGGGCATGGTGCCGACGCTGGTCGTTCTCATGGCGCACTACTATTCTCTTGCCTTTACCGTCATCGCAGCAGCCCTCGCCACGGTGAATTCCGACCTGGTGGAGGCTGCGCAGATGACGGGCGCCGGACGGCGCCGCATCTTTCTCGGTATCGTACTGCCGGTGGCACTTCCCGCGCTGGTCGCCGGGGCCTCGCTCACATTTGCCGGGGCAGTCTCCAATTTCGCGGCGCCGGCACTGCTTGGATTGCCGGTTCGCATGCAGACTCTCGCCACTCGCCTCTACGGCATGATCGAAATCGGTCAAGCGGAGCGCGGCTATGTGCTGGCAATTCTGCTCATCCTCGTCTCGGCGTTCTTCCTATGGGCTGGCAACCGGGTCATTTCGGGGCGCCGATCCTACGCCACGATCACGGGCAAGGGCGGTCGGTCGAAGCGCTTTGCGCTGGGGACCGCGCGATTGCCGTTGTTCGTTGCGGCCGCATCCATTTGCGTACTCACCACTGTCGTTCCGGTCGTGATTCTCATCGCCTCTAGCCTGGCGCCATCCTCCTCAGCGCTATTTTCTGACTGGTCGTTGCACTACTGGATCGGCGCGTCTGATCCGGCGATAGCCCGCGGTCAGGCCGGAATCTGGAACAATCCGCTGATCCTGTCGGCTACTGGCGTTACTGTCGGCCTTGGAGTGACGGTTGCCTTCTCCGCCTCGCTTGTGGGGCTACTGGTGGCCTTCGTTCTTGCCCGCTTCCGGTCCGGCTTTCTGTCGGCCGCGATCAACCAGATCAGTTTCCTGCCGCTGCTCGTGCCGGGCATCGCCTTCGGCGCGGCCTACGTCGCGTTGCTCGGCGCGCCGATCGGCCCGCTGCCAGCGCTCTACGGGACATTCCTACTGCTGGTCATCGCCGCCACAGCCTATCTGGTGCCCTTTGCCGTGCAGACCGGACGCGCGGTGATCCAGCAGGTATCGGGCGACCTCGATGAGAGCGCGCGGATGACCGGCGCCGGCTTCCTGCGTCGCCTTTTCGCAATCACCGTGCCGCTTGCCATTCGCGGACTATCGGCTGGAGCTCTGATTGTCTTCGTCAAGATCGTCCGCGATCTGTCGCTGGTCGTGTTCCTGTTCACGCCGACCATGCCGCTGCTGTCCGTACTTGCCTACCGCTATGCCTCGGACGGCTTCACCCAATTTGCCAATGCCCTCACTGTCGTCGTGCTTGTCATCTCCGTCGCCGCGACGCTTTTCGCCAATCGCCTGCAGGCCAAGTCACAGCCGTGGTTGCAATAATGATACAGATCGAATCCCTTCATAAGCAGTTCGGCAGCTATGAAGCCGTACAAGGCGTAAGCCTCTCCGTCCCGAAAGGCGCTTTTCTGGTGCTGGTCGGACCATCCGGCTGCGGCAAGTCCACCATACTGCGCATGCTAGCCGGTCTCGAAGCGCCGACGTCCGGCACCATCACCTTCGGAGGCAACACGGTCTCCGATGGTGGGCGAGGCTGGGTCATCGAACCATCCCGGCGCGATGCCGGGCTTGTCTTCCAGTCATATGCGCTCTGGCCGCATATGACTGTCGCAGGAAACATCGACTGGCCGCTGAAGGTGGCCGGTCTCGACAGGGACAAGCGCTGCTCGCGTGTCGGGGAGGTGCTCGATCTACTCGGCATCGGCCAACTTGCTGCGCGCTATCCCAACGAAATCTCCGGCGGTCAGCAGCAGCGCGTGGCGATCGCCCGCATGATCGCACCGAAGCCGGGCATCCTGCTGTTCGACGAACCCCTTTCCAATCTTGATGCGAAATTGCGCGTCGAGATGCGGACGGAGCTGTTGCGCGTCCATCGCGCGACGGGGGCGACTTCGGTCTACGTTACGCACGATCAGGTCGAGGCCATGACCATGGCTACTCATGTCGCGGTCATGAACGCGGGAAGGATCGAGCAGTTCGGCAGTCCCGGGGAATTGGTGGCCCGCCCGCGGACCGCTTTCGTCGCGACCTTCGTCGGCACGCCTCCGGCAAACCTGGTGCCCGTGGTAAACGGGGCCTATTGCGGCCGTCTCGCCGATGCGGCACTGGCCGGTCGCAATGGATCGGCCATGTTCAGGCCGGAAGAGCTGACGCTTGCCGAGAGCCCGTCGGACCGAACCCTGACGCTCGACTATGCCGAGGCGAGCCCCATGGCCGGGCGGGTCATGGTGACCGGCATCCGTGCCGATCTTCGCCTCACGGCGATCGTCGACAGCCTGCCATCGTTCTCGGTGGGCCACGAGGTCCACTTCCAGCTGCCGCCGGCACCATCCATGTTCTTCACGCCAGAAGGAGTGCGCGCGCAATGAAGCGGATCATTCTGGTACGCCACGGCGAAAGTGCATGGAATTCCGTCCGCCGCCTGCAGGGGCAGGCTGACATTGGACTTTCGGCACGAGGCGAGGCGCAGGCAACCGCCTTGCGCGCTACGATTGAGGCGATGCGCCCCGACCATGTCATCGCATCGGATCTTTTGCGTGCACGGCATACGGCGGCGCTTCTGGGGTATCCGCATGCGCAGCTTTCCCCGGCCTTGCGCGAAATCGACGTCGGCGATTGGACCGGCCGTGCCATCGGCGACCTGATGGCTGAAGATCAGGATGCCTATCTTGGCTGGCGCGCGGGCACCTATGCGCCGAGAGGAGGGGAGAGGTGGCAGGAATTCCGTGACCGGGTGACAGCCGGGCTCGGCAAAGCGGTTTCCATCCCGGGAGAAAGGCTGCTTGTCGTTTGCCACGGTGGCGTCATTCGCGCCTTGCTTGATGGATTGCTGGGCCTGCCGCCGAAGCGGATCATACCCGTCGGGCCCGCAAGTGTTACAGTGCTTGCCGACAAGCCCGGTGGCATGCGCCTGGAGACCTTCAATTTCAGCCCTGATGGCCCCGTGTTCGACGCTCCGGATTGATTGAAACCCGCAATGTCTCTGGGGTCGGCGTTGTATTGAAGGGAACCGCCGGCGCGAGCGTCGACCATTGGCGTAGGGACATGGCTCTTCACCGCCCGTGGTCTGCGGATCGATTCCTTTCGAGTGAGTAGATGATCTTACGTCAGAGCTGATCAACTCGCGCCACTTAACTGCATCATCCAAGATGAGGTCGAGAGGCTCTATGGCTTGGACCAGATCGTCCAGGCGGCCTGACTTCCGGACGATCTCAGCCGTCAAACTGGAACGTGGCGAACGCGGCGCACCGAGTACGGCGACGATCTCATCGCCGTCAGGTGCTGACCGAGAATGTAGCGATTTTGGATTGGGTTGCGGGAGAGACACCGCACCTTGCGCCTGAACGCAGTCTCGGACGGTCTCGCAACAGGCAGCACGCCAGGCGATCGCCGAACGCCGGCGCTGATCGCGAAAACAGCTGGAAGGCGACTATCTGCTCTGCGACGCTTTCGCCACTGGCGACGCGCTTGGGTACGAAATGGTTCGCTGGTCGCGCGATTCGGGCCTCGAGCTTCCGGACAGGCTGACCGCCTATGCCGAGCGGGTCGAGGCGCGGCCGTCGGTACAAAAGTCGCTCAGGGCAGAGGGTTTGACTTAATACCTGCCGCAAGAACTTGGGCGTTCTTACGAAATCCGAATGTCGCGAGACAGTGGTGAGCGAACAATCAATCGTCTAGCAAGAGCCTGCGCAGGGGATCGCCTCCGTCGATGAACAGTTGCCCCTGCGGCGTCAACGCCGCCGCAACACGGCGTTTGGCCCGTCGCCCCGCTTCGGGATGGCGTCCATCCAGCGCACCGACGCGCACGGCGACTGCGATATCGTAAGGCATCTCACCCGCTTCCAGCTCGAAATCCTCAGCGGCAACCTGGCGCAAGCTCAGCCTTCCGGATCCGATCTCCGCCTGGGATGCGGCTTGTGCCTGCGCGATCGCCTTGGCCGATCGGTCGATGGCGAGAACGTGCCCGTCGCCAATCCGGCCCGCGATCTCGCGGGCCATCGCACCGGGCCCGCAGCCGATCTCCAGCACACGCATGCCCCGCCGCAGCGGCAGCGCATCCACGATGGCGAGAAGCCGCGGCGACAGGTCTTTAGCCATTCAACTCTCCTTCGCGTGGCTCGCCAGATATTGCATCCATTCGCGTGCGACTCACAGATGGCGACGCAGGACCAGAGCGGTGGTAACGGTCGCGATGCCGGGAACGGAAGCGACCTGGCGGCGCACGTCCTCGACACTGTCGATTGAATCGGCATCGACGCTGACGAGCAGATCGATTTCGCCGGCCAGGGAATCGATCCGCGTGACGAACGGGATCGCTTTCACCCGCGGCGCGATTTGGTCGCACGTTTTGCCGCTCTCGAAGCGGGCAAGAAGATGTGCGGCCTGCACGATGGTGCCGGGCGTTCCCTCGACGACCCTATAGCCGGCAATCGCCCCGCTTCCTTCCAGACGAGCCATCCGATCCTGCGTGGCGCTGCGCGACAACCCGATGTGCCGCGCCAGCGCGACGATCGGGGCGCGGGCGTTCCTGCGCAACAGTGATATCAGCTTCAGATCTTTCTCGTCCAAGTCCTCGCTCCGGCGATTTTCCTGCGCATCCGGCGTATTACTGGCGGAAACCTGCGGCATCATAGGTCAAAATGGCTTCCCCAAGAAGGTGAGGCTGAAGCGATGACACATACGAAAGCACCAATCACAGCAGAGGATACGATCCGGTCGTGGGCGGGTGCTGTCGCAGCGTGCGACATTGAAGCCGTCTGCTACGCGGACCCGTTGCTCGTCTTCGACGTGGTGGGGCAATTGCAGCGCGAGGGCAAGGCGCTTTATCGCCGAGCGTGGGAGGACGAGTTTTTTCCTTGGCATGGCGGAACCGGGAAGTTCGCGTTGCGCGAGCTTTCCGTTCACGCCGGCGGCGACATCGCCTTTGCCACCGGCCTCCTGGACTGCGGCGGCACCGAAGACGGCCGACCCGTCGAATATACCCTGAGGCTGACGCTCGGCCTGACGAGAACGCCGGACGGCTGGCGCATCGTGCACGAACACAGCTCCGAACCAATGCCGTTCGACGAGAAGGTGGAGGGCTGATGCGATGACGCCGTTGGACGAACTTCTGGAGATCGAGCGGCGGCTCTGGCGGAACGATGCAGACATCTATGCCGCAACCTATTTGCCGGAGGCCGTGCTCATCTTTCCTGGCATCGGCCGCATCGATGTCGATACGGCAGTCGAGGCGATCCGCGGCGAGAACGCCGCGGGCCGTCACTGGGCCGAGGTCTCTTTCTCGGCCGAGACGGCGGTTGAGGTCGCGGCCGGGACCTGCTTGGTGGCGTATCACGCCGACGCCCGATGGAACGATCAGCCAACCGCCGAGGCGGTCGACTGCCTGACCGTCTACGTCAAGCGTGAAGGACGTTGGCGAGTGGCGGCGCATCAGTAGACCGCGAGCGCCTGATCCCGGCTTGCCGGGGTCAGGCGGTAGGGCGTGGGGGTATCGGTACCATCCAAGTTTGGCACAAATGCCCCGAAGCCGTCGAGTCTGCCGCTGACCTTCGCCGTCCTTCCGGTCCAATGTCGGGTCTGAAACACGGAAACGGAAGGACAGGAACATGAGCATCATTGAAGGAACCGTCGATCTGACGAAGGATCTGGACCGGCGGTTGACGCCGTTTTCGCGGCCTGGTCAAGGAAGCCCAGCGGGCATGGCGCGATGTCATAGAGCTCGATCTCGACTGGCTTTGAGGACATCGCGTTGAAAGTACGCCAAGCAACGCTAAGGCGAACAACGCAGGACTGAAGCCCTCGTTGAAGCAGATGCGGAGTTGATCAGGTGCGTTCGCGCATTTCGGGTTACCTAGGTCTATCCCGACCCTTCCCGTGTCAACTTGAGGGGATTATCGGAGTCCGAAGCCGACCTGAACCGCGGCCCTAGAGGTTTATGCCGCCGACCCTCATAATTACACGCCCGTGACCGGCAATGTCCTCGGCAATTCGGTGGATCAGCTCGGCGTCGCTTCGCTTAATCACATTGCCTTCGATTACAATGCTGTCGCCCAAAACACGGTAGGATAAATTCGTCACGGCGAATGGCACTTCCGATGCAATCGCGCAACGGACAGATGCAATGAGGGACGCCGAGTCGGAGCCTTGGCAACTCTGCCGGCTTGGATCATGTGTGACCAGGACCATGGCACCCTCCCTAACCTCAAATGAGCAAACGCTAAGGAACCAACGTTGTTCCAGTTGCCGACATTCATCCAAAGATCCGCGTACAAAGATCCGTTGCCTCGTGTCGTTGTGCTACGCCAGTCACAGCCGCTGTCTTCCGCGCCTCGACGACCGAAGTTGGGGTGGTCGGTCATCACGAGGCGGAAGGCACGATAAGAATATCGAATGTCACTCTCTATGAGGAAAGCGTCCATCTTGCCCGGTGGCAGTTCGGGGATCGACAGCGCCGGTGATCTTCATAAACGGCATTTAAACGCGACCAGCTCGAAGGCTGCCCAATTCGCTGAGGTCGTTGGAACTTTCGATTGCATCATGGCGTTTCCGGGTTCCTGAGCATCCTCAAAGGGGTGGGACCATGCGACGTATTCTGATTGCTCTTGCTGCGACCACGACGATTGTTGGAGCGGCTGCCGCACAGACGGCGGAAACCACGACCACCGAAACCTTCGTCACCGCCAAGCCGACCGACGTGCTGAGCTACAATCTCATCAATCTCAACGTCACCAACACTGCCAACGAGTCGATCGGGGAGATCAAGGATCTGGTCCTCTCGGAAGGTCAGCTGGCCGGATATATCCTGTCGGTCGGAGGTGTCCTCGGGATGGGCGAGCGCTACGTGGTTGTCAGCCCGAAGGCTGTCAAAATCACCTACGTCGAAAACGACAAGAAATGGACGGCTGTGATGGACGCGACCAAGGATCAGCTTAAGGCGGCCCCCGAGTTCAAATACGAAGGCCGCTGGAAACGCTAATCCCGAAAGACGGCTACGCTCTAGGTAGCTCGGGAGCTCCATCGCCCGCATTACAGCTCAGGAGGACCCGGCGTGAATCGGAACACCTACATCGCGGTAGCAATAGGCATCGTGATTATTCTGGTAGCTGTCGCGTTGCTGATGCCCGGAACCGACGAAAATGCGACGGAAACAGCGACACCGCCGGCTACCACGACTGAGCCGACGACTCCTCAACCTTCGACGAGCGCTCCTCCTCCGACGACCGAGCCAGCCCCAACGACGCCGGCGCCGCAACCATCAACCACTCAGCCGCCCAACACGCAGCCCGCGCAGTAGGTTAACTCACGGTTCTGATCGTCGGAGTCCGCTCTTGGACAGACGGAATGTGCGGGACTCGTCCCGAGATCGGCGAGCGCGGCGACCTTCTCGATTTGGCTGCCAGCGGCGGAACAATAGGTGTCAAGCCGCGCGTGCGGCTCACAGATGGCGACGCAGGACAAGCGCGGTGGTAACGGCCGCAATGCCGGGAACGGAAGCTACCTGGCGGCGCACGTCCTCGACACTGTCGATTGAATCGGCATCGACGCTGACGAGCAGATCGATTTCGCCAGCCAGGGAATCGATCCGCGTGACGAACGGGACAGCGCCCTACCTCCAGGGGCGCTTCCTTTCAATTTCGCCGCATCAAGCTGCCTTCGATGCGGTGGAGGATTTCCCGCATAATCTTTAGATCGCCAGCCTCTTGGCTGAGAAGCGTCTGCAGGTCCTTGATCGAGGACGCCGTGTGCGTCGACCGACTGCTCGTGACGGTGATCCGAGCGCTCTTGAGCCGCTTGGTCGCGGCGACTGACAACAATGTCCAGGGCGATAAGTATGCGGACCGCCTGAGATGGCGAAGCTTTGAGCGCCTTCGATCGAAGGACGTCGACTGGAAAGACGAATTACGCGGACGGGTCCGACCCCTAATGCGCATCATTCCGGGCATCCTGGAGTGATACACACAGCCGTGCAATTTCGCCTGGCGCGCGCTCGGAAACGATGCGCAGCAGGCGCATATCAGCCGTGACGAACCTTGATCCGGTCCTCTGCGCCGCTATCAGGTAGGTGCAGTCATACGCCGGATGCGAAAGCACGATGGAAAGGTTCGTGGCCTCTTCGAGCAACCCTGTCATCGAAACGAAGTCGATGCCGGAACGCTCGAGCAGCTTTGCGGCAAGCACGGCTTCGTCGCGCGAAAGCTCGCCACGCTGAACCTTCTTCCAGAGAATGTTGGCGCATTCCGGAATGAGAAGCTCAGGTGCCGCAAATCGGAAACGCGACCGCAGCTCAACGGCGCTGTCGGTTCCTTCCTCCTCCACGACCCACTTGATCGCGATGCTGGCGTCGGCGACGAGCGTCTCCATCAGCGCTCGTCTCGGCTTTCGCGCAGCAGGACTTCAGAGGGCGTCTGCTTGCGGGATGCGGTCAGCTTCCGCAAATCGGCCGCAAGTTCTTCGAAATCGGGTCCGCCCTCGCTTGCCAAGGCCTGGCGCAGGATTTCGCGATGTTCCGCTTCCGCCGAGCGTCCATGGCGGGCCGCTCGGATCTTCAGCTTCGAAATCAGGTCGTCGTCCAGATTGCGGACGTGCAGGTTTCCGGGCATCGGTATGGCTCCATTGTTCTCAATGAGAGCAATGATAGCAATTGGAGTGAAGCAGCGCAAGGAAGGAAGGGAGGAGGAAACGAAAGAAGACCGAAGGAAAATCCGGCTTCGCCCGCGTGCCGCGGCCCTTGACCCGGCCGGATGAAGAGGCGGCCGCGGAGGAGGGGTCACGAGGGCTGACGAGGCGAAGATGGCGTTCCCCGAGGCGGGGAGCCGCGCTCCAGCCCGACGAGCCTGCCCTCTCTCCCATCCGCAAGGTTTTCCAAGGCGTCGCCGACCGGCGCCAGATGTTCCGAATGTTCGACCGCGACGCGCGCCGCCCGAATCGTTGGGAAGGCGGGTGTCGCTTGGCAGATAAATGTGAGAATGCGGCTGTTTCAGCCAGGTTTTGCATTTAAAGAGGGTCTTCCTCAATTTGTGTGGTTCACTCGCCGTTAGACATGATGCCGCTATAGCGGGTATGCGAACGAAAATGGAATGGTAAGCCAACAGTCCGCTTGGCCATGGCGTGAAATTTGTCGCCGAGACGTTTCTCCTAGGTAAGACGCTCGCCCGGCGTTGTTGGCAACCCCGTTGAATCACATGGGCCGTACTCGGCATTTGCACGCGGCTTTTCGGAACCTGATGATGCCGGTGTGCAAGCTGCCGCGCTCGGTGCCGTACTGTTACTAAGCTCGCAGGCATGGCACGGCGCTGGAAAGAGCCGCAGGAGCCTGCAATCTCGCGGAGTTCGACATAGATCCTGAGGTTTAGAAAATGCTCTCGGTCGGAAGGCCGAGTGCGAATGAACCCGTGTAATACGCCGGGGGGCCCGGCTGCATGGGATGATAAAGGGGCGCCCTGGATGTCCCGTTCGCACATCGGTCCGCGGAGCGTATATATGCTTTGACCCCGAGCGCTCGAATTGCTTCCTATTCCGTGCTGCGGGCGTATGCCTCTCCGAGAATTCGTCTCGCGCGACAGGCACCGAGCCGAATCGTTCGGCTGTGCCGTCCCAATCGGCTAACAATGTGGACAATTTTCTCACCTTTGCCCTGCGTCGTTGCGGCATAGCGGTCGGCGGATGGTTTCTCCGTAAACGCACCGTTGGCAAACATCTATGCGATGGACATGATTTCTCTCAGCGGTTTTACGCTGTGGTCTGCTTGGCGCTTTTGGGCGTAGCAGCCGTTGTGCCGCGGAAAGAAAATGCCTTTACCTCCCACCTATTGTATGCAATATGTATACAAAATTGCGTACAATAATTGCATATCTACTCGGGAGGAGTTGATGCTTTCCTTTGTGGCAAAGAGGTTACTGGGCCTCATTCCCGTCATCCTCGTCGTTTCCATCGTGGTCTTTCTGCTGTTGCGGCTGAGTCCCGGCGATCCGGCGGTGGTCATCGCCGGCGACAATGCCGATGCGGCATCTATCGAGCGCATCCGCACCTCGCTTGGCCTCGACCAGCCGCTCATCACACAGTTCTTCATCTGGGCCGGCGCGCTGCTGCAAGGCGACCTCGGCATCTCGATCTTTTCCAATATTCCGGTCAGCGATCTCATCCTTCAACGGCTGGAGCCGACGGCCTCGCTGGCGCTGACGACGCTGGTCTTCGCCATCGTAATTGCCGTGCCGCTCGGCACGCTGGCCGGCGCGACGGCCGGAAGCTGGCTCGACCGGGCGCTGATGCTCGTCTCCGTGCTCGGCTTTTCCGTGCCCGTCTTCGTGCTCGGCTATTGCCTGATCTATGTCTTCTCGTTGCAGATGCGCATACTGCCGGTGCAGGGTTTTGCCAGCATCCGCGAGGGCATCGGCCCGTTCTTCTCCTCCATTGCGCTGCCGACGGTGACGCTGGGCCTTGCCTATCTCGTGCTGATCGCCCGCATCACCCGCGCCAGCGTGCTGGAGATGATGGGGGAAGACTTCATCCGCACCGCCCGTGCCAAGGGCGTCAAGGAACGCCTCGTCGTCACCCGCCATGCGCTGCGCAATGCCGCCATCCCGATCCTCACGGTCATCGGCATCGGCGTGGCGCTGCTGATCAGCGGCGTTGTGGTGATCGAGACCGTCTTCAACATCCCCGGCGTCGGACGCCTCGTGGTCGATGCGATCCTCAAGCGCGACTATCCGGTCATCCAGGGCGTCATCCTCATGTTCTCCGGCGTCTATGTCTTCGTCAATCTGGCGATCGATATCGGCTATGCCTTCCTCGATCCAAGGGTGCGCTACTGATGAACAGCCTTGTTTCCCCCTCGGCGGCCGCCAAGCGCCGCCTGCCGGCCTTTCTCACCCACCCGTCCGTCCTCGTCGGCGGGCTGCTGATCCTTTCCGTCGCCCTTATGGCGTTGGCCGCACCGCTGCTCGGGACGATCGACCCGAGCCGCATCGAACCCGCCATGCGGCTGAAGCCGCCGTCGGAGCTCGCCTGGTTCGGCACGGACCTTTTCGGCCGTGACGTCTACAGCCGCGCCGTCTACGGCGCGCGCAGCTCGATCCTCATCGGCCTGTTCGTCGCCGCCGCTGCGCTTCTCGTCGGCGTCGCGATCGGCCTCGTCACCGGCTATTTCCGCTGGGTCGATGCCATCGTCATGCGGATCATGGACGGGCTGATGGCGATCCCCACCTTCCTGCTCGCCATCGCGCTCGTCTCGCTCACCCGCGCCAGCGTCGCCACCGTCGTCGTCGCGCTCACCATTCCGGAAATCCCGCGCGTCGTGCGGCTCGTGCGCAGCGTCGTGCTGACGGTGCGCGAAGAATCCTTCGTCGAGGCGGCGATCTCCGTCGGCACGTCGACGCCGAAAATCCTCATCCGGCACATCCTGCCCAGCACCTATGCGCCGCTGATGGTGCTCGGCACCTATATCTGCGCTTCCGCCATCCTCATCGAGGCGGGCCTCAGCTTCCTCGGCACCGGTCTTCCGCCGGAAATCCCGAGCTGGGGCAATATGATCTCGGAAGGGCGCACCTTCTTCCAGGTCGCCCCAAGGCTGGTCTTCCTGCCGAGCCTTTTCCTGGCGCTGACGGTGCTCGGCATCAACCTGCTCGGGGACGGCCTGCGCGACACGCTCGACCCCCGGATTGCAAAACGGATGTGAAGGTGATGCTGATGAACAATCCGCCCGTCATCGAGGTCGAGAACCTCGCCATTGCGCTACCCGGCGACGGCGACCGCGGCTTTGCCGTCGACCACATCTCCCTCTCGGTTGCCGCCGGCGAGATCGTCTGCGTTGTCGGCGAATCCGGCTCCGGAAAGTCCGTCACGGCCCAGTCCATCATGGGCCTCCTGCCAAAGGTCTTCCCGAAGCCGGAAGGTCGCATCCTCTTCGAGGGCCGCGACATCACCAAGGCGACGCCGGCGGAAATGCGGGACCTGCGCGGCCGCGGCATCGGCATGATCTTTCAGGAGCCGATGACGGCCCTCAATCCAGTGCACGCGGTCGGCAAGCAGATCGACGAGGTGTTGCGCACCCACCTGAAGCTCTCGCGCAGCGACCGCTTCGCCCGCGTCATCGACGCCATGAAGGAGGTGCGCCTGCCCGATCCCGAGCGGATGTACCATGCCTTCCCGCACCAGCTTTCCGGCGGACAGCGCCAGCGCGTGCTGATCGCCGCCGCCCTCATCCTCGGCCCGAAGCTGCTGATCGCCGACGAGCCGACGACGGCGCTCGACGTCACGACGCAGGCGCAGATCCTCAAGCAGATCCGCGACCTGCAACGCGAGCGCGGCATGGGCGTGCTGTTCATCACCCACGATATCGGCGTGGTGCGGGAGATCGCCGACCGCGTGGTCGTCATGAAGGGCGGCAAGGTGATGGAACAGGGGCTGGCGGCCAAGGTGCTCGACGCGCCGGAAACCGACTATACCCGCATGCTGATCGCCGCCGTGCCGACGCTCGAGCCGAAGCGAAAGAACCATGTCGTCACCGGCGATGTCGCGATCACCGTGGAGGGGCTCGCAAAAACCTACCACAGCGGCGGCCTCTTCCGCGACAAGCGTACGGTGCACGCCCTGCAAGGGGCGTCGCTCACCGTGCGCCGCGGTGAGACGCTCGGCATCATCGGCGAATCCGGCTCGGGCAAGTCGACGCTCGCCCGCTGCATCACGGAGCTGATCGAGCCCTCCTCCGGCAAGGTGACGCTGGCGGCCGGCAAGGACGGCCGGGCCTTCCGCCAGCGCCTGCAGATGGTTTTCCAGGACCCGTACCGCTCGCTCAACCCGCGGCGCACGGTCGGCCAGTCGATCGTCGAGGGACCGATGAATTTCGGCCAGGGCAAGGCGGAGGCGACGGAGCGCGCCAAGGAGCTGATGCAGCTCGTCGGGCTGGAGCCGCACGCGATCGACCGTTTTCCGCACCAGTTCTCCGGCGGCCAGCGCCAGCGCATCTCGATTGCCCGGGCGCTCGCCATGGAGCCGGATATCCTCGTTGCGGACGAGGCCGTCTCGGCGCTCGACGTTTCGGTGCAGGCGCAGGTGCTGCGCCTCATCGACGACATCCAGAAGCGGTTCGACCTGGCGATCCTCTTCATCACCCATGACCTGCGCGTCGCCGCGCAGATCTGCGACCGGCTGATCGTCATGCATCGCGGCGAGGTCGTCGAGGAGGGCACGGTGGCCTCCGTCTTCGCCGCCCCCGCCCATCCCTATACACGCGAGCTTCTCGCATCGATACCCGGCAGGGCGGATGAGATGGTTCCGGCCTGACGACACGCTTCAACAAAAAGGGGAATGACAATGTTCAACCATGTGAAAACATCCTGCCGGGCCCTGCTAGCCTCGGCCGTCCTTTTCGCAGGCATGGGCGCAGCGCTTGCCGAGACTACGCTGAAGGTGGTGCCGAGCGCCGACCTCCAGGTGCTCGACCCGATGGGCGCGACCGCCGACCTCGTGAAGATGCACGGCTTCATGATCTACGACACGCTCTATGCGCTCGACGAGCACTTCAAGCCACAGCCGCAGATGGTCCAGGACATGACCTTGTCGGAAGACAAGAAGACCTATCGCTTCACCCTGCGCGACGGCCTGAAATGGCATGACAGCCAGCCGGTCAAGGCGGAGGACTGCGTGGCCTCGCTGAAGCGCTGGCAGCAGCGCGATGCCGCCGGCCAGTTGATGGCGCGGCAGTTGAAGGAGATGCGCGTCGTCGACGACAAGACCTTCGAGCTGGAGTTCAACGAGCCCTACGGCATCGTGCTGGAATCGCTGAGCAAGGTCGCCTCGAACATCCCGTTCATGATGCCCAAGCGCGTCGCCGAGACGGACGCTTACAAGGAGATCACCGACTATACCGGCTCCGGCCCCTACAAGTTCGCCAAGGACAAGTGGGTGCCCGGCAGCAAGGTGGTTTACGAAAAATTCGCCGACTACGTGCCGCGCTCCGAGCCGGCAAGCGCCTTTGCGGGCGGCAAGGTGGCTCAGTTCGACGTGGTCGAATGGAACATCATCAAGGACCAGCAGACCGCGCTTTCGGCGTTGATGAGCGGCGAGATCGACTTCTGGCAGAACCCGTCGCTCGACCTGCTTCCGGTCATCGAGGCGGCCGGCAACCTGAAGACCAAGGTCGTCAACGAGACCGGCACGCAGGGCACGCTGTTCTTCAATCACACCCAGCCGCCCTTCGACAATGCCAAGGCGCGCCAGGCGATGTTCTACCTGACGAACCAGCAGGCCTACCTCCAGGCCGTCAACGGCAATCTCGAATATTTCCGCACCTGCGCCTCCTTCTTCATCTGCGGCACGCCGATGGAGACCGATGCCGGCCTCGACGCTTTGAAGAAGCCCGATCCGGAGAAGGCCAAGGCGCTGTTCGAGGAATCCGGCTGGGATTTTTCGAAACCCATCGTCATTCTCGACCCGACCGACGAGAGCATCGTACATCCGGAAACCGTGGTGACGGTGCAGGCGCTGCGCGACATCGGCCTCAATGTCGACGTGCAGGCCATGGACTGGGCGACGGTTCTGAAGCGCCGCAACTCCAAGGAGCCGGCAGACAAGGGCGGCTGGAACCTGCTGCACTCCTATGTCGGCGGCCAGGTCGTCTCCAACCCGGTCTGGAGCAT
The DNA here is from genome assembly GCF_017876815.1 of Sinorhizobium meliloti. Classification (NCBI taxonomy): domain Bacteria; kingdom Pseudomonadati; phylum Pseudomonadota; class Alphaproteobacteria; order Hyphomicrobiales; family Rhizobiaceae; genus Ensifer; species Ensifer meliloti. The sequence continues at coordinate 962,977 of NZ_JAGIOS010000003.1, read as the reverse complement.
CACCTTCTCGGCGGCCTGCGACAAAGGTATCTTCGGCTGGCCCTGCGACCAGGCGCTTGAGGATATGCGCCTGAAATTCGCCCTTGCCGATGGCGAGGCGGCCCGCAAGGCGGTCGCCGCTGAATATTCCACCCGCGCTTTCGAAACCGGCCACCACATCCCGCTCGGCCAGTGGAATACATTCGTCGCCTTCTCCGACAAAGTATCCGACGTTCTTGTGACGCAGGACGTACCCGTCTTCTGGAACCTCAAGAAGAGCGATTGAGGTTTCAACGCGGAGAGCGGTATCCGTCGCCGCTCTCCACCCTTTTCAATTTTGACATCAGAGTGAATATCATGTCCATCGACTACGATCGTCTGCCCTTCCAGCCGGAAGAATACCTCGCCCGCCGCGATGCCCTGCGTGCCCTCATGGCCGAGCGCGGCATCGATGTCTGCGTGCTCAATTCCACGTCCAATATGTACTACCTGACAGGCTTCGGATCGCTCGCTTATGGTGCAACCTCGCTAATCGTAAGGGCGGACGGGAGAGCCATTTGGGTGATGCGCCTTACCGAACTTAGCAACATTCGCGCGCTCAAGGGTAAGATATGGGTCGACGAGGGCGTTGGTGTGCGAGATGGGGAGGACTACGCTACGGTCCTTGCACGCACCATTGCAGACCTTGCGCCCGGCAAGCCAGTCGTCGCCGTGGAATATGGTAATGTGCAGCAAGCCTTGCGGGGCTTTGTGAAACCGACGGACGACGCGGTCCTCAATGCTTCCGGCCTCGTCGAGCACCTGCGTCGTGTCAAAAGCCCGGCCGAAATCGCGCTCCTGCGCAAAGCCGGGTTTATTGCCGCGCAATCGTGCCGGGATGGGTTTGCCGCTCTTCGCGAAGGGATGACTGACGCAGAGCTTGCAGCCGTCGTCACGAATAGTCTGCTTGCGAACGGTAGCCATCGTGTCGCGCAAATGCCCAATGTGTGTGCAGGTCCGCGCACCGCGCGTGCGCACGTTACCTGGTGCGGAGCGCCGATTTCCCGCGGCGATCTTATCAATATCGAGCCGGCAGGGTCTGTTTTCGACTATCATACACCTGTTTACCGGTTCTACTCCATCGGCGAACCCTCGGCACGAGTCCGCACCATGTTCGAAGTCTGTAAGGAGGCACTGAACGAAGGCTATGCGAACGTGCGCCCCGGCATGACTTCTCACGAGGCTGCGCGGATATTCGAAAGCGTCTTCGAGCGGCGCGGCTTTGCCGAATGGATGGTTACCCGTCCGGCCTACAGTATCGGTGGGACCTTCCCTCCCGGCTGGGGTGAAGACAATGTCATGGCGATCCGCCGCAATCACGATGCCGTCCTCGAAGAGGGCATGTGCTTCCACATCAGCCCGGTGCTCTATCAGGACGGCATCGGCTGTGTGGGCGCCAGCATGCCCTCCGTGCTCACCGCCAACGGATTTGAATCGCTCAGCGGCGACGAAGCTGTATTCGGCGTGAAATAGGCACCGCACTGACATCCGTGCCAAGAAAATGCCGACGGACCGCTGACGTTGCAGTGAGCGGTCCGTGAAGCACTCCGGCCATTTCGATCGACGCTCCATCGCAAATTGCCGAAAGCTTGAGACGCTATTCCGCGGCGCGTCGAAGTGGCCTTGCCGTGCCGGTCAGTCCGTGTTCAACTGCCCAGTTCAGGTTCCTTTCGTGAAACTGCTACAATTCTCTACTGCGTTGCTGACTGCGAGATAGTCGTCATGCGCGGCTGGCCCTGATTGGGCGATGAACTGGTCGAATTGTTCGCGGCTCCGTTCGCGTTATCGCGCGTGAGCACTTGCTATACATCTTGTCTGATATCGCTGCCGGTCGTACCGGCTCCGGTATGCCAAAACCGCTGGCCCAGGTGTTTAGCTAGGCGGAGAGCCAGTGCAACGGCAGGTAACATGGGATTTGCTTGACTGCCGGTTGGAAAACACGTGCCCCGGCGAGGATGCGATTGGGAGAAAGCGGGATCGCGCTCGAAAGGGCTTGTTCGCGCGGGCCAACACACCCGAGCCGATCTCCCCTTCCAGGAATACTCTGTAGCACAGCGGGGGCAGCCACACCCCTCGCTCTTCCAAGTCCGCTCAGCCTATTGTACCGCGCTCTGCCGCGACAGGATGCGGTCGAGCGAGGGCGCGAGGCGCAGGAGTTCCTTCGTGTAATCGTGCTGAGGGGCGGTAAACAGCGTCTCGGTATCGGCCAGCTCGACAATCTCGCCCGATTTCATCACCGCGATGCGGTCGCACATCTGGCGGATCACCGCGAGATCGTGGCTGATGAACAGCATGGAAAGGCCGGCGAGATCGCGCAGGTCCTTCAGGAGGTTGAGGAGCTGCGCCTGCACTGAAACGTCGAGCGCCGAGGTAGGCTCGTCACAGATGAGGAGCGACGGGCGCGGTCCAAGCGCGCGGGCGATGGCGATACGCTGGCGCTGGCCGCCGGAGAAGGCATGCGAGAAGCGGCTGCCGGCATCTGCGGGCAGACCCACGACTTCGAGCAGCGTCTTCGCATCCAGCCTGGCCTCCTCGGCATTGGAGGCTAGCTTGTAAAACAGGATCGGCTCGGCGATGGCGGAGTTGATGCGCAGGCGCGGATTGAGCGCCGAGTAGGGATCTTGGAACACCATCTGCAAGGACTTGCGGACGGTTTTTTCACGTTTCGCCCCGAGTGCCGTGCCCTGGAAGTCGATGCTGCCCGAGCTCTGAGTGACGAGACCGGCGATGGTGTTGGCGACGGTGGTCTTGCCGCAGCCGGATTCCCCAACGAGTCCGAAGATCTCGCCGCGGCGAACCTCGAAGGAAACCCTCTTGACCGCGCGGAAGACGGAGGACTTGCGGCCGGGGATCAGCGAGCGGTCGCCGTATTCAACCGCAAGGTCGCGAACGGAAAGAATCACATCGTCCTTGCCGCCCGTCTCCCTTTTCGTGTTCTTGCTGCGCACATTCGCGCGCGCATCCAGCGTCACCTGCGTTTCTTCGCTCGGTACCGGCAGGCGTTCGAGCCGGTGCTCGATAGGCGGCACGGCGGCGATCAGGGTGCGGGCATAGGGCGCCTTCGGGGTGGTCAACACCTCACGGGCCGAACCGCTTTCCACTACCGCGCCGTTCTGCATGATCGTGACGCGGTCGGCAATTTCGGCAACGACGCCCATATTGTGCGTGACGAGTAGCACGCCGACGCCGCGCTGGTCCGCAAGGTCGCGGATCAGTTTCAGGATCTGCGCCTGGACGGAGACATCGAGCGCCGTCGTCGGTTCGTCGGCGACGATGAGCTTCGGGCCGCAGGCCAGCGCCGTGGCGATGACCACGCGCTGCCGCTGGCCGCCGGAAAGCTGGTGCGGATAGGAGCCGAGCCGGCGTTCCGGTTCGGGAATGCCGACGTCCTTCATCAGTTCGAGCGCGCGGGCCTTCGCCTCGGCGCGGGCGAGTTTCAGATGCGTCAGCATGCCCTCGCAGAGCTGGCTTTCCACCGTGAAGAGCGGGTTGAGGCTCGTCATCGGGTCCTGGAAGATCGCGCCGACATCGCGGCCAGGTATGATGCCCGCGGTGCGTCCGGTGCGAAGATCGATCGGTTTGCCGGCGATCTCGATGGAGCCGGAGACGATTTTGCCGGGGGCCTGCAACAGGCCCATTAGCGCGTTGCCGACCGTGGTCTTGCCCGCACCGGATTCGCCGACGAGGGCGTGGATCTCGCCCGGGCGGATTAGAAGGTCGATCCCCTTGACGGCGACGAGCGTGTCACCGTTTGCCAGAGGATACTCGACGCGGAGCGCCTTGATGTCGAGAACTGGGGTTGTCGTATCGGTCATATCAGCGGGCCATCAGTTTCGGGTTGAAGCGATCGCGCAGATAGTCGCCGATCACGTTGACAGCGAGCACGAGGACGACGAGAACTGCCGCCGGCATGACGGCGATCCACCAAATGCCGGAGAACAGGAACTGGTTGCCGATGCGGATCAGCGTGCCGAGCGAGGGATAGGTCGGCGGCATGCCGGCGCCGAGGAAGGAGAGCGTCGCCTCCGTCAGGATCGCGCCCGCAAGGTTGATCGTGGCAATGACCATGACCGAGCTCATGACGTTCGGCAAGATGTGCCGGCCCATGATGCGTCCGGCGGGCAGGCCGATGACCTTGGCGGCGCGCACATAGTCGCGGGCGACTTCAACCATGGTCGAGGCGCGCACGGTGCGGGCATACTGCACCCATTCGTTGACCGCGATGGAGAAGATCAGGACCAGCGGCGCCCAGGCGAGCATCGTCTCGGTGCTGAGCTGCGCGCGGGCGATGCCGCTGATGAGGAGTGCCACGAGGATGGTCGGGAAGCTCACCAGCACGTCGGCAATGCGCATCACCACATTGTCGATGATGCCGCCGAAGAAGCCGGCGACCAGGCCGAGGATCACGCCGAGCGCCGCCGCAAAAAACACTGCACCGAGACCGATGACGACGGAGATGCGCAGACCGAACAGGATGACGGAGACGAGGTCGCGGCCCTGGTTGTCCGTGCCGAGCAAGAAGCGTGGATCGCCGCCGTCCATGAAGGCGGGCGGGATCTCCATGTCGATCAGCGAAAAGGAGGAGACGTCGCGTGGGTCCATCGGTGCGATCAGCGGGGCGAAGAGGACGAGCACGAGCATGATGGCGAGCACCAGGCCGGCGATCATCACGGAAACCGGCGGAAGCCGGCGTACCAGGGATTGCGTGGCCATTATCGTGTCCTCAGGCGCGGATCGATGAAGGTATAGAGAATGTCGACAACCATGTTGATCATGACGAAGAGGAAGCCGACGAAGAGCAGGTAGGCGGCGAGCACTGGCATGTCGGGATAGCCGACGGCATTGGTGAAGAGCAGGCCCATGCCCGGCCACTGGAACACCGTCTCGGTGACGATAGCGAAGGCGATGAGCTGGCCGATCTGGAGGCCGGTGACCGTCACGACAGGCATGAGCGCGTTGCGCAGCGCAAGGCGGCCATAGATATAGGCGCGCGGCAGGCCGCGGGCAAAGGCGAAGCGGATGTAATCTGATGACAGGACGTCGATCATCTCCGAGCGCACCAGCCGCATGATCAGCGTCAACTGGAAGAGCGCCAGCGTTATAGACGGCAGGATTAGCGACTTGAGGCCTGAGAGCGTCAGGAAACCCGTCTGCCAGAGGCCGAGATCGACGAGCTCGCCGCGCCCAGAGGAGGGCAGCCAGCGGAGGTTCACCGCGAAGACCAGGATCAGCAGCAGGCCGGTGACGAAGGTCGGCATGGAAATGCCGACCAGCGTCGCCGATTGCGTCAGCCGAGACAGAAAAGCGTTCGGTTTCAGCGCGCAGAGCACGCCGAGCGGGATGCCGACGGCGAGCGCCAGGAACGTGGCAACGACCACCAGTTCCAGCGTTGCCGGAAGGCGGCTCATCAACAGGCTCACGACCGGCTGCTGGTAGCGGAAGCTGGTGCCGAGATCGCCCGTCAGCACTTGGCCAGCGAAATTGAAGAATTGCGCGAGGACCGGCTTGTCGAGGCCGAGCGCGACGCGTAGCGCGTCCTTTTCCGCCTGGGTAGCGCCTTCGCGCACCATGGAGGAGACGGGATCGCCGACGAAGCGGAACATGACGAAGGCGATGGCCGTCACGGCAAGCATCACAAGGATGGCCTGGAGCAGCCGCACCGAGAGAAGTCTGAGCATCGGAATCATCCTTAGCGGGGAGCGCTCATGCCCAACTGGGGGCGGAATGCCGGCCGTCTTGCTCCATCGCTCCGTGCCCTAAAAATGGCTGCGGAGGAATCGACCGGGAAAACGTTGCGGTGGACCCCGGCCGGCTTTTGCCGGTCGGGGGTCCTGCCTCGGGAGAACTGCTATTTCTTGATCTGTGCGAACCACGGACGAACATATTCGTCCGGGAACTGCGGAATGTCGACCTTGTTGCTCATAGCCCAGGCGACCGGCTGCTGGTGCAGCGGAATGAACAGGGCGTCGTCATGAGTGATGCGGAAGGCTTCCTTCAGCATGTCCACGCGCTTGGTCTCCTCGAGTTCGACCGAAGCCGAGCGGGCAAGAGCATCGATGCGCGGATCGGAAAGACCGTTCGGATTCGAGCCGCCGAAGGTGCCGTCATTGGTCGCGAGCAGCGCCTGGAGCACGCTGTAGCCGTCCATCGCCGGCAAAGAGGCCCAGCCAAGCAGGTAGACGTCGAGTTCGCCGTTATCCATGCGCGGGAAATAGGTCGTCTTGCTCTCGACGCTGAGGTCCACCTGCACGCCGATCTTTGCCCACATCGAGGAGATGGCAAGGCAGATCTGCTCGTCGGCGATGTAGCGGTCGTTCGAGCAGGAAAGACCCGTCTTGAAGCCATCCGGATAACCCGCTTCGGCCAATAGGGTCTTTGCCTTGTCAACAATCATATTCCAGCGGCACGTCGATCGCATCGTCGTGACCGGTGACAGCCGGGGCGACGAGCATGCCGGCGACGCGCGACTTGCCGCGCATTAGGCGCTTCTGGATCGTGTTGACGTCGATGGCGTGCCAGAGTGCCTGGCGCACCTTGACGCTCGTCATCGGGTTGGCGACGCCCGGAGCGGCGTGCAGTTCCTTTTTGAAGTTCAGCGCCAGCATGATGGTTCGCAGAGACGGGTTTTCCACCACCTTCAGGCCGTCGGTGCCATTAATGCGGTCGACGTCCTGCAGCGGAACCGGGACAATCATGTCGACTTCACCGGACAGCAGCGCCGCGACGCGGGTGGCGTCGGAGGCGATCGGACGGAACTCGACTTCCGTCAGATTATGCTGCGGCTTGTCCCACCAGTCTTTGTTCACTTCAAAGACAGAGCGGGCATCCGGCTCGTAGCTCTTCAGCTTGAAGGGGCCGGTGCCGTTGGCATGAGCGCTGGCATAGGTGACGACGCCGGTTGCCGTGTTGCCCGGCTTCAGCGCGTCGTGCTCTTCCATCCACGGCTTGCTCATGATGTAGATGGCGGCAAGGTCGTTGAGGAGCAGCGGATAGGCGCCTCGCAGGATGAGGTCGACGGTGTAGTCGTCGACCTTCTCGACGCCGGTCACGGCGGAGAGGTTTTCGCGGTTGCGCGCGCCCGGATCGATCTGGCGCTGAATGGTCGCCACCACGTCGTCGGCGTTGAAGGGCTGGCCCTCGTGGAATTTTACGCCCTGGCGCAGCTTGAAGCGCCAGCGGTTCGGCTCGACAATCTCCCAGGACGTCGCCAGCGCCGGCTCAAGCTTCAGGTCCTTGTTGCGGCGGACGAGCGGATCGAAGACCATGTGCTGGACGCTCTGGGTGAAGCTGTCGACTTGCGCATTGGGGTCGTAGGAAATGACGTCGCCGGAGGCCGACCAGCGAAGCGTCTCGGCTAGGGCGGGTGCGGAAAGCGGCGCCAGAATGGCAAGCCCCGCCAAAAGGGTCTTCATGTAGGTCTTCACGATCTTTCTCCCATTTTGCATGCACAAAAATGCATACGAGCACTCCAAAAGTGATTGTGCATGTTTTGCCTTCCCCCTCAAGTTATTGTACACACATTTTGGCAACAAAATAGGCCAATTATGTACGCAATAATTTGGGAGAATGAGATGGCAGATTCCTTGCTGATCGAAAACGGCTTGGTTCTCACCCTTGACGCTGGCGGGCGCGTGCTGGAGCGAGGCTTCGTGCTGGTCGAAAACGGGTGGATCGCCGCGATCAGTCTCGAGGCGCCGGCAGTTGGCCTAAACGTGCCACGTATCGATGCCGCCGGTATGGTGGTGATGCCCGGGCTCATCGATACCCATGCCCATGCCGGACACACGCTGACCAAGGGGCTGGGCAATAGATCGGACGACTGGATGGCAACGACCGGCCGGATCTACGCCGAAGCGACGGATCCGGAATTTTGGGCGGCCGAAGCTGCGCTGTCGGCGCTGGAGCGTATCAAGTGTGGCACCACCACCGCCGCCCTTCTGTTCGGCGGCGGGCCGGACATCATGCGCACCGAAGGACCGGATGCAGCCGAGGCTCATCTCACCGCTATTACGGAGATGGGCGTGCGCGAGATTCTCGCGGTCGGTCCCAACCGTCCTTCTGCCAAAAGTGTGTACAGGCTCTACGAGGGCGACTCCTATCAGGAGGTCGCGGTTTGCACCGCCACCCAAATTGCGGTCAGCGCCGCACTTATCGACCGTTGGGCCGGCCGCGACGACCGGGTGCAGCTCGCCGTCTCGCTTCCCGTCTTCAATGCGAGCGAACTTGAAGACCCCGCCGTGCGCACACTTTCGCTGAAGGCCCGCGATCTGGCTCGGGAAAAGGGCGTGCTGCTGGTGCAGGACGGCCACCGCGACGGCTCGATTGCCGCCAACGATGCCAGCCTCGCGCTTTTCGACGACCGTTCGCTCCTCGCCCATTGCATCGACCTCACCGAGGAAGACCGAGCCGTGCTAAAGCGCACCGGCGCCAAGGTGGCGCACAATCCGAGCGCACTGATGTCCGTTTCCGGCCGCTGCCCTGCACCGGAATTGATGCAGGACGGCGTCACCGTCTCGCTGGGCACCGATGCCGCCGCGCCCGACCGCTCCTTCGATATGTTTCGCAACATGTTCCAGGCGCATCGCTATCACGCCCGCCATTTCCGCGACGACGCCGTGCTCCCGCCCCTCCAGCTTCTCGAAATGGCGACGATCGCGGGCGCCCGGGCACTCTGCATGGACGATGAGATCGGCTCGCTGGAAGTCGGCAAGCGCGCCGATATCCTGCTGATCAACATGCGCCAGCCGCATCTGTGGCCGCCGGTCGATCCGGTGCAACGTCTCGCGCGCTTCGCCAACGGCGCGGATGTCGACACGACCATCGTTGGCGGCCGTGTGTTGATGCGCGGGCGTAAACTGGTCGACGCCGATGAGGGCGCGATCCTCGACCGGGCAGAAAAGGCCTTCCGTCGCGCGATGGCGCGCCAGACTCGTCTGACCGCCGAAAGGAGAATGCCATGACACACGACCTTCTCATCCGGAACGCACGTCCGTTCGGCAAGGATCCCGTCGATCTCGTCATCCGCAGCGGCCGTTTCGGCGCGCCCGGCGGTGACCGGCCGTCGGAGGAAATCGACGCTGCCGGATACATCGCGCTGCCCGGTCTCGTCGAAGCGCATACCCATCTCGACAAGACGCTGATCGGCATGGACTGGTTCGAGAACCGCATCGCCCCGAACCGCAACGACCGCATTCTGGCGGATCGCAAGGCCAAACGCGACCTTGGTATCGACGCGCGCCGGCAATCCGCTCGCCAGATATTTCAGACCCTGGAACACGGCGTCCTGGCCATTCGTAGCCACGTCGACGTCGACACCGAGATCGGCCTTGCCAATATCGAGGGCGTGCTGGAGACGCGTGAGGCTCTCCGCGACCTGGCCGATGTGCAGATCGTCGCCTTCCCACAAAGCGGCATGCTCGCATGCGAGGGCACGCTTGAACTTATGGATGCGGCGATGAAGGCCGGTGCCGACATCGTCGGCGGCATCGATCCCGCCACGATCGATCGCGATCCGGTGCGCCACCTCGATGCCATGTTCGCGCTGGCTGAGCGCCATGCCAAACCTATAGACATTCACCTGCACGAACTCGGCGAGCTTGGCGCATTCTGTCTCGAGCTTATCGTGGAGCGCGCCCGCGCTCATGCGATGCAGGGCAAGGTAATGATCAGTCATGGCTATTGCCTCGGCATGCTGGACACAGCTCGCCAGCGGGCGGTGATCGAGGAGCTGGCGGCGGAACGCATTGCGGTGATGACCGTTGGTAGTCCGTCGGCGCCGGCGCTCCCCTTGCGTCTTATGCGGCAGTGCGGCCTCGTCGTCGCGTCCGGCTCGGACGGCATCCAGGGGACCTGGGAGCCATGGGGCAACGGTGACATGCTCGAGCGCGCAAGATTTTTGGCACAACGTAATGGCATGACGAACGATGCTGATCTGGAGGAGACGGCGCGCGTCTGTACCTTTGGCGGCGCGGAAGCCATTAATCTTACCGGCTACGGATTTGCCGATGGCGATTTCGGCGACCTGGTCCTGGTGCAAGGGCGTACGTTGGCGGAAGCGGTGGCGCTGACGCCGCAGAAGCGTACGGTGATCCGCCGCGGTCGCATCCTCGTTCGCACAGGTACTCTCGCCCGAGATCTGCCCCATGTCGCATGAGGATGGTCTTCGAATGGCGGGCGCGACGCTACTTACTGCCCGCTGGGTCGCCGGACATCGTGACGGGCGCCATGTCCTCTACGAAAACGGCGAGGTCGTCTTCGAGAACGATCGCATTCTGTTTGTCGGTCACGGCTATGACGGACCGACCGCTCGTAGGTTCGATTTCGGTATGGCACTGATTGGGCCTGGCTTCATCGATCTCGACGCTCTATCCGACATCGATACAGGCGTTCTTGGCCTCGACCATCAGCCCGGCTGGAAAAAAGGGCGCGTTTGGCCGCGCGACTATGTCGAGGAGGGGCCCGTGGAAATGCTAACGCCCGAGGAGCTTGCATTTCAGAAACGCTACGCCTTTGCCCACTTAATTCGGAACGGCATCACCACGGCGCTGCCAATCGCCTCTCTTTTCTACCGCGCTTGGAACGAAACGCCCGAGGAATTCGCCTCCGCCGCGGAAAGCGCTGCGGACCTAGGCCTGCGCGTGTATCTCGGTCCGGCGTTCCGCGCTGGCCATTCGGTCATTGAAGCCGACGGCACGCTCACAGTCGAGGTCGACGCGGCTCGGGGACGCGCCGGCTTGGACGCGGCAATTGCCTTCTGCGCCGCTCACGACAACACCCATGGGGGGTTGGTGCGCGCCATGCTGGCCCCGGATCGCGTTGAGTACTGGACCGCGGACTTGTTGAAACGGACGGCTGGTGTCGCGCGCGACCTCGGCGTGCCAGTTCGCCTTCACTGCTGTCAATCTACTTTCGAGGTGGAAACGATTCGCGGTCGCTTCGGAACGGGCTCGGCTGAATGGCTACATAACATCGGCTTCCTGTCCGAGCGGGCACTGCTCCCGCACGGCACGCATACCGACCGTGAAGGTCTCCGCATCATTGCTGACTCGGGTGCCACAGTGGTGCATTGCCCTTTGGTGATGGCGCGCCACGGTGCCGCATTGAACCACTTCGGCGATCTGCGGCGAGCGGGCTTGCGTCTCGGCATGGGAACCGACACCTGGCCGCCGGACATGATCCTTAATATGCAGATCGGGCTCATGCTAGGCCGGGTAATGGGTGGAGAGCTCGACAGCCCCAGCTCGGCCGATCTCTACGATGTAGCGACATTGGGCGGAGCTGATGCGCTAGGCCGCCCAGATCTCGGCCGCCTGCAGGCCGGCGCCGCGGCCGACATCGTGGTCATCGATCTCGCCGCTCACCATCTCGGCCACGTGAGGGACCCCATCGCTGGCCTAGTGGCGTCGGCGAACGGGAGCGACGTCCGCACCGTCTTCATCGCCGGGCGTCGTGTCATGTCAGAAGGTACAATTCCCGGTTTTGATTTCGCCGAAGCCCATGCGCGTGCCGGAGCCCAGTTCGAGAGACTGGTGGCCCAGTATCCGCGCCGTACATGGCGACACCCTGCGGTTCAATCGATCTTCCCTCCCAGCTATGAAGTGACAAGAACGTGAGTTCATCCAATTTTGAGCGCAAACGGCCGGTTGCGCGCGACAGAAAAGGTAACCCGTCAATCGACGCGATGACCACTTTCCAAGGTACAGCTATGTGCGACCTCTTTGTCCGCAATGCCACGGTCGTTACTGAGGAGCGCACGTTCGACGGTGGGATCAGTGTGTCGAACGGCCGAATCGATGAGTTGGTGGTAGGCCAACGGGACATCGCCGCCCGGCAGATTATCGACGCCAGCGGTCTGCTGTTGCTTCCCGGACTGGTCGACGCCCATGTGCATTTTTCCGAGCCCGGACGCGGTCATTGGGAGGGCTTCGAGACCGGAAGCCGAGCGGCCGCTGCGGGTGGCATCACGACCTTTGTGGAAATGCCACTGAACGCCCAGCCGGCCACTATCGACGCCGCTGCACTCGTCATGAAGAAGGCAGCCGCCAAACAAAGCCATATCGACTATGCCCTCTGGGGAGGACTGGTCGACGACAACCTGGATGACCTTGCTGATCTCAGGCGTGGTGGGGTGGTCGGCTTCAAGGCGTTCATGGTCACAGCAACTGATTTCGCCCGTTCGGATGCCCGCATCCTCGGGGAAGGAATGAGGCGTATTGCCAACCTTGGCTCCTTCGTTGCCGTGCATGCTGAAGACGAAGCTATGACGCTGAGCCTAACCGCCGGCTTGCGGGCAAAGGGGCGCCGAGATCCGGACGCTTGGGGCGAGGCCCGGCCGATAGAAGCCGAACTCGCGGCCATAGATGAAGCGATAGCGCTGGCCGGTGCAACGGGAGCAAGGCTCCACATCGTGCACGTCTCCTGCGCTGCGGGAGTCGACCGGATTAGTCGTGCAAAGAGCAAGGGGATCAATGTTACCGCTGAAACATGCCCCCATTATCTCGTCTTCGACAGTGAGGATCTAGTTCGCCTTGGACCAGTCGCCAAATGTGCGCCGCCGTTGCGCCGGGCCGATGAGAAGGAGGCTCTTTGGGAGCGGGTTCTGGCAGGTGAGATTGACGTCATCGCCTCAGACCATTCACCTTGCCTATTGGAGGAGAAGACGGTCGGCGAGAAGGATATCTTTGCTGCTTGGGGCGGCATTTCCGGTCTCCAATCCAGCTTACCCGCCATGCTGACGGAAGGGGTGTGCAAGCGCAACCTAAGCCTCGTCGAACTCGTGCGCATGATGGCTGCGGCGCCGGCCCGGCTGTTCGGTTTCGATGACCAAAAGGGCAACCTGGTTCCCGGCGCGGACGCAGACTTCGTCCTCATCGACCTAGAGGAGAACTTCATTTTAAAGGCGGACGACTTGTTCTATCGAAATCGGCACAGCGCTTATATCGGAACACGGTTCTCCGGGGCGGTGAAGAAAACTGTCAGTCGTGGCCAGATTATCTATGATGATGGACGTATTGTTGGCCCCGTTGGTCATGGCAGATGCCTCTTGAGTTCAGATCTTCCGCCAGAACAATTTCCGGAAATGGGTCCGTAACCCACTTCCGCGATGATTAACGATGGTGCGGGCAGGGTCGTCAGTTGTTGTCGGGCAATCCTCTCAGCCTTCACCCGCGTTGCAGCCGCGACAAATAGGCCTCGACGTCGAACACGCAGCATCAGCCGCCGTGGTCGAGCTGTTGCAAGGCACGTCCATGTTCTTGGCCAAAAAAATCGCATAATGTATCATCGGGAAACGCGAGCTGCCTTTTCTTCGTAGGGAGAAGGTGGCGGTCCGGACATGATGATACAACATACCAGATAAGAGCCCATGGAGCTTCGAGTTGGCGGTGCCAAGCCGTCGGGCAACAGTCCGGCGGCTTGCAAGGGCTTCAGCGATCCGCTGGACAGTCACGGCGTTCCTGGCCGGTCGAAGCAGTATCTGATACATTCTGCCTTTCCGGGAACAATCGGGGGTGTTGCCATGGCCTATGTTGATTGGGGGATCAAGGGCCCCAAGATAGCATCGTGCAGTTGCGATTACGGCTGCCCGTGCGAATTCAACGGCAAGCCGACCGAGGGCCTGTGCGAAGGTCTTGAATGCATGCTTATCGAAGAGGGATGGTTCGGCGATCTGCGGCTCGATGGGCTCAAGGTTGCTGCCGTCTATCGCTGGCCTGGACCCGTGCATGAGGGCGGCGGCGTCGTACGCGGGTTCTTCGATGCCAATGCGAACCAGGCGCAGATCGATGCCCTGTTCACCATACTCGGCGGCAAGGAACAGGAGCCGACAACCGTCTTCAATATTTATGGCTCCACCATCGCCCAAGAGCTCGAGCCGATTTTCGCCCCGATCGAGTTTCACAGCGACATAGAGAAACGCACCGGCGGCTTTCGCATAGACGGCCATCTCGAACTCGAACTCGAGCCGATCAGGAATCCCGTGACCGGCGCCCCCCATCGCGCCCGCATCGTCCTGCCGGAAGGCTTCGAGTTCCGCCAGGCGGAGATCGCAAGCGGTACGTTTAATGCCAACGGCGAAATCGCAATGGGGCGGCAGAAGCGCTACGGTGCACTTTGGCGCGCCGCCTATGGGCCGTACGGCATCATCGAAGAGTGAGCAAGGGCACGCTGCAACGCACCGAAATCGGATCGCCCGTCTCGGGCGCGACGATGTCTATCGCTTACTGCGCGCTGGAGGCTTACGACGGTCGTGAGAACGATGAGTATCGGTTTTGGTTCGGCCTTTTCCTGAAGCTTGCAAAGCGCGAGCACGTCGGCTGGGCGTAAGTACCAATGAGCCTCACGACCGCTTTCATCGCCGAACTAATCAGAGCCGCAAACGAAACGGACAAGCTCAGTCCGTACGAGATAAGCCGGCTGCTTGACCGTTCGATTGACACGATCCGCGACATGCGCAGACAGACGGGCATCGCAGGCAGCCACCGCTCCCGGGACGTTGTGATCGATCTCCAAGTCGCCTCGGCACGCGCCCGCGGCCTATCTGCGGCGGAGATCAGAGACGTCCTCTTGGACGCGGCCGACATCATCAGAACGTTGAAGATCGTGCTGGATGGGAAGGAATGACGCCGGCGTTCGACCCGCCTGATGCCACTTTACGCTCAGCGTCAATGAAGGGCACGTCCGTTGACCGCGAATTGCGGAGAATGCTTGGGGTGAAACAGAGCCGCCGGCAAAGATCCTAGGGCAGGGACAGATACTCTGATGGATCCAAAGATGACCGGGAAACCCGGGAAGTGGTCGCCGGCACGGCGCGCTTAGGACGCTATTGTCGCACCCGAAGGGTACGGCTTCAGCATCACCATAACTCAAGTACTGTCGCGTCATCCTCTCTCGGCCTGATGCCTTTGAAGGAAGCGTGCCGCAGCTTCCCGTCATCGGTCCAGGCGGGATATTCAACCTCAGCGACTAGCACGGGCTCGACGACCGCGTCGCCCTTGCGCTGTCCCGTACCTAACCAGCTCCGTCTGCACCAACGTCTATGTACCGCCCGATCGACCGAAGGTGCGCCACGATCTCCAACCTGAGGAAGTCACGGTCGCCGTAGTTATCTTCGATCTTGTCCAGCTTACGGCGTACCTTTTCATATTCGTCGGGTGACAGGTCTGCGTCTCCGAGGACGTATTTGTCGTGGCCGACCGCGCAGATGTCGCAGCCCGTCTCGACGATCTCATCGACGAAGGCGGGAATGTCGCTCACCTTCATCAGCTTACGCTTGGTACTCTGCGCCATAGAGTTGCTCCCGTTCGCGGAATCGCGCCCAGAACAGGCAGCCGCCGCCTCGTCGGTAAACTCGCAAAAAATAACCACGCAAGCCCAGGTTCGTTCCCTCAAACCGCAGATCCTCGGCCCTTTCGGGGACGCTGCTTTTGCATTTGCTTTTACCGGCCTAACTCAGCTCGAAAGCCCCCACATCATCGTCCCGGATCGCCGCTGGCTACGTCACCATGGGTCGGTGCGCCAGCACTACGCCTATCCCGGAAAGTTCAACGGCTACGCCTGACGCGCCGAAGCCTCTCTACCCTTCAACGACTTCGCTGATCTGCACGATGGGGGCGATGTCCGTATAGTTGGCGACGTCCGCGGCGATCTCCGAGCGGTGGGGACCCAACGCCTCCTGAAAGGACATTCATCTGGCGATGCGGCCGCCATCTTGGAATGTTGCGGCAAATCGATGCCCGTTATCTCGACCGAGCCGGAGGAAATCGAACTATGGCTGAAGGCCGACTGGAAGTACCCCAGAACGCTGCAAAGGGCCCTATCCGGCCGAGCGCATGACACTTCCTCCAAGAGCGAAGTCGCGAAAGCCTCTTCTTACCAGGTGCCTTGGATCAGGTGCATTATTTTATCCGAGGTACCTCTGCTCAGGCGGCGGACCTTTGGGCCATGAGGAGTTAGCGCGATGTTGAGGCACTACGAACAGGCAAATACGATTTTGCCTGATGGCATCAAATTACTGGATGAAGTTTTCACCGAAATTCTCACGGACAAAGGGCTTCCCCGCGACTGCGAAGCTGCTGCACGGATCGCAACAGCACTATTTTCCATCTACCTGTCCGGCGTGCGTGAGCGGGACCGATTGCGCCAGATGGTGGAGGTTGGCTGAACAAGAACTCTCGATTTGGCCATCAAGCTGAGCCCAACGGTGGTCTGGCATCGAGCAGCTGAGAAACTGTCGCCACTAAATGTTCTAAGCGGAACGGCTTCTCGAGCATGAGACTGTTCGAGACACCCTGTGACTGCCAGTCAAGCGAGCCATGTCCACTGATATAAACGATGGGCATATCCGCATCGTTCTCTCGCGCTACGCGCGCGACCTCCCAGCCGTCAGGGAACGAACCGAACCGAATATCAGTCACCACTCCTGCTATTTCGGAATCTGCAGAGTTTAGGAGTTCTATCGCCCTCAGGCCGCTGGTTACCGCTAGAACGAGGAACCCGGCATCTGCGAGCGCGCCTTCTAACTCGATCAGGAGCAGTGCTTCGTCGTCCGCAAGCAATATAGTAGCCGATTCCATGCCAGATCCTCGCGCGATGCTATCTCGCCGAACGCTGCGAGGCGCAAACAGTTCCCCCTTTGTTTGCTTGGTAAGATGGATCTACATGCCCATGCACCCGCAACGTGTAAGCGAGTTCGGCGTGAATTAGGAATAATCATCGTGGCCGATACGCTCAAAATGAAGAAGCTGATCTGGGCGCCGAAAACAAATAGGGAACATACCAGCCTTTACCGCGATATCAACTGTTCGACCGATCAGGACCCACGTGCCCCGCGAAACTACGGGCCGCCGCCGGCGTTGTCATCTGTGAACATCGACGATCGGGAGGCAGACACCGCCTCGTATCACTGGAAGGGTCCGCGACACCAATGGCTGACAATCTTTCGAAATACCGTGCCAAGCGCGATTTCAAGAAGACCAGAGAACCAAGCGGCGAGGCTCAGGTCAAGCAGTCGAACCGCCGGCGGTTCGTGATCCAGAAGCACGACGCCACCCGGCTTCACTATGATCTGCGGCTTGAACTGGACGGGGTGTTCAAGAGCTGGGCGTTGACCAAGGGCCCATCGCTCGATCCTAGTGACAAGCGACTGGCCGTCGAAGTCGAAGATCACCCGCTCGACTATGGCGACTTCGAAGGCACGATTCCAAAGGGCCAGTATGGCGGCGGCACGGTCATGCTATGGGACCGCGGCTATTGGGAGCCAGAAGGTAGGAAGTCGCCTGAAGAGGCCCTGAAGAAGGGCGACTTCAAGTTCACGCTTCATGGCAAGCGGCTGCATGGCAGCTTCGTCCTGGTGCGGATGCGCAACGATCGCGATGGCGGCAAGCGGACCAACTGGCTGCTCATCAAACATCGTGACGATTACTCCGTTGACGAGAACGGCGCGGCAATCCTGGAGGAGAACGCGACTTCCATCGCCTCCGCCCGCAGCATGGAGCAGATCGCCGAGGGCACGGGCCGCAAGCCGCGACCGTTCATGATGGCGAACGCGGATGTCGAGGCAGATGCCGTCTGGGACAGCAAGCATGGCTTGGCAGCGGAAGAGCGCAAGAAGGGGTCTCGCAGGGATCTCGCGACCTCCACGGCAGCCGACCTGCCGGATTTTATCGAGCCGCAGCTCTGCGAGACGCTTGCGCGGCCGCCGGCCAGCGACGACTGGCTGCATGAGATCAAGTTCGACGGTTATCGGATCCAGATGCGGGTTGCCGACGGTAAGGTGACGCTGAAGACGCGCAAGGGTCTCGACTGGACCGCGAAATATCCAGAGATCGCCGATGCTGCGTCCGAATTGCCCGATTGCATCATTGATGGCGAAATCTGCGCCCTCGACGACAATGGCGCGCCCGATTTCGCAGCACTCCAGGCCGCGCTCTCGGAAGGCAAGACCGGCAACCTTGTCTACTTCGCCTTCGACCTGCTGTTTGATGGCGGCGAGGACTTGCGGTCGATGCGATTGGTCGAGCGGAAGAAGCGGCTCGGAGACTTCCTCGCGGCCGGGAGCGACGATCCGCGTATCCGCTACGTCGATCACTTCGAATCCGGCGGTGACGCGGTGCTTCGCTCCGCCTGCAAGCTGTCGCTCGAAGGTATCGTCTCCAAGCAGATGGATGCGCCCTACCAATCGGGCCGCACCGACACCTGGGCGAAGTCGAAATGCCGGGCTGGTCATGAGGTGGTGATCGGTGGCTATGCTACGACCAACGGCAAGTTTCGATCTCTCCTGGTCGGCGTTCACCGCGGCGATCACTTCGTCTATGTCGGCCGGGTCGGCACGGGCTTCGGCGCCGCGAAGGTCGAGCGGTTCTTTCCCAAGCTGAAGGCGTTGGAAGCATCGAAGTCACCCTTCACCGGCATCGGTGCGCCGAAAAAGGAGAAGGAAGTCACCTGGCTGAAACCGGAGCTCGTTGCCGAGATCGAGTTCGCCGGCTGGACGGCCGACGGCCTAGTTCGTAAGGCAGCCTTCAAAGGCCTGCGCGAGGACAAGCCGGCGAAAGAGGTCCAGGCCGAGAAGCCGTCACCGCCCGCCAAGACCGACACGCCCGAGCCTGGGCCGTCCGTCAAGACCAGACCGGTGCGGCGCAAGGGCGCCAAGGCCGAGGTCATGGGCGTCCTCATCTCCAGTCCCGACAAGCCACTCTGGCCGGACGCCGGCGATGGCGAACCCGTGACCAAGGAAGATCTCGTCCGCTACCATGAAGCCGTCGGAACCTGGCTCATCGATCACATCAAGGGCCGGCCCTGCTCGATCATTCGAGCGCCCGACGGCATTGGCGGCGAGCAGTTCTTCCAGCGCCATGCGATGCCAGGCACCTCCAATCTGCTCAAACTGGTGAAAGTCTTCGGGGACAAGAAGCCCTACCTTCAGATCGATCGGATCGAAGGGCTCGCGGCGATCGCCCAGATCGGCGGAATCGAACTACATCCGTGGAACTGCGAACCCGGCAAGCCGGAAGTGCCCGGCCGTCTGGTGTTCGATCTCGATCCTGGTCCCGACGTGCCGTTTGCGACAGTGGTCGCGGCCGCGCGGGAAATGCGTGACCGGCTCGACGAGCTCGGCCTCGTCAGTTTCTGCAAGACCACCGGCGGGAAGGGATTGCATGTCGTCACGCCATTCGCTGTGAATAAGCGCAAGCCTTTGTCATGGGCCGAGGCTAAGGGATTCGCGCATGACGTTTGCGAGCAAATGGCGCGCGATAATCCCGATCTTTATCTCATCAAGATGAGCAAGAGCCTCAGGGGCGGAAGGATCTTCCTCGATTATCTCCGCAACGACCGCATGGCGACCGCCGTGGCGCCACTGTCGCCGCGCGCACGGCCCGGCGCCACAGTCTCGATGCCGCTCAACTGGACGCAGGTGAAGTCCGATCTCTACCCGAAGCGGTTTACCGTCCGCACCGTGCCGGCGCTGCTTGCGAAAACCACTGCCTGGCAAGACTATTGTGATGGCGAGCGGCCGCTCGAACAGGCGATCAAGCGCCTCGGAAAATCAAGACGGGCTGCGTGAGCACCAGGGGTGCTGGCTCGGACCATGGCCGATGGACGAAGAAACGAAAGACCAATCTTCCACCTCCACCCGTGTGGGTGCGACAACCGACCTGCCGCATGACCGCATCACGCTCGCGCGGTTTCGGGAGGCGTTCCCGCGGGCGCGCTGGAGCGACAGACTGAATGCCTGGTTCGTGCCGGGTCGCACTGCCGAGAAGCGCATCAGCCGCTGGCTGGCCGAGATGGAAGCGGAGGCCGATAGATTCGCTGATGAGAAGGGCAGGGACGCATTCGCCTTCGATCCGATCGAAAGTCGCTATCTCGAGGCGACGCCCGCCACGTTACAGATCCAGACGCCCTATTCACGCACGGTCGTCAACGAGATCCGGGAAATTCCGCACGCACGCTGGGACGCCGATCGCCGGCTATGGACCGTTCCTTACCGCTCGTTCGATGAACTGCGGAGGCGATGGCCCACGATCGAGGCGGCGGCCGAGCGCAGTGAGCCGGAAGCACGCCGGGCCCGGCGCGAGGCGATCAAGGGGACGCAACAAGACGAGGCATCCAAGGCGAGGATGAGGGAGCGCCGTCGGAAACGCTATCCCGTTCCTGCCGATGATGCTCCGCCCTCCGACCGCGCCATCGGCACGCATGTCGGCGTGGTCTTCTTCCTCGGCACCGACGGCGAGCTGGCCGATCCGGCGACAGTCACCGCGTTCTACTTCCGCGCCGCAAATAGCGAGGAATATGTCTGGGCGTCGTGGCGATTGGGTTCCCTGGAAGAACTGGTGACGACCTGGCCTGCCCGAACGCCGCCGAACGAGCACGAGCTCGAACGGGGCTGGTGGATACCTGATCTGGGGGAACTGCGGATCGCGCGGCGCGACGCCCAGTCCAGGCGTCGGGCCAGAGAGCGCAAGGAGAAGGGAGAATGCTCCCGGTGAAAGACCAGCAGACAGCGCTTGAGGAGTTCCGAAGCCTGCCGCCCATCGCGCCGCGCGAACTGGTCGGGCTGTGGAAAGGACACGGCATCCCGACGGGGCATCCATTCGACGGTGTGCTCGAAAATCTCAGCTGGTTCGGCAAACGGTTCACGCCCGACATGCGCGTCGATGCCTTGCTGTTTCGATCGGGGGACCGGAGGCTGGTTGCCATTGATCCGAAGTGGATCCCGCTTCGGCTGGCGTTGCGTTTTCATGAAGTTGGCAGGATGCGCGTCGCGCGAAACCTGTTTTCCTACCTGCAACGCCGGCTGCGGGCGAAGGGTCCGGTCGCTTCCTTGAAGACAATGGTGTTTGGCGGCGTCGAGAGCGCGGCCATGGTCTATGACCACCAGCCGATCGTCGACCACTTCCGGCGGATCCATGCGGACAGGATCATGGGCGCGATGTCCATCAGGAATGACGAGCGGATCTATTTCTTCGAACTCCAGCGTGTCGACGGACCTTGAAATGCGCGCAGCCGGCCATCATCTATCGCTCACCACCCGTATCGATGATCGCCTTGCCGAGCAGCTTGTCTGCCGCGGTCGTCCGGGTCCGACAGGGCGCTCCCCGCAAGGGTCGAGCGCCCTGTTCTTTTGTCAGTCGGGTTTTCCTAAAGCTCGGTGGCGTCATACTGAGAACCATTTCCGTTCCTAAGGGTTCGCCACGTCAGGAGGTCCAAGCTATGAAGCCTGAACAATTCCTTGAACGCTGGAAATCGGAGCATATCGACAGCGGCACGCAGCAGAGCGACGCGGCGAGGCTGGTTGAGGATCTTCTCGCTGATGCGGAGAAGGAGGGCATCAGCCGCGACATGCTGGTGGACGCGGCCGGCGGCGGGCTCGTCAACTATATCGTCGGCGCTATCAAAGAGGCGGTCGAGGAGGAGCTCTGGTAGCGAGTCATTCGTGGCCGGCTCGCCACCCTGCCTTTCAGAGGGTCGCCCGTTCGCTCATGTCAAACACCGCGGCATTGTCCTGAACCTCGCGAAGGCTCTTGTAGGATGCGTGGCGCAGGCTCCCGTCATGGGCCACGAAACTCGATCTCCGCGATCAAGGTCGGCTGGGCGAACACCAGGTTCTTGCCCTTGAGCGGCACGGCCGGTTTACTTGTCTTCAGCCGGTCGAGCGTCTTGCGCAAATACTCGGCATCCTTCGTATTAAACCCGGTTCCGACGGAGCCAACGTAAATCCAGTCATGTCCTTTGCGACCGGCGAGAAGCAGGCTGCCAAGCCCTCCGCGGGCGGTCAGCGATTGCTCGTAGCCGACGATCATGAAGCTTTCGCTCTGGAGGCATTTTATCTTCAGCCAGTCGCCGGTGCGGCCGGAGCGATAGGGCCGATCCCGATGCTTGGCGATGATCCCCTCGAGGCCCATGGAGCAAGCCTTCTCGAGAAGTGCGCCATCCCCGAACACTTCCTCGGACGACTGGATCGCGCCAGTGGGGCCGTCGAGAAAGCCCTCAAGCAGATGCCGGCGCACGGAGAGTTCGGTGCCCGACAGGTCGTGGCCATCGAAATAGAGCAGGTCGAAAGCGAAAAACACCGACTCCGTCGACGAACGCTTGCCACCGCGTCCGCCGAGCGAGCGCTGCAGCGCCCCGAAATCGGACCGTCCTTCCTCATCGAGCACGACGGCCTCGCCATCGAGGATCGCGGTCCCGACACCGAGCTTGCTGGTGGCCTCGGCGATTGCCGGGAAATGATGCGTCCAGTCGTGACCGCCGCGAGTGATGATCCTGACACCTTTCGGCTCGATATGGATTGCCAGGCGATAGCCGTCCCACTTCACCTCGAACACCCAATCCGGGCCTTTCGGCGGGACCGGCTTCAGGAGCGCCAGGCACGGCTCGATGCGCTCGGGCATCGGGTCGAACGGAAGATTGGGTTGTGCCGGATCGCGCGGCCGGGCCGGTTTGGACTTGGCGACGGAATCGTCCTGCAGCAAAGGTTTGGCACGACGGCTCATTTGGTCGCCCGTTTCTCAGCCGCGACTGATTTCCGCAAGGCATCCATGATGCTGACAACATTGCTCGGCGACGACGAAGGTGCTGTCTTGCCCTGGGCCTTCTGCGGCTTCAACGCCTTCTTCTTGGCTGCGATGATTTCGAGCAGCCGCTCCTGGACCGGGTCGGGGACCATTTTCGGGGTCCAGTCCTTGGTCTGCTTTTTGATCAACTGCTGGACGAGCGGCATCATCTCGGAATCGGCCCGTTCATCGCCGATCGCCTCGAAATAGCTGTCTTCATCGCGAACTTCGTCTCCGTAGCGCAGCGTCCACAGAACGATACCCTTACCACGTGGCTCGAGCATGACGGCACGCTCGCGGCGTGAGATCACTAGCCGGGATATGCCGACCATGTTCTGCGCCTCCATCGCGTCGCGGATCACGGAAAATGCCTCCTGTCCGACAGGATCGTTGGGCGAGAGATAATAGGGTGTGTCGAGCCAGATCCACTCTATGCTATCGCGCGGCGTGAATGTGGAGATGTCGATCGTCTTGGTCCTTTCGAGAGCAACGTTCTCAAGCTCCTCGTCTTCGAGAATAACGTATTCGTGCTCCCCTCGCTGATAGCCCTTCACCTCATCCTCTTCCTTGACCTCCTTGCCGGTCACGGAGTCGACGTAGTGGCTGACGACGCGGTTTTGGGTCTGGCGATTGAGGGTATGAAAGCGGACCTTCTCGCTTTCGGAGGTCGCCGGCATCATCTGCACCGGACAGGTGACGAGCGAGAGTTTGAGATAGCCTTTCCAATAGGAACGCAGGGCCATGGCGACCTCCGATCAACTGGCTCGCCGCGCCGGCGCCTGGGCCTGCTTTGCTTTCGCCGCGGGCTTGGCTGCCTTCTGGCGGCCGACGCCGCGGTTAGCATTGGCGGCAGTGCGCTGACCGACAAACGCTATGTCCGTCGCCAAGGAGGGCAAGTTCAAGGAGAGCGACGACGTCTCGCGGTCGCTGTCGGCCGATGCCCGCCGAGATGCGAAACACGATGCCAAGCCCGGCCAGGGTGACAAGGGCGACCGCAAACATTGAGACATGGCGAAGCTGCCGCCTACGATTACGACTATTCTGTCGTACCGACCTTATTTGCCCGCTCCTGAATGAGCGCGCATCGCTCGATCAGCTGCTCAAACGGTTCAGAATCCCCAAGCAGAAGGCCGTCGTCGACCATTTTTGCATAGTCCTCACTGAGCGCGCGGAGACCATCTCCGGACGGTGTCAGAACCAGATGACCGTCGACGGCTGCGGCGTAGTCGATCGGTGACCGGTCGGCCGCCTTTTCCGCAAAGAACATGGATTTGTGTTTAGCCACCGCATTGGCAAGCTGCCGTTCAGCAAAAGCCTTGTCGGCAAAACCGGCATCGTCCAGCCGGACGACGTCATGCCAGTGGCGCGCGAACCGATCGCCGCGGAGGCGCTCCTGCAGGCAGAAGACGTGGATCGCGGTCGCCTTCTCCCAGAATGTCCGCTCGGCATGCATGACGCGTGGGCTTGCCTTCGGGAATTCAACACCATCGACATGACCCGCGGCGTCGCAACCCACATCGCGGATGCTGGCCGGCTCACCGGTCGATCGTGCTCCGAACTCAAGCATGACGCTCGGTGCGACATAACCTGATCCGCTGCTCACGGCTTCGTAGTCGAGATAGAGCGTATCGCCCTCGATGCGGATCCGTGCGGGAAGGGATTGGCCGCGCACTGCCGCTGCAATGACCGGCTCCACCGACTCGGCCACCCAGACAGGAAGGCGCTTTCGCACTTCGCTGGTCCAGCGCTTCTCCTCGCTACGGGTTTTCGGCAGTGCCTCGTCATTGTCACCGACAAGATCGGGAGCCAAAGCCCGGATATCGTAAGTCAGATCGATGTCTTCCGAAAACCGTCGAATGGCGCCATAGGCTTTCGAGAGCGAGGTGCCACCCTTGAACACCAGGTGCTCGCCAAGTTTTGACGAGTAGAGCGTCTCGAGTGTCCAGACGACCCAGACATCCTTTTCCAGCAGATGAATGGGCCGTCCAGTGCGGGCGGCTGCGACAGCCAAGGCCTCACGCCTGTCGTCTTTTGACAGCGCCAGAAAACGATCAGCCATGCGCAGCCCTGTTCACGCTTCTTGCGAGCCACGTCGGAAACTGCGGTGCTGCGGCCACCAACTCGCCAAACTCGGCCGGCGGGAGCTTTCGCTTGATCCTCGACAGTGCCTCCTCGGCCTTTTCGGGTCCGAGCCATGCAAGCGCCCGGACCGCCACGCCCGCCGGCCGGTCGGCCAGAGCCAGCTGCCAGCGAGGCACGTGCTTGAGCTCGACACTCTGCTTTCCAAGATTCATGGTTCGGCTGCGGCCGGATGTCAGGTAGACGGAGCGGACCGGAACCTGTGTCGTCAATCCCAACGCGTTTGCCGCGGCGGCGCCACTGGAAACGATGATCTCGCCGCGCTGCTGCGCCACTGCCTCCACGGCCTGCTCGACCGTCGGCGGCCGGCTGCCAAAGCGACTTTTGACGGGCCGCATGTAGATGCCGCGACCAGCCCGGATGAGTTCTCCGCGCTCGGTCAACCGCGAAAGGGCCTGGTCGACTGCAGCACGATTTCCGAGATGCAAAAGGCTCTTGGCCGAAAGGGGAGATCCTTCCGGCATTTGTTCGGCATAGCCCAGGATCTGAGACGTCAGGTTTTGCATCGCCATTCTCCTGTCAGAAATATATGCGAGTTTCTGACAGCTTGCAACGGAAAGGCGGCGGATCAAATTGTCGGTCCGGGGAGTGACGTGATTCGGAGCCAGCCCGCGGCCAAGATGCAGTCTGGTCAAAGGCTTGCGGGCGGTCCTATCCTTCTAATGGGACCGCGCCGGCATTGGGCGCAGGGATACATGCGGGGGCAGAGACTTGATCCATTCTGTTGCGATTGCGCTGCCGTGGGGACAGAATCGGTTGGCTATTTCGCCAAACAACCGGCACAGCGGTTGCTGGTGTTTGTGCATGGCTTCGGCGGTAATGCATTGAAAACCTGAGCCGGTACGGAAGCGGCACTAGCAGCTGACTCGCGGGCCAGGACTTGCGACCTAGCCTATTTCGGCTATCGCAGCTTCAGCGCCCAGCCAGAAATGTCGGCGGGCACCCTTAGGCACTTCCTCGACGAAGCGGCCGGGGCTAACGCCGAGTGGAACGCGCTTGCCAGCCGTGCGCTCGGTGGATCGGTTGTCCGCGAGTATGACGAAAGTAACAGTGATCGCCCATTCACTTGGAGCGCCTGTATCACGCCGAGCGCTGCTAGATGCAATCCGCAACCAGGCGTCCTGGGCGGGCAAGACACGGCTGCAGCTCTTTGCACCCGCGCACATGGGAGCCTATCTTAACAAAGTGCGCAAGGAACTCGGGATAGCCTCGCGTCTGATCGCATCGCTGACCGCCCTGACCAAATTCGGCGTTCTCTCGCTCGACGGGCTGGAGCCGGGCAGCCCCTTTCTCACCCAGTTGATGGAGGATTCCAGCAAAGAACTCGCGAACGGTTGGGATGCGCAGGTCAAAGCGCGGCAGGTGTTTTTGGGGATGGGGAAAATGTGGTCATGGTGCAGCGCTTCCTGGAGGATCCTCCGCACACCGTCTGGCCCGGGATGGACATTGCTCCGTCCGCCGTTGCGATAAAACTGCCCCGGCTATCGCGAGCTACCTGGCATGACAGAGATCTGCCTGACCCGAAATGCAACCAGTCTGCTGCGCGATGTCGAGCATGCCTATGCAGTGGGCGAAAAGGTCGCGGGGCTAAAGCCGGTGTTCAGCCAAGGCGCTATCGATCCGTTTAGAGTGTTCCGTTCGCACAGGGTTATCGCGAACGACATTGTAGAGGGGGAGGACGTGGTTTGGCGGGAGCAACTTGACCTCCTGCTTGGAGCGCTGTCAGCGCTCCATATCGGCGGACTGCAGGCCGAGGGCGCGGAGATCTGGCGCGATCCTGAGGGCCAGTTCGTCTGGGAGTTGCTGTGCCATCCTGCCGTGATCGCCTACTATGAACGGCACTACCCGTTCGCGCCGCCGCTGTTGTTACGTGCCGCAGGAGACAGGCGGCTACCCGATACCTATCGTTCGCAGTGGCAGGCTGAGCTGGAGCAGGAAGGCTTCGACGCGGCCTATCGCCA